>JADFZM010000053.1:8295-12189 GCA_015232535.1 Candidatus Omnitrophota bacterium
TCGGGATTGGATATTTTCTTCACATAATAACTTTCCCATACCACATCCTGCGGCGGGCCGTTAGTATCAGTCTTGATCTGAACCACCGACGAACCCTTATTTCTGCCTTTAACAGTTTTCGGATTAGAAAATGAAATTTCTTCCGGAACTTTTAATTCTTCTTCCTTCTTTTTCCCCGGGGCAACTACTCCCGCGACAGAAACATTATTCACTGCTACCGGGCCGGCCACAGGCGGTATTGCCCCTAATTTCTCGGCCCCTTCTTCTTTGGGCGGAATCGCGCCGGCTGTCGGCTTCGCGCCTTTTCTCGCCTCAACTTCGGCCAAGACCTTTTGCCAGACAGGGTTTGTCCGGCCGGCTCTTACCTCATCGGCGAATATCGCCCAGTCCGAGCCCGGTTCGGCGTTCATAAAATTATTTACCAATCTCTCGAATACCTGCCCGTACATTGCATCGTCGGGATTGGATATTTTCTTCACATAATAACTTTCCCATACCGCATCCTGCGGAAGGCCGTTAGTATCAGTCTTTATCTGAACCACCGAACCGATTTCATCTGCTACTGAGAGCCTAAAGTTTTTACTCGTATTTTGAGATACCGGATTGTATGCCCGAGATAAGCTTCTTAACCCTTTATCATTTACTGCCGGCCGATTAGCTATTTCGATTTCTTTTTTCAAATCAAAACACAATATTGTCCTATTAGGATTCAATTGCTTGGATATTTTAATCATCCTGTCGATAACTATATCGAGGTAGCCGAACATTTTATACAGCAAATCAAATAGCCGGCTGAAATAATTAGTCCTCTCCTCGCTTGCCCTGGATAAAACAGCCGTTGCTCGGGTTACTTGGTCTAATGCCTTTAAATTAACTAAATTCAAATTGATGTTTGAAGCAAAAGATACGGGGATTATAGATAACGGCACTTCCCTTGGCTTTGTCCAAGGCAATGCCAAATAAGGAACACTAAAGGATCCTCTTAAAGGTAAAATATTTAAAGGAACCGCCCGGTAACTCCAGGATAAGCCCCGACCGGCCTCGAAAGGTTTTCGCCCGGGAATAGCAACCACGGCCCTATCGGCCAAATGTAAAATAGATTCCTTGATATGCCTTTTCATCCGTCCGTTTGAGGCGAACATCGACCCGTCTTTTTTGTCTTCGTCGTCTTCATCGGGTTCAATATCGCCTAAATCAATGTTATCCTTAGGCCGGCTGGCAGTTCCTAAAGAAGAGATCATATTATCATAATCGCCCCGGTATACTTCGCGGACTTCAATGAGCCCTTCTTGCCTATTGACTTCTCGGATTAATTCTTCCACCCACTGATGATTGATTTTCTTTATAATACCTTCATGCGCCGTATTGGGGCTTTCATCTTTGGCTAAAAGTTCTCGAGGGCCGGTAACCACCAGCTTTTCCGTTACCAATCCGTTAGCGTCAATTGTCCCTTTTACCCGGGCCTTTATTAACGGATGTTGAATCGGCAATTCCATTCCATAACTATTGTCAATAATTTTAGCTATCTTTCCTTCCTTAATAATAGCCTTTGGGATTCGCTTGGAATCGAATACTATTCCGCTATTTACATTAATTAAATCTTCGCCGCTGATGCCGGCGGCAGATAAAGCACTCCGCGGTATATTTAGGCCGGCAAAAGCTACGGTTACAACCGAGGACTCAAACTTATCCGCTGTTCTCGAGGATATTTCCTTTAGCCATGTCTCCCAATTCCTCAAATCCGTCACATGCACTTTGTGGTCGGCGATCTTGGTTAATCCTTGCGATTCGTGAATGGTCGTATATGCGACCCTCTGTTCCTGGGTGGATTTCTTCGCTAAATCCTCCCGTCCAATTTGCTCGAAGAAGTCATTGATGAAGACATCCCGTCCCATAAATAGGTTCTTTAAACCGCCAAACCTGCCGGCATGTGCGGCGGTAAACCTCCCGCGCAGTTCATGCTGAACCCTTACCCTTAAACCTTCGTTGATAGCTGTTTTATTACGATTGAAATATTCTATCGCCGCCAGGACATGTTCTTTCTCCTCTTGACTTAATAACTTAAAGGCCTCCGTTGCATCGCCTCCTACAAGGTGCCGCATGAACTCGTCGAGGTCTCGGTTAGTTTCACGGCTGGTCGACGAATTGAAATAGAAATTTACCCTTTTATTGCCCGGCGTTAACATCTCGGCGATGACCATACGGGTCTGGGAAACAGCAAACATCGCCTTTTGCCAATCAGCCTTTGATACGGATTTCTTTCCTTTTAGGCTCGGGGCATAATCCAGCATCTTTTGTTCCATCTGAGTCACATATTCGAGCGCGAAACGCATGGCTTTTAAATTCTCCTCCCGCCATACTCTCTCCTCGGACTTTAATTCGTTCGTCGCCTTCTCGATGATATTTGTGAGTTTTCTTTGGTCAGACAAAACCCCTTGCTCGATAATAGGGGCTAATTCCCTAAGCACATTCGGGCGCTTGCTTAGCTCTTTAACTACTCCCGGCTCGCTAACCGCCAAGGAAATCATCTCGCTTAAAAGTACCGGATCCATGTCGATAATCCTTTGCATATCCGACTGGAAGCGGTCAATTTCATCGCGGGATATCCCGTTTTTCCGCATAAGCTTAACCGCCGCATGGAGAACCGCGTCCATTTTCGGGCGGTCAACTTCTTTTCTCAGATTGGCTATCGGGGCTAGTTCCCTTAAAACATCCATACGGCGGCTGATAACGGCGTAAACAAAATATTCATGACTGGCTAACCTGATGAGGCTGATCAACTCCCGGCCCTGAGGGCCTTTAGTAATTCTTTGTAGATCCTCCTTGAAAACCTTAAAAGAAACGGCGAAATCTTCTTGGTAATTATCTTTTATCGGAGCGTATTTATTCGTTACCACATTGCGGCTGTTTTGGTAATTTTGGAAATTGGCCAGGATGCCTTCATTAAATAGCCCTTCTCCCTCATTCGCCGGAGGAAACTCAACCAGCAACTTATAAACATATACCGGCACGCTGACCTGAAGCTTATCCTGCTGGTATTCGTCTTTGACTGTCTTAGCTTCTTTTAAGTCCAGGCCTAACTGCCGTAAAATGTCTTTTTCCCCCTCGAGCACATAATGAGCTGGCCGCGGCTCTAAATATTTAGGATTGTTACGGTCTTTCTCGATCGTATAGGATTGATGGCGTATCATAACAGGAGAATCAAAAGACTCTTCCGTGTTCGTCACATAAAAGGCGTTCTGATTTAATACCGGGTAGATATTGGAAGAGAAAATGACCGCCTTTAGGTTCGTGACATTATCCCCTTCGTAAACCGGCATCAGCTTGCCCTTGTCCTCAACCCGGTCGCCTAATTTTAAGGATATATCTTCGAGAACAATATTATCTTCGGCAAACCCTTCCACAAAATCTAACTGGTCTTCATCGTCCTTTTTTGGTTCGTGCACAAAAATCAAAGGAATTCCGGTGGTAGTCCTGGCCGCGGTCTGATAATCGATTACCTGGCGCATACGCTGGGAAACGAACCTCGCGGTTGATTCGCCAAAACTATTTTCTATCCTGAATTTCTTAAACCCGTCTCCGGAATACGCCGGAATTACTACTGATACGCCTCGTTTCTTTAGCTCGTAAGCATTCAATGCCCTTGTTTCATCCAGCTCCCTTAAATAGCCGTTAATGCTTTTTTCAAGCTTCTCTTCCGCCTCTTTGCCTTGCAGCCGGGATACCTGCAGGACTTTGCCTATCTGCGAGGAAGCCTGCATCCCGTCCATGACCGATTCGAATATCTTTCTTTGTTCGCCCCTCGTGCTTGCCCCAAGGCGGCCTAATTCGCGAACGCGCTTTATTTCCGCGGAGGTCATCTTGGAATCACTGGATATATCAATAACCGCTTTA
>JADFZM010000054.1 GCA_015232535.1 Candidatus Omnitrophota bacterium
GGAAACTTATAGTTTTCCCCCTAGAGAGGGTTATGGAGGAATTTGAATATGCGCTTGATCGCGGACAAAGCAAGGTTTGGTTTATCGTCGATGCTAACTTCGGGATATTGGAGCGCGACCTATTAATCGCCCAGAGATTAAGGAAACTTCTCGAGAAAAAAGACATAAGATTGGTTTATTTTGCCTCAAAAGGAAACCGCGAAAGGGTTCTTGAGATCGCAAAAGTATTAAGCCCGATGTGCCGCACAACATTGATCGGCATTCAAAGCCTGGATAATGGCGTGTTAAAGGCGATCAACCGCCGGAATATTGACGATGACATCATAAAGCGGTCTATTAAATATTTTAAGAGCGAAAAGATCCCCGTTAAGATCGACCTTATCATGGGATTGCCGCAAGCCGATAAAGAGATCCATATCAGCGATTTTAGAAAGGCTTTTAAATACGGGTTTGACCATATTGAGGGTTTTGCCTTGCGGCTATTGCCCTCGAGCGAGATAGCCGGAAGCGATTACCGAAAGAAATACAAAATCGAGACCGGTTTCCGGCCTGTTTCAGGCCTGCTCGGTGTTTATAACGGCAAAAGAATAATTGAATTTGAAGAGAATGTGATATCTACCAAGAAATTGACGGTTGAAGATTATCATTTTATAAGGGTTTTTTATTGGATGATCTGGTTCGGTTATAATATGGGATTCCTGAAGGTTTTATTTGACCTTTTGATGCGTTTAGGCAAAAATCCGGCTGATTTTATCGATGAATTCTTAAGCCGCCAGGCCCACAATTTTCCGCCTTTAGATAAGATGATAAATAATTTTTATAAGGATAGCAAAGAGGAGTGGTTCCCGTCGATAAGAACGGCAGAAGAGCATTATAAAACAGATGAGGCTTTTGAGCGTTTAATTCACGGCCAGCGGCGGCTAAACACTAAATATTTTGCCACATTGATCTACGATAATAACCTTCGCGATTCTTTTATGCAATGCTTGAAGTTAAGTGCCATTGCACTATTCGAGAATGACAACAAGAAGAAAACGTCGCAGGTGAAAGAAAAAGTATTATCGCAAATCAAGATTGGTGTCGAATTGATCGATAAGCTTTGGATAAAGTTCCAAGATTTCTCAGATAAAGGCATTCCTTCGGAAGAAACGATCAAGGTAAAGGGTGACCTAGCCGAGATTTTAGCTGAGGCGCTTAATTTCAGCGGGAAGGATTTAAGAGAAGTTGTGCTCTATTATCCCGAGAAGGATTTTGAAAGGTTAAAAGGCGTTATGGAAAAATTTGAATATAAGAGTAAGCCGATATTAGCTATTGAGAAAATAATTTTGGCTAATTACGGAGCGCATTTAATAGACAATTTGATGCAATACAAGCTTAAAGCAAAATAAAAGAATTAAGCAAAAAGGAGAAGATGATGAGCCATATTCCTAAGAAAGAGGTTGAATATTACGACGAGATTAAGGCGTTTGTTACCGCCAATAAAAAAGAGGCGTGGAACATGGTTTCCAATTTCCCGAATTATATAGACCGGCAAAGGCTTACTAAATATTTTGCCCGCTATGATATTTTTAAGCAAATAATCAATGTGCACGGTTCAATAATCGAATGCGGAGTGTGGAACGGCGGAGGATTGATGCTATTTGCCCAATTGTGCGCCATATTGGAGCCCTACAATTATGTCCGTAAAATAATCGGATTTGATACATTCGAGGGTTTTCCGTCTTTAAAAGAAGAAGATGAGCTTAGCCGCGATAAGAAATATTTGTCCGTCGGCCAATTCAAGTGCCAGTCTTTCGAAGGTCTTTTAAAGGCAATCGAGCTTTTTGATCTTAACCGACCTAT
This sequence comes from Candidatus Omnitrophota bacterium, assembly GCA_015232535.1. GTDB lineage: Bacteria > Omnitrophota > Gorgyraeia > Zapsychrales > Zapsychraceae > JADFZM01. The sequence continues at coordinate 1,843 of JADFZM010000054.1, forward strand.
CGGGCATGTTTCGAAGGTGGAGTTGGTCAAAGGAGATGCAGTAAAAACTATTCCAGAATACGTCAAGAAAAACCCTCAGCTGATCGTCAGCCTTCTTTATTTGGATTTCGACCTTTTTGAGCCGACAAAAGTCGCGATACAGAGTTTTATGCCGCTTATGCCAAAAGGAGCGGTTATTGTTTTTGATGAATTAAGTCAAGTGAGGTGCCCCGGAGAGACTATCGCTATGATGCAGGAGATCGGCGTCAAGAATTTGGAACTTAAAAGGGTTCCTTTTGAGCCGGAAATTTCATATGCCATTATAAAATGAACCTTAGCAAAACTTAAATGGAGTGAATTATGGAAAATGTTCCTAACAATGAGGGTAAATATTATGAAGATTTACAGAAATTTGTGATTGAAAGCAAAGCTGAAACTTGGAAGAAAGTCATGACTTTCCCTAAGTATATTGACAGGCAGCATTTGTCTGTATTTTTAGCTCGATATGAAATATTTAAGAAAATAGTCAATATACACGGTTCGGTAATTGAGTTTGGTACATGGGGAGGAAATGCTCTTATGACTTGGGCGCAATGTAGTGCGATTTTGGAACCCTACAATTATGTCAGAAAAATTATCGGGTTCAACCTGTCGCCGCGTAAATACCAGGATTCTGAATTGCATGAGTTGATAGCCCTGTATGACCGCAATAGGCCTATAGGCCATGTAAAGAAAGTAGAGGTCTTAGAGGGAAGTGCTACTACTATACTACCGAAATATATCAAGGGCAATCCGCATCTAATAGTCTCTTTATTGCATATTGATTATGATTTACTCTTGCCCGATTTTGATTTATACGAACCAACTGTCGCTGCTATTAAACATTTTGTTCCCCTTATGCCAAAGGGAGGAATTATTATGTTTGACGAGTTAAACAGCCCTAGGAGAAAAGGGGAAAGTATGGCTGTTGCGGAAAAACTTGGAATTTCATCCTTAAAGTTAGAGAGGATACCGTTTGAGCCAAAGTTTTCTTATGCGGTAATTGAATAGCTATGAAAAGATTCTTTCCAGCGCCTAAGTATCAGGTAAATATTGAAACGACAAATCATTGTTGTTTAAATTGTTTTATGTGCTGTAATTCGATCGCTAAAAAACGGCAAGGCTTCATATCGCTTGATGTTGTAAGGAAAAGCCTTGATGATTTCGCTAAGATATTTACTCCGGCTGAAGACCTTTTAATCCAATTGATCGGGCAAGGTGAGCCTTTGATGCATTCGAAGATTTTCGAGATAATTCAGTTGGTTAAAGGCAAGGGCTTTAAAGTCGATTTGGTCACTAATGCTGTATTGCTCGACGAGAAGAAGCGGAAAGCTTTAATTGCATCTCCTTTGGATGAGTTGAAGCTCTCTTTTTACGGATGGGACCGGGATTCTTATAAGGAAATACACGGCAAAGACCGCTTCGATCAGGCATTAGAAAATATTTTGATGCTTTTGCGTGAAGATAGGAAATTCAGGATTTCTTTTCATCTTCTTCATTGTAAGACAACCGAACATTTAATAAAACGCCTCGAGGAATTATGGAGCCGTTTTCCGGTTGAGATTGTTGTTACTTACGAGGCGCAAAATTATCGCGATATATTAAATAAGAAAAATGCCCAGCATGATGAGGAGATAAAAGTCCCCGAGGGCGCTATCGTTTTTAGCCAATGCTGTTTAAACAGCCCGCCTATCATTCATTGGGACGGTTCTGTTTCGCAATGTATTTATGATTATGATTCCGAATGCCCTATCGGAGATATCTCAAGGGAAAATTATGCCGACATTCTAAAGGGAAAGGCTTACCAGGAATTCAAAAAAGCAATGATAGAAGGGAAGATGGAAGAAGCATACGGAAGCGTTTTTTGCCGTATATGCGGATATGCCGATTCGATGCGGCTATCAAACGGTGAAATTGTCAAGCTACAGAGGTCGCGAAATAGAAATTCGGCGGTTTTGGGAAAAGGCCGGGATAAGGATTATCTTCTTAAAAATTTCCCCCTTAAATCGATAAAGGACTGGGGTCAAATATTTAAAGAATTGCTTTTATCCATGAACCCGAAGACCACGGGCTTTAGTTCGCGGATGAATGGTTAGTGGTTCAGGATGTCACCCAAAGGGCAAAAAGATGGGGACCACGGGCTTTAGCCCGTGGGGCTCCATCGCTTCCAGAATCTTACGAAGACACTTCCGGAGGCAGTTTATCAGGAAAGGAAAGGCATTGAGCAAAATACCGGGAAAAGAAGATAGATATTACCAAGAGCTCAAAGCTTTTATCCACGGCAATGAAGCGGAATGTTGGAAGAAAGTTTTCAACTTTCCTAAGTATGTCGACAGGATACATTTGGCTAAATTCATGGCCCGTTATGAGCTTTTTCGCAAGATCTTAAATGTTCACGGATCAATTGTGGAATGCGGAGTCTGGAATGCCCGCGGGACAATGTCTTTCGCACAATGGTGCTCTATTTTCGAGCCGTATAATCATACCAGAAAAGTGATAGGATTTGATACCTTTCCCGTCGATAAGTCTAAAAAGACTAAGAAAAAGCATAAGCTTGGGGAGAGCGGTTTGACCCAAGATTCATTTGAGGAGATTTCAAAGGCTATTGAATTATTTGACTCAAATCGGCCTATTGGTCATATTCCTAAAGTTGAACTGGTAAAAGGCGACGCGGTAAAAACTATACCGATTTATATCAAGGACAATCGGCATTTGATAGTGAGCATGCTTTACCTGGATTTCGGTGCAGTTGAGCCTACGAGAGTCGCTCTTGATAATTTTCTTACGCGGGTGCCGAAGGGCGGGATTATTGCTTTTGATAATATCGGCAGCTGGAAGCTGACGGACAATGTGCCTTCCTTGGCGAAAAAGTTAGGAATACCATCTTTGAAACTCCAAAAGTTTGATTTTGAACCGGCGATTTCGTATGCGGTGGTTGAATGACGCGAGCAGATTATAAAATCAGATATTTAACAGATAGCAACCCAGATTCTTGGGATGATTTTTGCCTTAAATACGATAATGCCTGGTTTTGGCATACTACCGATTTTCAAAGATATATTTTAGACAATCATCCCACCTGGAATAATTACACAAAAAGCTTTATGGTTACTAAGAATGAAAAGATACTAGCAGTTGTTCCTGTCATTATCGGGGAAAAAAAATACGAAGACTCTAAGGTTTGGAAGGAAATAAGTTATTCGGGTTGGTCGACACCTTTTGCCGCCGTAATATCCGATATCGATAGTAAAGATAAGGAAATGCTTAACCAAACGATTATTGATAACATTAATTTGATCGCTAAAGAAGAAGGTGTTGCCCGTGCCGTATTTTCCGTATCTTTCCATCAAAAGGACACTTATGAAAAGTCGCTAAAAAAGAACGAGCTGGTGAATTTTGTTAATTTTCAGGACATATCCGAGAGGACATTGGTTATTGACCTATCGGCGGATATTAATTCCGTGCTTTCTTCTTTTCGCGAAAGGTATGCCAGGTATATTCGGGCAAACGAGCAAGCGATCAATATTGAAGCTATTTCTAGAAGCATGGTTGCGGATGAAGTATTAATACAATACAAAGAGGTCTCATCTCACGACCCATCGCAGGAATTTCACCAAGGAAAGGCTGAATTTATCGCCGCTAACGTTGAGAAGGGGAAAGGCGTGCTTTTTAAATGCTCTTTAGCCGAAAACAGAAAAGCTGTCGGATTTTTGTTCGTGATCTTTTATAAGAAATATGCTTTTGATTTTGCTGTTGCGGTTGACAAAAATTATGAAAACTTGCGTGTTTCGCATGCGATGAAGAAAGCGGCGACTATATTCCTAAAAGAGAACGGCTGCCTTGTATATGAGCTGGGTGTTTTGACGGAAGCTTCCAAACCCCATCGGGTAGCCTCCGATAAGCAAAAAGGCATCACTAATTTTAAACGCGGTTTTGCCAATAAAGATTTACCTTTATTCATCGCGGAAAAGTTTTACTCTGAGGAATATTTTAAGTATGTTCATGATAAAAGGATAAAGGCTTTTGAGTCGGATCTGTTTTCCGACGTAAAAGGGGTTTAAGGAATTTGATTTGAAAGATATAAAAGAAAAAACAGAAGGTAAAATAGCCGACTATTTTGACAAAAAACACGCTTTAATTACCGGCCGGGCTTGTTCCGGTTTATGGCTTTATTTAAAAGCGAAAGGATACAAGGATAATTTTATCATTCTCCCTAACAATATTTGCACAGTTGTTCCTTATACCGTTTCTTTAAGCGGGAACAAGCCGTATTTTGTCGATATCGAGGACAGCGGATTAATTGATTTGAAACTCTTAGATAGGCTTAAACTGAACAAGGTTGCGGCTGTATTGGGCTCTCATCTATACGGCAATATCTTGGATTATCAAAAGCTCTTAAGAATTTGCCGTGCCAGGAATTGGGATGTAATCGAGGATGTTGCCCAAGCCATGGGCGCTAACTATAGGGGAAAGATAGCCGGCAGTTTAGCGGATTGCACGATAACGAGTTTTGGGATCGGGAAACATATTGATTTGGGTTATGGCGGCATGGTTGCAGTTAATGATGGGTTAGTATTTGAAAAGATGACAAGGTTTCAGAAGGATTTGCCTAGCTACGATCTTGAAACATTTAAAAGTAAGCTGGATAGCTTTAAGCGCCTTTTAGCCGTCAATCCGTATTTTTATAAATGGAACGATAGCGAGAAGGATATTTGTTATGAGGCTTTATTTTTTTCTCTCAAAGCAGAAGATGATTATTACTTAAATCTTGAAAAGGGATTAACTCACTTAAAAAAAGAAAATCAACTTAGGGCCAAAAAAGCAGAGCTTTTTTCGAAACACCTGAGGAATAATGCCTTAAAACCCATGCTTTTCCATAATGATGCGACTTATTGGCGTTTTAATATCTTGGTTAAAGGCAGGCGGGATGAACTTTTACAGCATTTAAAGGAAAAAAGGATAAAGGCAACTAAATATTTTGAGGCGGCGGATAAATACTTTTCCCTAGATACTGAAAATAAATTCCCTGTTAGCTATAGGCAGGAAAAGGAAATATTGAATTTGTGGGTCGGGAAAGAAACAAGCTTAAAAGATGCAGAGGAAATAAGTTTAATAATAAACTCGTATTTTGAATCGGTTTTAAAATGAAAAAATACAATTTCCTAATAACCCCGGTTAACGGCCGCAACACCGGGACCGAGATTTATCACAGCTTAAAGCTGACAAGCCTTCATAAGAAAATCGCGGTGACTGATATCCGTGAGTTTTCCTACGGGAATCATCTAAATGAAAAGTTTTACTTGCAGCCATTTGCTTCGTTATCCGAAAAATATATGGAAACCGTAAAGAAAATAATCCGAAAAGAAGGCATTGATGTTCTTATCCCTGGCTCAGACCCTGAGCTAAAGATCATTTCTAGGGAAAGAAAAACATTAGAGATGATGGGAGTAAGGATCTTAATTAATTCTGCCGAAGTAATTGACACATGCTTGGATAAAAATAAAACAGTAGAATTCTTAAGAAAGTATAATTTTACTTTTCCCTTAACCGTTGCTTTTAACCCCAAGAAGTCATCGGATAAAGAAGTTGTAAAGCATATACTTAATGAGATGAAGTATCCGTTCATTATAAAGCCGAATACGGAACACGGCGGGTCGAGTAATACAAGCCTTGTTCAGGACATAAGCGATTGGAACGTGTTTTATAAGAACGCCAAAGGAAATACATCGTCTTTTATCGCCCAGGAATACATTGATGCGCCGGAGGGTGAATTTACCCTCGGGATAATGTCCGATACAAATGCCAAAATAATAAGCAGTTTTGCCTTAAGGCGGGATCTGACTGATCCGACTTCGGTGAAGATGAGAGTCCCAAACCGATATAAAAATAGGATAAAAAGCGATTATTTAATTGTATCGACCGGGATCTCTCAGGGGGTAAGCGGAGATTTTAAGGCAATTAGGAAATTCGGCGAAAATGTGGCCGAAGCCTTAAATTCCATAGGTCCGCTAAATATTCAGGGGAGATATTTAAATGGTAAATTCTATATCTTTGAAATTAATCCCCGTTTTTCGGCGACAACCTTTATCCGATCCAGCTTAGGGCATAATGACGTAGATTTGATATTTAACTCGATTGTAAAGGGGATTAATTTAGGCCAGCAGAAATATAAGTTTTGCAGTGTGGTGAGGGGAAAAGATCTTATATATAAAAAAATCTAATGGGAGGAATAACTTGAAAAACTTATTTGACGGAAAAACAGTGCTCTTGACCGGTGGGACTGGCTCATTCGGCCGCAAGTTTTCAGAAATTGTTTTGAGGGAAAATAAAATAAAGAAATTGATAATTTATAGCCGGGATGAGGCTAAACAATTCGATATGCAAAATCATTTCGAATTTGAGATAAACCATCAAGACCGCATAAGGTTTTTTATCGGAGATGTCCGGGATAAGGACCGCTTAAGGATGGCGCTTAACGGGGTTGATTTTATAGTTCACGCCGCCGCCTTAAAACAGGTTCCGGCGATGGAATATAATCCGACCGAGGCGGTTAAGACCAATATTATCGGCGCGATGAACATTATCGAAGCGGCAATTGAGATGAAAGTAAAAAAGGTCATAGCGCTTAGTACCGATAAGGCCTGTAACCCGATAAATCTTTACGGCGCGACTAAGCTTTGCTCGGATAAACTTTTTATTGCCGGAAATTCTTATTCGGGAAAATCGGGGACAAGGTTTAGCGTTGTGCGTTACGGAAATGTAGTTGGAAGCAGGGGAAGCGTGATCCCGTTCTTTTTAAAGGAAAAGGAGAAGGGTATAATTCCCGTGACCCATCCCGAGATGACCCGATTTTGGATAACCTTGGAGCAAGGAGTACGCTTTGTGATCAAAAGTTTTGAGCGGATGTACGGCGGGGAAATATTTGTGCCCAAAATTCCAAGCATGACTATCATTGATTTGGCAAAAGCGATAGCCCCTGAATGCAAAACAAAAGTTGTCGGGATCCGGCCGGGAGAAAAAATGCATGAGGTAATGATATCCAAAGACGACGCCCGAAACACCAAAGAGCTGGAGGATTGTTATATTATTCAGCCGGCGTTCAACTGGTGGGATGAAAATCATCATACTAATTGCAAAGATTTGAAAGAGGGTTTTGAGTATTCAAGTTTGACCAACCCTAAGAAATTAAGCATATCTGAGCTAAAAAATATGATCAAAACACTATGAAATATATTCCATACGGCAGGCAATCGATAGACGAGAGAGACATCAAGGAAGTGGTTTCTGTCCTTCGATCGGATTTTGTGACGCAGGGGCCGAAGGTTAAAGAATTCGAAGACACCTTGGCCTCTTTTTGCGGGGCAAAATATGTTGTTGCACTCAGCAGCGGAACAGCTGCTTTACATTTAGCCTGCCTTGCCGCCGGAATAGAAAATGGTGATGAAGTTATTACCAGCCCGTTAACTTTTGCCGCGTCGGCGAATTGTGTTCTTTACTGCCAGGGTGTTCCTAAATTTACCGATATTGATCCGCTTACTTTGAACATTGACCCTGATTTGCTCGAAAATGCAATTACCAAGAAAACAAAAGCCATAATTCCGGTTGATTTTGCCGGGTTGCCTTGCGACTATCAACGAATTTCCGAGATAGCATCAAAGAAAAATTTGACAGTTATCCAGGATGCGGCGCACTCTTTGGGAGCTGAATATAAAATAGGAAAACAATGGTTTAAAGTCGGAAACGGCCAACACTCTGACATGACAATATTCAGTTTTCATCCGGTAAAGCTGATTACGACTGGTGAAGGCGGGGCAGTAGCTACCAATAATAAGAAGCTTTACGAAAGGCTCTTGGCTCTAAGGGCGCACGGAATTTATAAGGACAAAAAGACTGCAGCCAAGGGCTTATGGTATTACGAGATGCGAGACTTGGGTTTTAATTACCGTCTTACTGACGTTCAAAGCGCTTTGGGGATCAGCCAACTTAAAAAAGCCGAGCTGTTTGTTAAGGAAAGAAGAGAATTAGCGCAAACTTATTCTCAGTATTTGAGCGCCGTCGAGAATATTGTTTTGCCGCCTGAACCATCGGGAAAGAAATCTGCATGGCATATTTATCCGGTAAGAATTAAAAAATCAGTTAATCCTTTAGGAAAAAGGAAGGCAGTGTTTGATTCTTTACGAAAGGAAGGAATCGGGGTGCAGGTTCATTATATCCCGGTTTATTTCCACCCTTTTTATCAAAAAATGGGTTATAAAATGGGGCTTTGTCCAAGGGCCGAAGATTATTATAAAAGAGCTTTTAGCCTGCCGCTGTATCCCGGGCTTGCTCCATCTGAAGTAAAATCCATTGTCCGAAAGTTGATCGCTATACTGAAATACGCATGAGTGCTATAAAAGATAAATTAAAAGATTATTTGATCGGAGACGTCCTTCGGGTTGTTGAAGCTTCTCCCGACGATGGTATTATTCCCGGGAGCCTTGACAAAACTCTACTGGACTTATTGAATTATGATATCTGGATAGAGGGCGAGAAATATATTCTTACAAAAAGCTTTGAAGCGGACCCTTTCATCCGAAGTATAAACAAATTATTTGATACGGGGAAGTTTACAAAATTTTATAAGCGTTTTATTTTGCAATACATCTTTTGTTTGGCAGGGGTTCTGGCCAATCAATCGGTCGGAGGAAAAATAAAAGAAATTGCCTTGGAAGAGAACGAAATTAATTGTTATGTGGCCGATTATTATTTTAGAGCTACCGGCAGGGATCCCAGGATTGTTTGGAAAAAGCGAAGCATGTTTGTAGGATTCCTGCAAATATTTGTGAATATCTTTATACAAGCGGCTTTATCGCTTAAAAGCGGCTTCAAATTAAGTAAAGGGATAAAGCAGTTCAAGCTTCTACGGGAGGGATTATGGGGGTTGTATGATACTGGCGGGGCATATTTTCATGATGATTTCCTGGTGGATGGTGAAAAAATAAGAAATGACGACCTGCTTTTATTTTCCTGGGGGATTTCAAAGAATGATTTCTACCGAAGAAAAGCATATGATGACGCGCGAAAGTCGCCTTATTCACATTTTGACATAAAGAAGCTTTCTATCGGGCTTAAGTCTTTTATCTTGCGCATAATGCCGAAATATGTATTCTTTTCAACCGCTTATCTTTTGAGTTATTTGGGGTCAAATAATTTCTCGTTTTATAGGAGCGCGTTTTTGTCGTTTTCTATCAGTGCGATTCCTTACGAGAAAGTATTTTCGCATTATCGGTTTACCTCTACTTTGGGCCATATGTTTTTCTCGACTAGCCATATTGCCGAGTCGATAATATGCGAGAATTACAATAGTCGGTATTATCTGATGCACTGGTCGGATGTTTCATATAAAGACCATCGGCCTTTTTTATCGCATATGGGATGCGATAAGTTTTTAGGCTGGGGAAAAATACATTTAGACGGTTTGAATGTTGAAACCTTATCGAGCGGCTACGTGTTTAAAAGGTTCATTAAAAATGTTGCAAGAGATAAGAGTACGATTTTGACGCAGATGGGTGTATCTGCCGGGAAGAAAATAATATCTTTCTTTGACGAAAGTTTTTCCGCTCTTTGCCGAATGACATCCAGGCACTATGTGAATTTCTGGGAACTAGCTTATCATTGCGCGCTTGACAACCCTGGCTGTGAGATAATCATAAAAACAAAAAACCCCCAAATGCCTAATAGCTTGGAGCCGGAACTTTATAGCATATTCGCTGAGTTAAGCGAAAAAATGAAGAAACTCTCCAATGTGCATATCATCGATGAGAAGAGGTTTTCATTTATCGAGGCGATCGGAGTTGCGGATATAGTTATTACCGAGGGGATGACGAGCTCGGCAACAATAGCAATTATTTGCGGAATTACGGGCTTGTATTTTGATGAGGCCGGATATGACCATCCGTTGAAGGAGCGGTTCAAAGGCAGGATTGTTTTTGACGATCCTCTAAAATTACGAAACATGATTTCATCAATCATTGCTGGCAAGGAAGATCCGCTTAAAGAAATTCCTGAGTCTTTGTTAAGGGAATATGATGAATACTCGGATGACCGGGGAATCGATATATTCAGAGAAGTGATCTCAAAGGGCCTGTAAGAATGA
>JADFZM010000055.1 GCA_015232535.1 Candidatus Omnitrophota bacterium
AAATGGCAAGTTAAACCTTTAACCCAATTTACACAATTTATTTGACAAAACCTTTAGCCGCAGAAAGGCAAACTCCGATGAATAATTTGCCTAAAAAGCAAAAGAGCCTCAAAGGTTTCCTTCCCTATGCTCCAAGGGAATATTTATCGAAAGATTCGGACCTGAGCAAAAAGGACGAAGTTCTTTTTTATCTGAAAAAATTGCTTCAAGCCGAAGTAAAGTCCGAGAAAGATTTGCGAAAATGGGTATTTTTTCGTTTTGAGCTTGAGTCGGCATTGGACCAGGCGGAAACAGTCCTTTACATTGATATGACCTGTCATACGGATGATGCGGTTAAATCAAAATCCTATTCCGAATTCATAAAGAAAATAAAACCGTTGGCCAAACAATATAAAAACAACCTGGATGTGAAGTATTTGTCCTTGTTTAAGAAATACGGGGCGATCAAGCGCCTTGCTTTATATGATAAAACCGTTAAATCCGACGTTGAAATTTTTGTAAGGGAAAACATTCCTATCGAAACACAGCTTAATATATTGTCACAGGAATATCAGAAAACTATCGGGGGCATGAGCGTTCATTATAAAGGCGAGGAGCACACTCTTCCCCGGATGAACAAATATCTGTTTGAGCCTGACCGGGAAAGAAGGGAAGATGCTTGGCGGGAAATAGCTAAGCGCCGTTTAGCGGATAAAGAAAAGCTCGAAGATATTTTTAACCGCATGGTTTCTTTGAGGGCGAAAATAGCTAAAAACACAGGTTTTGAGAATTATGCCCAATATACATGGAAAGCCATGCATCGTTTTGATTACACGCCAAAAGATTGCAAGAAATATCATCAAGCCGTAGAGGAAATAATCCTGCCAGTCTGTTCATCGATTTATAAAAAGCGGAGGAGTAACATGGGCTTGGAAGCCTTAAGGCCTTGGGACCTGCAGGTGGACCCTCTTAACAGGCCTCCGCTTTGCCCTTTCCGGGACTCTAAAGAGCTGATATCGGGATGCCGGAAAATATTCAACAAAATGGATAAGGGTTTAGAGGGCTATTTCAAGGAGATGGAAAAGAGCGGAATGCTTGATCTGGAGAGCCGAAAAGGTAAAGCCCCCGGGGGATACATGTCGACTTTAAACGAGGCAAGGCGGCCTTTTATTTTTATGAACGCGGTTGGATTAGATGACGATTTAATGACCCTTTTGCATGAGTCCGGCCATGCCTTTCACTCTATTGCCTGCCGCAATAATCCTGTTTTACATTACCGGCACGCGCCTTTGGAGTTTTCGGAGGTGGCGTCGATGTCAATGGAATTGCTGGCGTCCAAATTCTTGTCGGTTTTTTACGATAAAAAGGATATGGAGCGCTCAAATTATTATATGATCGAGGAGATAGTTTTTCTTCTTGTCTGGATAGCTATTGTTGACTGCTTTCAGCATTGGATATATGAAAACCCCACTCATGATTCTAATGCGAGGAGAGAGGCTTGGCTAGCTATTAAAAAACGTTTTGCTGTTTCGGAAGTGGACTGGTCGGGATTGGATGAAGAGCATGCTTATTTGTGGCATAAGCAGCTGCATATTTTTGAGGTTCCTTTTTATTATATCGAATACGGTATCGCGCAGATAGGCGCAGTACAGCTTTGGGCAAAGAGCAGGAAGAATTATTCGGCTGTTATAAAAAGCTACAAGCGGGCCTTGGCTTTAGGCGGAGAAAGGCCCCTTCCTGAGCTCTTTCGGGCGGCGGGGGCAAGTTTTGACTTCTTTGAAAAATCGCTTAGGCGCTCTAGAAAAGCGATAGTTGAGTATTTAGGTTAAAATATTTCAATTTTTTATTTTGGTTTGCGCAATTGTGTTATAATGATTACATAAATTTAGGAAATACCTGAAATTCGGGGGAGGAAAAATGAAAATCTTATTGAGCGTTATAATGTTCGTAACTTTATTAATTTCGCCCGTATTTACCAATGCGCAGGAGAAAAAATTAGCTACTGATGAAACCTTATCACTTATGAAGAAGGACATCTTAGACGGTGTTATAAAAGTCGGAATAACACGGCTTAGCCAGGTATCGAGTCTTTACGGGGATGCCCCGAATATAATCGAAGCGGATAAATCCGTTACTTATGAGTATGATGACATTAAACTGGAATTTGATAAATTTAAATATTTCCGAAAATGGCAATATGATTTCTCCCATAAGCCTGCCTATAGCGATTATATTAAGAAATTACGAAAGGATCTCGAGGCCGGTCAACTTCTTCCGGGTTATAAGACCTTAGATCTTGTCATAAAGGATTATAAGGAACCGACCGAGGGTTTTGAAGCGAGCGGGGATGGAAAGCTGTCTGTATATTATTGGGGAGAAGTAAGGCTTTCTTTCGAAAATGTGATCATTTTGAAGAAATGGACCGGTAAAAACTTGGAACGGGAAGTAGCTAACCAAGAAGCTACTATTACCATGACTAAGGATGTGCCGGTTAAGCCGGTGGAAACAGCTAAATAGTGTTTAACAAATACTAAATTTCGCGCCCACCTCTAAAAGAGGTGGGCTTTTTAATCCCGGATTTTGCATTAGACCCGCACCCGCGGGTCTACACAAAATCCGCCCACCACGCCCCGCCGTTTTTCGGCGAGGCTCCGCATTATGCGGGGCCGAAGGGAAGGGCAGCGACGTTCCGACAAAGTCGGAACTCTGCAGGGTTCGCCGAGGTCCATTAAAAACATTTAGAACAATCGGCATACACTGATTTCTTCTGAATATTTTATTCAAGGTAAAATCAGGTACCCCGCAAAGCGACTATAGTAAATTTTGCATCTTTCTATGCGCGCCTAATTGTCGCGCTTTTAGTTGTAAAGCAAAATTTGGGTTAATGTGAGGGATAATGAAAGATATTTATAACAAAAAAAGCAAGAAAGTAATACTTCATAAAGGTAAGTATTTGAATTTTGTCCGTCGGGGAAAGTGGGAATATGTCGAGAGGGTGAATTGTTCGGGAGCGGTGATTATCCTCGCCCTTACTCCTCAAAAAAAGGTTCTTTTTGTTGAACAATTCCGGCCGGCGGTTCAAAAAAATGTTGTCGAGTTCCCCGCGGGACTGGTTAATGATACTAGGAAAAAAGGGCGGGAGTCTTTACTCGCGGCGGCAAAGAGGGAATTATTGGAGGAGACCGGATATCTGGCTAGCAATATGATAGAGCTTATGGACGGCCCGGTCTCAAGCGGGATATGCTCGGATATGATGAGTGTAGTTTTGGCAACCGGCCTTAAAAGGATCGGGGATGGCGGGGGTGATGAGTGGGAGTCGATCAAAGTCCATGAGGTCCCGTTTTCAAAAGTTGAGGAATGGCTGCGGATGAAAAGGGAAAAAGGTTCTCTTGTCGGAACCAGAATTTATGCTGGACTTTATTTGTTAAACAAATATAATGAAATCTCAACATAATTTAATTTACACCCTGCGCTGAGATGTAGGGCGCAGGTGTTCACAACTACTTACACCATGCGCTTGAGAGGAATGGCGCAGGTGTTCACAACTACTTACACCCTGCGCTTGAGAGGAATGGCGCAGGTGTTCACAACTACTTACACCCTGCGCTTGAGAGGAATGGCGCAGGTGTTCGCAACTACTTACACCCTGCGCTTGAGAGGAATGGCGCAGGTGTTCGCAACTACTTACACCCTGCGCTTGAGAGGAATGGCGCAGGTGTTCGTTAACTACGAAGGAGATGATAAAAATGTATTCTTATAAACAGCTGGGATTTGTAAACACCAAAGAAATGTTCAAGAAAGCAATGGACGGTAAATATGCCGTAGGTGCTTTTAACTTTAATAATATGGAACAGCTGCAGGCTATTATAAGCGCATGTTTGGATACCCAGGCTCCAGTAATACTTCAGGTTTCCAAAGGAGCGAGAAAATATGCCGACCAGACCTTATTGAGGTATTTAGGGCAAGGGGCTGTAGAAATGATGAAAGACCATGCTAAGGAAAGAAATTTAAAAGAGATCCCAATAGCTTTGCATCTTGACCACGGTGATAGTTTTGAATTGTGTAAATCATGTGTCGACAGCGGGTTTTCCTCGGTTATGATCGACGGATCGCATTTTTCCTATGAGCAGAACGTGGCTTTGACCAAGCAGGTTGTCGAATACGCCCACAAGCATGATGTCACGGTCGAGGGGGAATTGGGTGTATTGGCTGGGATCGAAGAGCATGTTTCTTCGGACCACACAACTTATACTAAGCCGGAGGAAGTACAGGATTTTGTGGGTAAAACGGGAGTCGATTCGCTGGCGATTTCAATCGGTACTTCGCATGGGGCGAACAAATTCAAGCCGGAGCAATGCACGAAGAACAATGACGGGGTTTTGATACCGCCTCCTTTAAGGTTTGATATCCTCGAAGAGGTCGAAAGAAAACTGCCCGGGTTCCCGATAGTATTGCACGGCGCATCATCCGTGCCGGCGGACGCGGTGAAGCTTATAAATGACAACGGAGGAAAGCTCAAGGATTCTATAGGCATCCCCGAAGAACAGCTAAGGCGGGCCACTACCTCATCTGTTTGCAAGGTAAACATTGATTCCGACGGAAGATTGTGGATGACGGCGGCAATAAGGAAATACTTTGCCGAGAAGCCGGCTGATTTCGATCCGCGAAAATATTTAGAACCTGCGAGGCAAGCTTTGTTTGAGATGTATAAGCACAAAAACGCGAATGTTTTAGGGTCTGCCGGTAAGGCGTAATTAAAAGATTTAGAAATGAAGGGTGGCGCAATTGAAGCGCCACCCTTTTTTATGTGCTTTGTTAAAGTTTGGAATTACATGAACCTTATCCTTATTTTCCCAGATGACTTTATAAAGCCAAAAACGG
Source organism: Candidatus Omnitrophota bacterium (assembly GCA_015232535.1). GTDB lineage: Bacteria > Omnitrophota > Gorgyraeia > Zapsychrales > Zapsychraceae > JADFZM01. The sequence goes on from JADFZM010000055.1 coordinate 4,861, forward strand.
TTAGATTAAGAGGGAGAAGATTTCTGCATATAAAAGATGTTTTGAAGGCGCAACAAGGCAAGGAGCTGACGGTCGGCATCATTAACGGAAAGATCGGCTTTGGTGTTGTCGCTAATTTAGCTAATGATAGTGTGGATTTGGAAGTGAATTTTAAGTATGATCCTCCTAAGGAGTCTTCGATCAATCTTATTTTAGCCTTGCCGCGGCCTATTGTATTAAGAAGGATAATTTCTTCAGTCACATCGCTCGGTGTAAAAGATATTTATTTGATAAATTCCTGGAGGGTCGAAAAAAGTTATTGGAATAGCCCGGCACTCAGCAAAGAGTCTTTAAAAGAACAGATGATCCTTGGGCTGGAACAAGCTAAGGACACAATCCTTCCTAAGCTACACACTGAGAGACTATTTAAACCATTTGTAAAAAGCAAATTGCCTAATATAATAAAAGATGGAAAAGGGTATCTGGCGCACCCAAAGGCAGCTGCTCTTGGTGCAGTGTCGAAGGAAGGCATTAAAACATTGGCGATAGGTCCGGAGGGGGGATTCATTGATAAAGAAATTGAATCTTTTGTTTCAGCGGGTTTTATCCCTTTTAATGCCGGGGAAAGGATACTAAGGGTAGAGACGGCAATGCCATATATCTTAGGGATGATTGCATCTTGCGGTAAATGATAATCAAATTTAGTAAAATGTTTGTTTTGTAAAAAAGGAGGGAACAATGGAAAAGTTCATTTTTATGGGCAGGTACTCTATTGAATCATTAAAGGAAATGAGCATAGAAAGGACTGAAAAGGCGATTAATCTGATAAATGAGTTGGGTGGAAAAGTAGAGAATATTTATGCTTTGCTAGGTAACTACGATTTGATCATAATTGCTCAAATCCCCGACACCGAAAAGGCTATGAAAGCTTCTTTAGGGCTGGCGATATTGACCGGAATATCTTTTTCAACCTGCCCGGCTATTTCCGTTAAGGATTTTGATAAAATTGTCGGAGAACCCACTTAGGATTTGCTAATTTTTATGAAGTTAAGAATATTGTTTATAACAGCTGTTTTTTTGTATATGTCAGTTATTCCTTTTGCTTTTTCTTTTGAGCTAAAGGAGAATCCGTCCGAATTTATTAGGAACAATCCTGACGGTAATAAATATGATTTTGCCAAGGCTTTTATAACTTCTCTCGAAGGCATTAAATCCAGCGTTGAAAGAAGCCAGAATTCCCAAGTGGTTTCGCCGCAGGATATTTTGGATGCTAAGAAAATATCGGAGCTTGTAGATTATTTGACTTTAGATAATGTCAAATGGCGTGTAGCAAAAAACATGATGAAAAAATATCTTATTCCGGATAACGGCTTAATGCTGAAAGTCGCTCATGTTTTTATAAAAATGTGCGATGAGCAGATATTTTTTAATGTTGAGGAAAGAAAATTGCTTCAGCAGATACAGAAAGCGCTCAGAGAAAAGAAAATAAAGGATTTTAACCAGCAATTATTCTTAAGAGAGCATAAAAAACTTTCCGAGCAAAGGAAGGAATCTTTAAAGGGCTTGTTAGAATCGGCCTTGCTTACATGCAAAGTCATGGTCAGTACAAAACAAAATATTTATGGAGAGTTTGATTCTTTAGGTATTACTTCAAAAGAAAGGGACCGCCTGATATATAAAATGGATAATTTTTACGGAGAGAATTATGATGGAGAATTGAGGGCGGGGCAATCATTTTTGGAAGGAAGCGTTTCCGTAATAAAGGAATTACTCTTTGATTATTCGTGGCATTCGATTGATGAATAAAGCTTGATATTTCTGATTTTCCTGTTTTTCGCTTTTTATCTTATCCGAACGTTCAATTCGCCCGACGACAAATTTATAGCTGGTCCATAAAGCATTGCTATATAATAAGTTGACAAAAAGCAAAATTGAGTGTTATACTCTTAATTGATAAGCCAAAAGGAGATGCGGATGAGTGAACAGGAAGTAAAAAAACTGTTGAAAGATAAGCGCGTCTTGGAAGAGATTAGCCGGCATCAATGGATTCAAAGTGAAAAGAACGGATATGATATCGGCTTTGAAAAAGCGTCTTCCGAATGGCTGGAGAGATTTTCTAAATCCTGGATGGAATATCACATGCCCAAAAAGCCGGGATTCTTCGTAACACACTTACCATTCAATAAAGTAAAAAGTAAAAGCGGCCGTATCAGGTGTTAAATTAAACGTTTTAATGTATCACCCCTATCAGTTAATCGCTCCAGTTTAGCCGATAACATTCCCAGAAACTTCTGTACAAATTTCCTATTGTTTTTTATAATCATATTAATTATTCATATATCTATTAGAAGAAAGGGTTCATATGTCATCAATTAAAGTAGTGTTGTTACGTCATGGCGAAAGCGTATGGAATAAGGAGAACAGATTTACCGGATGGACGGATGTTGATTTGTCAGAGAAAGGTATTAGTGAGGCTAAAGAGGCGGGAAGGGTGCTAAAGAAGGAAGGCTTCGCTTTTGATGTTGCTTATACCTCAGTCTTAAAAAGGGCAATAAGAACTCTATGGTTAGCCCTAGACGAGATGGATTTGATGTGGATCCCTGTTTACCGGTCTTGGCGTTTGAATGAGCGCCACTATGGGGCATTGCAAGGATTAAATAAATCCGAGATGGCGGCTAAATATGGCGAGGAGCAAGTGCTTGTTTGGCGAAGAAGCTATGATATATTTCCGCCCGCTTTAGATGAGAAGGATGAGAGGTATCCTGGAAAAGACAGAAGGTATGCCGAGTTAAGCAAACAAGAACTACCTTTGACTGAGCATTTAAAAGCGACGGTGGCCAGGTTTATCCCCTATTGGAATAAAACCATCGCCCCCTCGATAAAATCGGGTAAAAATGTCCTTATTGCCGCGCACGGAAACAGCCTGCGGGCCTTAGTCAAGCATCTTGATAACATTCCGGATAAAGAAATCGTCGAGCTTAATATTCCGACCGGTATCCCGCTAATATACGAGCTAGATAAGAATTTAAAGCCGATAAAGCATTATTACCTAGGCGATCAAGAGAAGATATCGCAAGCTATGGCTTCGGTCGCTAATCAGGGTAAGGCTAAGAAGTAACGATGTAAAGCTGTTTTCCCATGGAAAAGCTAGAAAAACAAAGAAAAATAGCGGCTCTTATCGCGAAGATCGATTCATGCAAAAGGTGCTCCTTAGCTAAAACAAAGACCAGGTCTGTCCCCGGAGAGGGCGATATCGATTCTGAGGTTATGTTCATAGGAGAGGCTCCGGGAGCTAATGAAGATTTACAGGGAAAGCCTTTTGTCGGAAGAGCCGGTGATATATTCACGAGGCTTTTAGGGGAAATAGGGCTAACCCGGGAACAGATTTATTTATGTAACATCTTGAAATGCCGTCCGCCGGATAACCGGAATCCTCTCCCCGGGGAGATAGCCGCCTGTCAGGGCAGCTTGGATTTACAGATAAAAATTATTGCTCCGAGTATAATTTGCACTTTGGGTAAATTTTCTACAGAGTATATATTCAATAAATACGGGCTTCCTTTAGAAAAGATAAGTTCTCTTCATGGGAAGTTGTATAAGGCTTCAACCGAGAATGGGGAGAAAACCATTCTTCCTTTGTTCCATCCGGCAGTTGCGGTTTATGATATTAACAAATATGGTGTTTTAAAAAAAGATATTGAGATTTTAGGAAAGCTATTAACCTAGTTCCCGTCTAAGAGAGAGAAGCAGCGATGCTTATTTTCATTTATATGATTCTATTAGCCGCTATTTTCGCCGCGGCTTTTTGTGTTTTCTTTGACCAAGCTATACTGACCCGCCGCGGGACGATTTACCGTGTTAATACAGACCAGAAGAAGGTCGCCCTTACTTTTGACGACGGGCCATCCCCGGTATGGACGGAGAATATATTATCAGAGCTAAAAAGAGAAGGAATAAAAGCAACATTTTTCATGATCGGCCATCATGTCAAAAAATACCCTGAAGTGGCAAAGAAAGTTGCCGAGGAAGGGCATTTGATAGGCAATCACGGCTTTGCTCACTGCGTCACTCTTTATTACAACCCCTGGGAAATAGAAGAAGAGATAAAGTATGCCGAGCAAATTATAAAAGAAGCAACCGGAGTAACTACAAAATATTATCGGCCTCCTAAAGCTTGGATCAGAAAAACGATTAAAGAAAAGGTAAAATCGCTCGGGTATCATGTTGTTTTATGGTCTTTGAATTCAAAAGACTGGGTTAATTTTAATCATAAAAAAATTGTTGAGTATATCGAAAAACACGTAAAAAACGGCGACATCATATTGTTTCATGACAGCGGGAATGTTTTCTCGATAGAGGGAGGGGCCAGGACCCAGACCGTAAAAGCGATTAGTTTGCTGGCAAAAACACTAAAACATAACGGGTTTAAATTTGTAACTGTAGAGGAGCTGCTTAATGGATAAACGCATGATTATCTTTGAAAGTCATCTTATAAATATCCTTTTGCTTATATTGCTGTCTTATGTGCTTTTTATGTTCGGGAATAACCTGGTTAGCCTTACTCATCCCGATGAGGTATTTTATGCCGAAACCGCGAAAGAAATGATACGCCATAACAATTGGCTGGTACCGATGATCTTTGATAGCCCGCAATTTGAGAAACCGATCGGATTTTATTTTCTGCTCGTCTTAGCGATAAAATTGTTTGGGCTTACACCTTTTGCTATAAGATTTTGGCCGGCTATTTTTGCTGTTTTTGGTGTTATAGCGGCTTATTTTATATCGTGGCTTTTGTTTGGGAAAAAACGTCTGTCTTTTTTATCAGGATTGATTTTAGCCTCTAGTTTTATTTATTTAGCGTTATCCAGAGCCGGGTTAACTGACATGGTGTTTTCTATCCTTGTAGTAATCTCTATCGGCTTCTTTTATCTTTCTTATAAGGATCCCGGGAAAAGAGGGTTGGGTATAATATTGTCTTCAGTGTTTTGTTCTTTAGCTGTCCTGACTAAGGGATTACTGGGAATTTCATTTCTTTTCGGCACAGCGTTCATATTTTTGTTGTATGCAAAGGGCTTCGGATTTTACTTGCGGAATAAAATATTTTATTTGGCGATTTTACTATTTGCCGTGTTGACCGTTCCCTGGCATCTTTACATGATAAAACTATACGGGGCCAGCTTTATTGATATTTATTGGCAAAATGTTCACGTTGAACGTTTGTTTGTTTCTGAGCACCCAAAAATCAATACCTGGTATTTTTATCCCGGCCTTATGTTCGCGGGTGTAACCCCGTGGCTTTTTTTGTCATTGCCGGCCTGGTATTATTTTTTTAAAGAACTAATTATAGAAAAGAAAAAAGAGCTGTTTTTTCTATTGGCTTGGATTGCCGGAGTATTTATATTCGTTCAGCCGGCGCAATCAAAATTATCCAGCTATATTTTCCCGGTTTATCCGGCGATTGCTATAATTATCGCTTTTTATCTGGATAAGTTTCTGGATAATGCCGATAAGAAGGAGTTTTTGTTGCCTTTCAAGATCTCTGGATTTTTACTGTCGTTTGTTTTCTTGGCCGGCTCTCTTGTGGTGATATTTTTCTCCGGTAAATACCCTCTGATTTTTCCAGATAAGGGGCCTTTTTATATTGTAAGCCTCATATTTTCGATAATCGGGGCTATCCTGCTTATATTTAATATCGCCCGAAAGTATCAGGCATTGATTTTCTCCCACACCTTGGTAACATTTGCTTTTTTATTTATTTTGCTTATGATCAGGCCGCAGTTAGAGCCCTGGGTTTCGTGTAAAGACGTTTGTGACCGGTTTCAGGAAATAGATAAATCGAAGAGCGTAGTTTTAGCAAGTAAGTTCTATGTCCGCGGAGTGCGGTACTATACCGATAGAAGCGTCGCTGTTATGGATATTGGCGGTAAAGGATTTTATACTCCGCATCCTATCCCCTTTTTAAATACAAAAGATAAAATCCTAGATTTTCTTTCATCCCAAGAAATAACTTACGCGATTCTTAAAGACGGCAATGTTGAAGATATTAAAAAGATATTAAAGGATAAGCCGTATACGGTTGAAGAGCTTTATTCGATCGGCGGGAAGTATATTTTGCGTATCGAAAAGATCCCTGTTTTTAAGAAATATTCGGTATAAAAGAAAGGTTATAAATGCCCAAACAAAAGAAGCCAATTATTGATTCGGCGAGTTCGCTTTACCAGCAACAGAGGCTTGGCATAATCTTTGAATATTCCCCGGTGGCTATTTGGGAAGAGGATTTCTCGGCTTTCGCTAAATTACGTAAAACTGTAGAGAAGGCTAAGGTTGATGATATCCGCGCTTTTTTGCTCTCCCATCCTCAGCTTGTGAATAACACATTTCGCAGCCTTAAAATCCTCGATGTTAATCGCGCTGCCTTACGCTTGTACGGGGCAAAGAGTAAAGACGAGCTGATAAGCAATCTAGGGAAAACCATTCACAAGCATGTATTTAATGTTCTTGTCGATGAGTTTACCGCTCTTTTGGAAGGGAAGGATACCTTTGAAACCGAATTCCGTAGCCGGACCATTGATGGAAAAACATACGATGTTCGCATGAAATTATCATTGCCGGAAGTTTATAAGGATTCTTATAAGCGGGTGATAGTTACTCTCGAAGATATATCGGTCCAAAGGAAATATGAGAGGCATTTAAAGCGCTTGGCCCAAACAGACGGGCTTACCATGGTGCTAAACCAGAATGCTTTAAGGTATCGTCTGGAAGATGAATTCGCCCGGGCTAAAAGGTATCATCTGGATCTTTCCTGTATGATGATAGATTTAGATGATTTTAAAAAGGTCAATGATAAATACGGCCATCAAGTTGGCGACCAGGTTCTAAAAAGGACGGCAAAAATAATCAGAAGGAATCTTAGGGAGGTTGATGTCGTAGGTCGTTACGGAGGAGATGAATTTATGGTTATATTGCCTGAAACTTCAGCCGAAAACGCTAAAATAGCCGCTTCAAGATTGCGCGATATTTTTGACCTTCAGGTGAAGAAATCGACAAAAAGGGCGCCTTATGTGACTGTATCTATCGGGGTAGGTGGTAGGCCGTCTAAGAATATATCTAATCCGAAGGAAATGATCGAGCAAATAGATAAAGCGATGTATG
>JADFZM010000056.1:0-8437 GCA_015232535.1 Candidatus Omnitrophota bacterium
ACCAGGCAATTTGCAATTAAGTTTTAACTTCGTCTAATTTGGACGGCAATGATTGTTAATAAAGCTGTTTGGAATAAAGATGGACATGTTAGTTTTGGAGTGGAAGGGGGAGATGGAGGATCAATATATTTAAAAACTAAAACGATAGCTGTAGAAACATTAAGGCTCAAGGATTTAATTGAAAAAGAGACTTTTATAGACTTCTTAAAGCTTGATATTGAGGGGGCTGAGACGGAAGTGTTAATAGATTGTCAAGATGTTCTTGGGAGAGTTAAGAACATCTTTATTGAATATCACAGTTTTATCGGGTATCCGCAGGCATTAGATAAAATACTTTATATCCTCTCAAAGAATAATTTTAGATATTATTTTTATCCGGTCAGTAGAGATAAAAGCCCGGCATTTAGTTGTAAGTTAGGTATAAATATTGATTTTCAAATTAATATCTTTGCTTATAAAAGACAATGAGAATAAAAAAGAGATTTAATCACTTGGGTGGAAAGGCAATAAGATATTTTACTGGTTTGGTTGACCCGCCTGCACTTGTTCTGCTTTATCATCGTGTCGCAGAACTGCTTTGTGACCGACATTTACTTGTTGTAAGGCCAGATAATTTTTATTGGCAGGTTGAATATTTAAAAAAACATTACAATCTTATTAACGTGGAAGAATTTTGTCATATATTGAATAGAAGATATAAATTCCCTCCCAGGAGTATATTAATAACTTTTGATGATGGTTATGCCGATAATTATAACACAGCTCTCCCGATATTAGAGAGCCTTAGGGCACAAGCGTTATTTTTTATTACTACTTCATATATGGATAGTGGTCGAGAATTTTGGTGGGATGAACTAGAACAAATTGTTTCCACGCAAGAAAAGCTTCCGGATTGTTTTGATATAATTAATGGAAAGGAAAATAATTCCATTGACAGGTCTGCTTTAAAGGACAGGGACCAGCTTTATATTTTGCTGCATCGTATTATTAAGGGGCATAAACCTGACGAAAGAAGGCAAATATTCGATCAGCTTTATAAAATGACAGAATGTTCTTATGAAACTAGACAGCAGAACCGCCCGATTTCAAAGTTAGAGGTAAATAAATTAAGCCAGTCTCCCAGCGCATTAATCGGGGCACATACACATACTCATACGCCGCTATCATTGCTAAATTATAAAGAACAAATTGAAGACATCCGCAAATCGAAAATAATTTTAGAAGAAATTATCGGGAAGAAAATTAAATATTTTTCTTATCCATTCGGGGCTAAAGTAGACTATAACAAAAATAGCGTAAAGATTGTTAGGGACTTAGAGTTTGATATGGCTGTAATTAATTCTTTTTGGCCAGTACACAGATGGACTGATATTTTTCAGATCCCTAGAATAATAATTCGAGATTGGAAGCCCCTAGAATTTAAAAGCACAATAGAGATGTTTCTTAAATGAAAATACTTTTACTTAATTCTCTGGAAGCGCGAGGCGGGGCTGCGAAGGCGAGTCAGAGGCTTTTTCAATCTTTGTTATTAAAAGGGGCGGATGTTAAGTTTTTGACGGGATATAAAACATCCCAAGATACAAGGGTAATTCCTTCGTATGGATTGTTGAATGGATTATTGTCACAAGGAATGTCTTTTGTTGATAAATTGCCCCTTTTGATGTTTCCAAATAGGAAGAAAATAATATTTTCTCCATCTATTATTCCAGTTAAGCTGAGTAAACTGATTAATAAATTGTCGCCTGATATTGTTCATTTGAATTGGATTACAAGAGGATTTATTAAAATCGAAGATCTTCTTAATATAAAAGCTCCTATTGTTTGGACGCTGCATGATTCATGGGCCTTTACCGGGGGGTGTCATTTACCTTCAGAATGCACGAAATATAAAGAGTCCTGCGGAGCTTGTCCCGAATTAGGGAGTGATAATGAAAAGGACCTGTCTAATTGGATTTGGCAGAGGAAGGCAAAAACATATAAAAAATTACGCCTTCAGATCGTTACTCCGAGCAAATGGTTATCGAATTGTGTTAAAGCCAGTAGCTTATTTTATAATTATGATGTAAAGATTATTCCTAATGGATTAGATATTTCATTGTATAGGTCTCTCGGCAGAGAATTATCTAAACAGAGGCTAGGCCTCTCGGGAAGTAAAAAATTAGTTTTATTGGGCGCGATGGGATTGGATAGAGATTTTAATAAGGGATTACAGTTTCTTAAAGATTTATTACGAATAATATCAAAAAGAAGCATCGATAATATAGAATTCATAATTATTGGGACTAAAAAGAGAGAGAAACGTATTTGCGAAGGGATCCAGCTAAATTTCTTTGGGACAATAAGAAATGAACTAGATATGATTAGCCTATATTCTTCTGCGGATATAACGTTGTTATTATCATTACAAGAAAATTTACCATATTTGTGCATGGAGTCATTATCATGCGGAACACCTGTTGTCGCTTTTGATGTCGGAGGAGTTTCTGATATGGTTAAGCATGCGGAAAATGGGTACTTGGCTAAACCTTTTGAACTTGAAGAAATAGTTAATGGAATTTCTTGGATTTTGGAAGGGGAAGAAAGATATATAGAATTGAGTAATAATGCGAGAATAAACTGCGAGAGTAATTTCTCCTCAGAGCTTATTTCAAGCCGATATCTTGATTTATATAAGGAAGTGGTTTCCTAATCAGCTATTTTATTCGACTAATTTCAGAAGTATATTCTAAAGAGCCAAAAAATTACAATGCAAAATCAAGATCAATGGTTTCCTAGTAAATTTGTCCTGCTTAATGGAAAGCTTATAGGGGCTAGAGATCCAAATCAATTAAGAATTAGTTCAAGATTCATTGCGGATATCCTTGCGGATCTTTACAGTGTTAATATCCCTTTGTATGTTCGAGGGAAAGTTGTAGATCTTGGCTGCGGTAAAGTGCCTCTTTACGCTGCATATAAAAATTATGCTACAAATGTAACTTGCGTAGATTGGGAATATTCTGTTCACAAAACCCAGCATTTGGACATTCAGTGCAATCTTAATGAAAAATTGCCATTTAACGATAACGCATTTGACACAATAATTTTATCTGATGTTTTAGAGCATATATCCCGTCCTGAAAGTTTTATGAAAGAAATGATCAGGATATTAACCCCGGGAGGGAAAGCCTTGATAAGTACACCCTTTTATTATTGCATTCATGAGGCCCCGTATGATTATTATCGCTATACAGAATATGGCCTTAAATACTTTGCTGAATCAGCAGGTTTTGGTATATTGCTTATTAAAGCAGTTGGGGGTTCTCCGGAAATAATGACAGATTTTTTAGCTAAACATTTTGAGGCTATTCCTTTTATCGGTACTGGAATGGCAATTTTATTGCAAAATATTTCGGCTTTTCTTGTTAAAACTAGGCTGGTGATGAAAATATCAGCTAAAACGAGCGCACATTTTCCGTTGGGATATTTTATGGTGGTAGAAAAACCTATAGCTTCTGTGTGAAAAGTTAATATTATTGCTATAAAAGAAAAGCATTGAATGAGAGAATTCATAAAGAAAATACCAGTAATTAGGGACATCGTTTATATTATTTACAGAAAGTTAAGACTTTCCAGGTTAATTGAGAGGTCTTTCCCTGGTTCAGAAAAGTATTGGCAAAATAGATACAACTCTGGAGGTAACTCAGGTAGCGGCTCCTACGGCAAGCTCGCTGAATTTAAAGCAGAAGTAATTAATAGCTTTGTTATAGATCATGGAGTGAAATCGGTTATTGAGTTTGGATGCGGGGACGGTAACCAACTAATGTTGTCAAAATATCCGAAATATTTTGGCTTTGATATTAGTGATGAGGCTATAAGAAAATGCAAAAAGCTCTTTGAGGAAGATTCCACTAAAGTATTTGATATTATGGCTAATTATTCTAATCAAACAGCAGACTTAGCTTTATCTTTAGATGTTATTTATCATTTGGTTGAAGATAAAGTATTCGAAAACTATATGAATGTTTTATTTGCGGCATCGAACAAAAACGTTATTATTTATTCAAGTGATTTTGAAGATGATAAAAGATGTGAAGGTATGCATGTCCGTCACAGAGCTTTCTCAAAATGGGTTAGTTCTAATCTGCCCGAGTGGGAGCTTGCTAAATACTTTCCTAATAAATACCCTGATAAAGGCAAGTATCAAGAAGGTTCATTCGCTGATTTCTTTATTTATAAGAAAAAAATATAAAATGCCGAAAACAGTCACTTTTTTAACTGTCGGAGATTTAGAAGAAACAAGTGCCGTAGGCAGGTATTTCCCTATAGCAAAGGAGCTTGTTAAAAGAGGATTTAATGTTAATTGCGTTGCGCTTCATCATGACTATAAAACACTTAAAACGAAATATTTTACTCAAGACAATATCAATGTTTTCTATGTCGGGCAGATGTCGGTACTAAAAATCGGGAATAAGAAATATTACTTCGGCATAGCGAAGCTGTTGTCTGTTGTTTTTCTTGCTATATTCAAAATGATATGGAAGAGTTTATCTATAAAGACCGATGTATATTATTGTTTCATTCCTCAGCCTGTTAATGGATTTGCAAGCCTAGTCTGCAAATTAATAAAAAACAAACCTCTTCTTTTAGATTGCGATGATTATGAGGCTTCATCTTCAAAGCTATCGCCTTTTCAAAGATTTGTTTTCAGGTTTTTTGAAAATAATCTGCCGAGGATATCAGAAAGGGTAACACATAACACCTATTTTATTAAAGAGCATTTCTTATCACTAGGCTATGATCCTGATAAATTTATTTACATCCCGGATGAGGCTGATCTTGATAGGCTATACATTTGTGACAAAAATAAAGTAGATGATTTAAGGAAAGCGCTTTGCCTTGAGAATAAGAAAGTGATTTTGTATTTTGGTTCAATAAGCCTAAACTTTGGGCATGCTATTGATCTGCTTATTGAATCATTCCCTATGGTCAAAAAAAAGATTCCCGAGGCGGTCTTGCTAATTACAGGAAGAGGAGATGCCTTTGATGAAATGAAGGCCTTGGCGGAAAGAATAGATAAAGATAGTATTATTTTCACTGGGAGATTGCCTTTAGAAGATTTAAAGTACTATTTAAGGTTGGGACACATTAGCGTCGATCCAGTAAGAGACCACATTTCAAACAAGGCCCGATATGGCATAAGAAATGCGGAGAGTATAGCTTTAGGTATACCAGTTGTAACCTCTGATATTGGAGACAGGCGAAAGATGTTAAAAGATGGAAATCTGGGGATTTTGGTCAAGATTGATGACGCTTATTCGTTGGCAGAGGGAATAACAAAGATTCTTAAGGACGATGATTTAAGAGACAAAATGTCGAGAAATTGCTTAGAGAGTTTAAAGGAGCATAATTGGGGAATTTCTGTGGACAATATAATTAAATATACACCCTGCCTTAAAGATTAATATCTAAAAAGAGGTCCATATGTTGCTATATATCACAAGAAAATATCCTCCATCGGTAGGGGGCATGCAGCGGTTTAATTTTAAGCTGGTAAAACATCTTAAGGCTAGAATAAAGCTTTATTTGATTTCCTGGGGAGGAAGTCAAATGGTCCTACCGTTTTTCCTAATATATGCTTTACTGTCAGGAATATTTATATGCTTCGTAAAACCAATCAGATGCATTTATGTAGCTGATGGATTATTAAGCCCGGTTGGTTATTTGCTAAAATTAATAACAAAAAAACCAGTTCTCGTTACTATCCACGGCAGAGATATTGCTTACCCTTTAGCTATCTACCAGAAATTGCTTTGTTATTCTTTAAACAGAATGGATAAAATTATTTGTGTGAGTAGTAAGCTTAGAGAAGAGTGTATTATAAGAAAAGTCTCCCCAGATAAAATTACTGTTATTCCTAACGGAATAGACCCAAGTGATTTTACCTCTAAAGAAGATGCTCTTCCTGATGGGTCAAGCTCAAGTTTATTAGAGAAAATAACAAGAAATAAAAAGATTTTATTAACGGTAGGAAGACTAGTTCCCAAGAAAGGGATTCATTCGTTTATCGAGAATATTTTCCCTAAAATCTTAGCCGTACGCAAAGATATTGTATATGTAATAGTAGGAGAGGGGCCTTTGAGAAATAACCTATTGAATTTAATTGCCAAACTAGGCTTACAAAAAGATGTATTTCTGTGCGGCAAAATTAATATGGACAATCCTGGCCTGATTCATATTTACAAAAAGTCTGATGTTTTCATACTCCCAAATATTCGCGTAAAAGATGACATGGAGGGCTTTGGTATAGTCGCTTTAGAAGCTGGGGCGGCCGGGAAGGTTGTTGTTGCCACAAACGTTGATGGAATCAGTGAGGCTATAATCGAAGGAGAAAACGGATTCTTAATGAGAGAGGGGGATTATAATGGATTTGCAAATAAGGTACTAAATATTTTGAAGAATGACAAGGAGTGTGAGTCATTAGGAAGGAATTCCCAGCAATTTGTCTCAAGAAATTATTCTTGGGAAACAATTAGCATCAAGTATTTTGAAACAATTAAAGCTCTAACCGCATAACATTACAGCCTATAAACGTGAAATAAATTCTAAAAATAACAACAATTATTCGGGAAAGATAAGAGAAAGTTAATTATCAGGATTTTGACGACAGTTAAGATTAAGAAAGCAAACAAGATCCCGCGCAACAATGCCCTTATTATAAAAAAGTCAATTTTTTCGCAAAGGTTAAATATCGAAGCATAAAGGCTGGAAGACAGTATAATAAAAAGCGGTAGGGCCGGAAGTATATACCTAGATTGAAAATTACCCCAGGCGATAAAAAAGATAATAATGATGGTCGCCGCCAACCTAATAAACGACATCTCCTTAGTTTCTTCTTTGTGAAATAACAGAATCATCACGATACCTAGAATAAAGAAGGGAGAGAACTCAATCATTTGCCCGAAATAAAACAACGGGTTACCGTCGGAAATAACGCCGGAGGCCCAAGAGTGAACAGGAAACTTAAAGAAGTTGAAGCCTTTGCTTATCGGCTCCCCTAAGAGCAACATTAAGAACCCAACAACAAAAATTAGGCTGGAAATTGATAATAAATTATCTTTACTTGAGCTTACCCCGGCAGCTGTTGTCGAAGAAGGCGGCGGTGTTTGAGCGCTATTTCTGGAGAAGCTAAGCCTGCGGAGTATAGAGACGCATAAAAGTATTAAGAGCGTAACGATAATGATAAGGCTAATAAGTTTAGGAGGAAACAGATTTATAAGTGATCTGGCTTCATCGTTTAGTATTAGGCAATCTATGCCGTAAACCGAATAATTCCATAACAGCCAGGGGATGAGCATGATTACGGGAAGGACCAGGCTAAATAGGAAAGCTTTGTTTTTAAAAAGCTCTCTGGCGTAAAACAGGCAAAAGGCTGTTATTATGAAGGTGATCAGCACGCCCGAATATTTTGTGTTAAACGCTAATCCGGAGGAAACGCCGCTTAAGATAAAAGCCAAGCCATTATTTTTCTTTAGTCCGATGACAAAAAATAGGACAGTGAGGGTATTTAAGAAAGCAATCGTTGTGTCCATCCAAACTTTCTGCGAACAGATGGTTGTTATCGGGTCCAGCCACATGAAAAACGCGGCTAACAAACCAACCCCGAGGCCGTAAACAGTATTCCCGATGAGAAAAACAAGCGGGATGAGAAGTACCCCAAGAAGTAAAGAAGGGCATAAAGACGCCTCCATAGAATTGCCGAAGGCTTTAACCGAACAGGAGGCCAAAATGGTGTAAACAGGAGGGTGCTTAAAAAGCGGCTCGAAGAAATATTTCGGGAGATCACGGCCGCGCTTGGCAAGCTCAAGGCCGTAGGGAATAGTATTATAGTCGAAGAAATTATCCCGCATCTGCTTTGCCATCCGGTAATAAACGACTTCATCGATCGAGCGGTATTCGCTTTTTTTAAAGTTTTCCAGGCGGATGTAAAAGGCAGAGATTGTGAAAAATAGAAGGAGGGCAAAGATGGAAAGCTTTTTAAGTGTTTCTTTGGGCATTTAGTCCTTTTTTCCTCGCTATTTACTGTTAGTGCGTTAATCTGACCGTTATCCTGAGCGTAGCGAAGGATCTATTATGAGATTCTTCACTTCGTTCAGAATGACGAAGAGTATAGTCATCACGAGCGTAGCGAAGGATCTCTGAAAGAATTAATTATCTAGGAGATTCTTCGTCGCTAACGCTCCTCAGAATGACGGTGCTTTGCTCCTCAGAATGACGGTGCTTTGCTCATCATCATGACAGATCATTGGGCAATCAGCGCCCAAAAAGTGGTCCCTAAGATCCCGCGAGGGAATATGCGTCATCCTGAGCGCAAGCGAAGGATCTCTGAACGAATTAATTATATAGGAGATTCTTCGTCGCTAACGCTCCTCAGAATGACGGTGCTTTGCTCCTCAGAATG
>JADFZM010000056.1:8533-11861 GCA_015232535.1 Candidatus Omnitrophota bacterium
AATGACGGTGCTTTGCTCCTCAGAATGACGGTACTTTGCTCCTCAGAATGACGGTGCTTTGCTCCTAAGAATGACGGTGCTTTGCTCCTCAGAATGACGGAAGGAGCAGATTGCTTCGTCGTCCGCCTAAAGGCGTGACTCCTCGCAATGACATTAGCATTAAAGCGACAGATACCTGGAGACCGGCCCTTGGTGTTCCTCGCTTTTTATATCGATCTTCTCGACTTTCCTTCCGAAGCATACGCCCAGCTGTTCGTGGAACTTGACCAGATGAAGGTCGACATGCCGCTGGACAATGGCTTTTTTCGCGTCGATATACCTGATATTCCCGTCTTTTAAACCAACAACGGTGAAACCGGTCTTTCCCTGGATCAAAAGAGCGACCGCGGCCGCGCCGACTTCCTTGCCGAAATTGACATCATAGACGGAGGAATGCCCGCATCTGACTAAATGCCCGGGGACAACGGTACGCACTTCCGGAGCTTCATAGAGGCCTTCAACAAACATCTTCGACTGCTTCATGAATTCTTTAACTTCCGGGTCGGCCTTGAAGCGCTTCGAAAGCTCTTTCTGGACGTAATTGCCGGCTCCGGTAAGTTTTTTATGGCCGAAGGCATCGACCGGAGCGCTCTCGTCGACCAGTTCTTTGCCGGAGGCGTCTTTTAGGCCCTCGGCTACGATTATCAGGTAAGTGCCGGCCCGCACGTCGCTGGTCATAACGCGGTTAATGAATATCTTTTTACAGTGCTCGTAAAGCACATCAAAATCAACAGGCACTTCCGGGATCAAAATAGCGTCGGTGTCGGAGGCTATTCCGGCGCGGAAAGCCGTGTGCCCGGCATAGCGGCCGAAAACTTCCATGACAATCACCCGGTTATGCGTGCGGCCGGTTGTTTTTATGTCCTCGGCGAAAGTAGAGATCCTGTTTACCGTGGAATCAAATCCGACGGAATAGGTCTGAAGGTCCAAATCCATGGTCTTAGGCGCGTGGATACACTTAATGCCGTTCTCGGATAAATCGACCATGACGCTTCCGGAGTCATCGCCGCCGCTTATAACCAAACCGTCGAGCTGGAATTTCTTCATCCCTGCTTTGATGCGCTCGTATTTCTTTTCGTCTTTGATCTTTGAGATCTTGACCCTCGAATGTCCGGCCTCCGAGCCCGCGGCATTGGCATTTACCGAATCAACGCGTTCTAAGGTAAGTTCGACGAGAGAATCGAATTCGATCAAATTATACAAACCGGCGTAGCCGTTCGGTATAACGTGACATGTCGCGCCGAAGCTTCTGGCCATTTGCGCCGCGCCTTTTACGACCGCGTTCAACCCTCCGCAATCGCCCCCGCTGGTGATGATTCCGATTCTTTTCATTTTTCTTACTCCTTAAATGAGTGTGAGAAATTATTTTCCCCGTCATTCTGAGCCCCTTCGGGGTGAAGAATCTCATGCGAGATCCTTCCCCCGCCAAAGCGGGGTCAGGATGACCAATTATTTAAGCCGTTAAATTAACATAATTTTTCTTATAAATCAAGAGAAAGCAATTACTTTTCCGCCTTGTTTAGCATATCCTGAGCGTGTTTAAAAGCGATCTCGGTTTCTTTATCCCCGCTCATCATTTGCGCCAATTCCTTGACCTTTGCTCCCTTGTCCAGTGGTTCGACTGTAGTTATTGTTCGCCCGTTCTTTATTTTCTTCAAAACTTTTAAATGGATATCGGCAAAAGAGGCAATTTGCGGCAGGTGAGTTATAAGTATAACCTGGCGCTTTCGGGAGATCTCGCGCAATTTCTTCCCCGTAACAGCCCCGAGCCGGCCGCCGATTTGAGCGTCGATCTCATCGAAAATTAAAACGGGTATAGGATCGACATTTATCAAAGCTTTTTTGAGCCCGAGCATGACCCGCGCCGCTTCTCCTGACGAAACAATGTCCGACAATGGTTTTAACGCTTCTCCTTTGTTGGGGCTCAGGTAAAAACAGGCCTTGTCCTGGCCAAGAGGGCCGAATCCTGAGTTTACGATTTCCGCCTGAAATTTTACGTTCGGCATACCGAGCTGGGTCAGCTCATCTTCGATTACTTCTTTTAGGCCAAGCGCTTGTTTCTGCCGGAGCTTGGTTATTGAGTCGGCCAGTTTCCTTAATTCTTGTTCCTTGGATTTAAGGCTTTTTTTCAGGTTAAGGTCGTTTTCTTCGATATTGGATAAGAGATCATATTTCTTTTGGGCCTCAACAAAAAAGTTGTTCGCCTCAATTAGCGACGGCCCGTATTTTTTCTTTATCCCTTCATATATATCGCAAAGGCGGTTGACTTCATCGGATTCCGATGGCTCGAAGTTTAAGCTTAGGGCGTAATCCTTTAAATCCCTTAGCAGAGTTTCGCTATTTTCCTGTAATTGTGCCAGAGTCTCGGCCAGGGAAGAGGTTGTTTTATCCAGCTGGTTCAAGGTTTTCATCGGAGAAAAAGCCCGGCGGATATTATCGGCTAGGGAATTTTCCCCGCCTTCTAGGAGGTCAATCGCCTCCTGCGAGGCAGCGTTAAGTTTTTCGGCATTGTTGAATTTTTCCTGGCGGATTAAAAGCTCGGCATATTTTTCTTCATCGAGGGGGACTTGCGCCAGTTCCTTGATTTGATGCTTTAAAAGGTCTAATTCGCGCTCCCGGTTTTGAGCCAATTCGGAAAGTTGCTTGATCTTGTTTTCGATTTCCTTGTATTCGGAAAAAACCTTTGCGTATTCCGGGAGCTTCCCTTTAAAGTCGATCATCCTATCGAGTATCAACAAGTGCGAATCAAGAGAAAGCAGCTGTTGATGGTCGTGCGGGCCGTGAAAATCGACCAGATAGTTCCCCAGTCCTTTTAGCTGGCTTAAGGTAACGTTAAGCCCGTTTATCTTGATTTTGTTCTTTCCATCTGAGGAGTATTGCCGGTTTATGATCAGAGGGTCATTGTTTGAAATAAAGTCTTTAAATATATCCTCTTTCCTTAAATTGGGGTCAATTTCAAAGACTGCTTCGATAGAGCAAGGGAGGGAGGTGTCGCGGATCTCCGACAGGGTTATTCTATCGCCTAAAACGGCGCGCAAGGCTTCGATGATTATGGTTTTTCCCGCGCCGGTTTCGCCGGTAAGTATATTTAAGCCCGGGCCGAATTCAAGCGAAACATCCTCGATCAGCCCGAAATTGCGGATATTTAATTGTGATAGCATCTGGTTTCCGATAAGTTATTGGATTATATTATACAGAAAACACCATATTTGAGGTAATAATTTGTTTAAAAACGGTTGTATATTAGATTGTGTGTAAATTGATTTTAAAGCTTTAAAAAAAGGCGTAT
>JADFZM010000057.1 GCA_015232535.1 Candidatus Omnitrophota bacterium
AATAATTAGCGAAATATTCTTTGATCATATAACCCTTATAACCCAAACAAATAATAAATTCATTAAAGCCGTATTTTGAATAGATCTTCATAATGTGCCAAAGAATCGGGTATTCGCCGATCATAACAAGAGGCTTTGGAGTCACTATAGTTTCTTCTTCAAGGCGTGTACCTAGCCCGCCGGCTAAAATAACAACTTTCATATTTTGCTCCTTTTTTTACTTTATGCCTCTTTGACCCCGAAACCGATCTCGGCTTCGCAAACCAGCTTTTCCTTCACAAAAGCTTCGGCCTTAAAGAATCCGACTTTTGGAAGGAGTTTTATCGTGGTTATCTCAATTCTCAACTGATCGCCCGGGACAACCGGAGCATGGAATTTACTCTGGACTTTTGCCAGGTAATAGATTAAATTCTTACCCTGCATATTCTTGCTATAGTAGAAATAAACGCATCCCGCCTGCGCCATCGCCTCAATGATTAAAACCCCCGGCATCACTTTCTCGCCCGGAAAATGCCCGACGAAAAACTGCTCGTTGACCGAAACATTCTTTAAGGCAACCAGTTTAACATTCGGCTCAAGCTCGATCACTTTGTCGATCAATAAAAAAGGATAACGGTGAGGGATTATTTTCTGGATATCTAGGATATTAAGTTCCATTTAGCTTTCCTTTCTTCCGTGAGATTTTATTTCTTAGAGTATGAATAAGGCGATTTCGCCTCTTGTGTTTGCTTGTAAAGGTATTTGGCCAATATATCGGTTTCAATGTTCACTTTATCCCCTTTTTTTACCAGCCCCAAATTAGTCACATCGAGGGTAAAAGGGATAAGGTAAACGCTAAAGGAATCTTTCCTAACATCTCCGACTGTTAAACTTACGCCGTTTATGCAAACTGACCCTTTGGGTACAATATATATGCCCTGTCCCTCGGGAATCGCTACGACGATCTCGACATAATTCTCCATTAAAACGATGTCTTTTACCTCGGCCATGCTATCGACGTGGCCGGAGACAAAATGCCCGCATATCCTATCATCCACCTTTAATGAGCGCTCGAGGTTTAATTTCCCCCCGACGCATGCCATGCCCAATGTTGTTTTCTTTAGGGTCTCGAGCATTACATCGAAGGTGAATTCGTTCTTTTCCTTTTTTGTCACGGTCAAGCAAACTCCGTCAACGCAGATACTTCCGCCTTTTTTAGTGTCTTTGGCGGTCTTATTTGCTCTTACCGTAATTACGCTTAAGTTTTGTTTTCTTAAAACCTTTTTGACTGTCCCTTTTTCTTCAACTATTCCGGAGAACATATGCAGTTATTAAGATATCCTTTCCGATTTTCCTGGCTTCCATTTCGCTTAAATTTATCGTATCGTCCATCCTGTTAAGAGCGAGGCCGTTAATTGAGCTTAAAGCAGATTTGTCGCCGGCGACCTTAGGGGCGATATAAAAATACATTTTATCGACCAAGCCTTTTTTTAACGCCTGGCCGATGACTGTCGATCCTCCCTCTATTAATATACTTGTAATTTCTTCCCGGGCAAGAGTTTTAAAAAGCCATTTTAAATCAACCCGGCCTTCTTTTTCCGGAGCGATAATGACATGGCATCCTTTATCACGGAATAATTGTACCCTCTTTTGCGGCGCATTTTCAGTTACCGCTAAATAAACCTCTTCGGGGAGGGATTTCTCAAACAGCCGGGCTTTAGGTGAAATGCGCAAGCGCGAATCGACGATTATTTTCTTGATATTTTTGCTTTTTGCGCACAAGCAGGGGTCGTCTTTTAAGACAGTATTTATCCCGGCGAGTATCGCGTCAAACTCATCGCGAATGCCTCTGGCGAATTCCCTGGTATTCTTGTCGGTTATCCATTTCGAATTACCGTTCCTTGCGGCTATCTTCCCGTCGATAGTCTGAGCGGTCTTGGTTGCGACAAAAGGCATTTTTGTATTTATATACTTCATAAAAGATTCATTGAGGGCTCTTGAGTGCGCATTCAAAACACCCATCTTCACTTTTATTCCTGATTTCTTAA
Organism: Candidatus Omnitrophota bacterium; assembly: GCA_015232535.1. Classification (GTDB taxonomy): domain Bacteria; phylum Omnitrophota; class Gorgyraeia; order Zapsychrales; family Zapsychraceae; genus JADFZM01. Next base: position 2,028 of record JADFZM010000057.1, read on the forward strand.
GCTTGGCGATAGATTTTCCGTCGGTTAAGCGATTGGGATCTTTTGCTGCGATAATGACTTCTTTTATCCCGCTTTTGATTATAGCGTCAACACAAGGGGGGGTATTCCCAAAATGAAAACACGGCTCTAAATTTACGTAAAGCTTCGCGCCCCGGGCTTTTTCTCCGGCTTTTTTTAACGCGATCGCCTCCGCGTGCGGCAGGCCTCGCTTTTGATGGAACCCGGAGGCGATAATTTTATTCCCTTTAACAATAACACATCCGACCATCGGATTTGGCGATGTCTTTCCTCTTGCCTTACGCGCGAGATCAAGCGCCTTTTCCATAAAAAATATATCGGATACAGGCATAATTATCTTCCGGTACGTTTTTTTAAATCCTCGACTAATTCGTAGGGGATGGTCAACTTTCCGATCCAGGTATTATCTTTCGCTTCGCCGTGTGCATCGGAGCCTCCGGTAACGGCAAGATTATATTTCTTGGCCAGATTAACGTAAAATTCCATACCTTGCTTAGGCACATTAGGATAATACGCCTCAATACCGCCTAATCCCGCCTCGACAAACTGCGGGATACGCTCATCAATTCCCGATAACATAGGATGGGCTAAAACAGCGACCCCTCCGGCTTGCCTTATCAATTCGATGGCTTCTTCGGGGGTTTGCTTAAACTTTTCTACGTAAGCCGGGCCTTCGTCGGAAATATAAAGGTCGAACGCCGCCCGCACACTCTTGACCCAGCCTTTTTCATAAAGGATAGTCGCCAAATGCGGCCTCCCGACGGAATCAGTCTGGGCTAAAGCGCAAACTTCAGATAATTCTACATTGTTTATACCAAATTCCTTAAGTTTATCGATCATCTTCTTCATGCGCCCCACCCGGGTATCCTGCATGCAGAGAAACTGTTCCAGCAAACGCTTATTATGGTAATCGATGAAATACCCTAGGATATGAACCTCGCGGCCGTTAATCTCCGAAGATAATTCGACGCCGGCTACAACCTCTATCTGATGCGGTTTAGCCGCTTCAAGCGTAGGATATATTCCTTCGACAGTATCGTGGTCGGTAATAGCTATACAGCTGATGCCGTATTTAGCTGACTGTTCGATCACATCTAATGGGGTAAGGGTGCTGTCGGAATAATTGGTATGAAGATGTAAATCAGCCGCTCTGCTCATTTATCGCCTTGCCCTCTTGGGAAATTTCGTTCTTGTGGATCTTATCGAGTATACCGTTAACAAATTTTGAAGATTCGACATCGCCGTATTTTTTGGCCAGCTCGATACATTCGTTGATGGTCACCTTTGGAGGGATATCGGGAGCGAACAAAAGTTCAAAAGCCCCCAAACGCATTACATTCCTGTCGATAACAGCCATGCGCTTAAGCTGCCAGTTCGTCGCGTATTTAGTTATCATTTCGTTTATCCCGCCGATATTAAAATTCACTCCGTAGGTGATCCTGTCGCAGAATTCCTTTACCAACGGATCATTGGCTTCATACTGTTGCCAATATGAAGCGGACACGAGATTAATATCCCGGCGGAGAATATCGGCCTGATATAAAATCTTTAAAGCGTTTTCCCTGGCTAGTGTTCTTTTTCGCATTTTTTAAGACTGAGAGAGCATATCAAGCATTTCCAAAGCGGCTAAAGCCGCATCCCGCCCTTTATTATTGCCTTTTTCTTTAGCTCGGTCCTGGGCCTTTTTTATTGTATCGCAAGCCAGGACTTCAAAAATAACCGGCTTTTTTGTTTGAAGCGAAACATCCATTATCCCCCGGGCGCACTCCTGGGCCACCAGCTCATAATGAAGAGTTTCGCCTTTGATTACCGCGCCCAGGCAAATGACCGCGCCGATTTCCTTACGCTCGGCGGACTTTAAAGCCATAAGCGGTATCTCAAAAGCCCCGGGAACAAAAGTAACCCTTATATCTTTTTCGCTTAATCCCGCTTTATGCAATTCATCCCTGCATGCCTTTAACAAGTTTTTTGTTATGAAATCGTTGAATTTCGAAACAACTATAGCGATTTTATTCCGCCCGGATTTATTTTCTTTTTTTACTAAGCTCATTGAATTAAATATCCAGCAAATGCCCTAATTTATCTTTCTTGGTCTTAAGATAACGCTCGTTGATTTTATTATGCGGCACTTTGATCGGAACACGCTCGGAAATATCCATTCCGTATCCCTCAAGACCGATGATCTTTCGCGGATTATTGGTCAAAAGCCTGATATGCTTCACTCCCAAATCGACCAGTATTTGCGCTCCTATCCCATAATTACGCAAATCAGGCAAAAAACCCAAAGCTTCATTAGCTTCGACCGTATCTAGGCCTTGGTCCTGAAGGTTATATGCCTTCAGCTTATTAACCAGCCCGATCCCTCGGCCTTCCTGGCGCATATATATCAAAACACCCCTCTTCTCATCGGATATTTTCTTTAAAGAACTTACCAATTGGCCGCGGCAATCGCACCTCAGCGACGCGAAAACATCTCCCGTCAAGCACTCAGATTGCACCCTGACCAGTATCGGCTTTTTCTCGCTCAAATCCCCCATCACCAAAGCTATATGGTCCAGGTCATCAACCAAAGACTTATATGAGATCATCTGAAAATCGCCGTATTCAGTCGGGAGTTTTGTCTCTACCTGCCTTTGGACAAGTTTCTTCGATGTTCTTAAGTATTCGATCAAAATATCTATGGTGCAGATCCTTAATTTATGCTTCTTGGAGAATTTTATCAGGTCGTCGGTCCTTGCCATCGTTCCGTCTTCGTTCATTATTTCGCAAATTACCCCAGCCGGGTAAAGGCCGGCCGCCTTTGACAAGTCAACTGAGGCCTCGGTGTGCCCGGCCCGGACCAAAACCCCTCCTTTTTTCGCCCTAAGGGGGAATAAATGCCCCGGGGTTATAAGATCAGAGGGCTTGGATTTCGGGTCAATCAGAACTTTAACTGTGTGCGAGCGGTCCCCTGCAGAAATACCGGTCGTAATACCGTGGGCGGCATCGACAGAGATAGCCCATCCGGTATCGCTTTTTTGGTGGCGGTGGCTGACATTTATTTTCATCGGATGAAGCTCAAGTTCGTTAAGCCTGTCCTCTTCCATAGGGATACAGATGAGGCCGCGGGCTTCTTTAGCCATGAAATTTATTATATCGGGGGTGATGTGTTCGGCGGCACAAAAAACGTCGCCTTCGTTCTCGCGGCTTTCGTCGTCCATAACGATTACCATTTTCCCCGCCTTTAAATCACTTAATATCTCTTCAATTGAATTAAACATGTATTGCCCTTTCGAATTAATGATATTCTTTCCTTTGAGGTTATACGTCCGCTTAATACCCCTAGGGGTTAACCGTCATCTAAATACCCCTAGCAAATGCCAGAGCATTTTCGGGGGTTAACCGTCATCTAAATACCCCTAGCAAATGCCAGAGTATTTTCGGGGGTTAACCGTCATCTAAATACCCCTAGCAAATGCCAGAGCATTTGCAGGGGTTAATTCCGACATATCGTTTATGAGCCCTTCGCTCCATAAACCATGTCGTCATTAAAAAATCCCAAGATGCGCTCTTGGGATTGTTTTTATTAGTACTAGTTATATAAATAACAGTTAATAAAGCCAAGCACTCATCGATTGACGTTCAATATATTCTAAATGATAAATCTTGTCAAGTTTTTTGTCCTAACCTATAATCAAATCATGCTGTTAGAGAAAATTATTGCCCGGGTGCTTAAAAGAACAAAGAAAACTCTTTGTACCGCCGAATCCTGCACAGGAGGGCTTATTTCCCATCGCCTGACAAACATCCCCGGCTCGTCAAAATTCTTTATCGGCGCTATTATCGCCTACAGCAATGAAATTAAGGCCTCCCTTTTGAAAATACCGAGAAAAACAATCGAAAATTACGGGGCAGTAAGCAAACAAACCGCGATTTTGATGTCAAAAAGAGCAAGAAAAATTTTCAAATCCGACTTTGCTTTAAGTGTCACGGGAATAGCCGGGCCAAGCGGGGGCTCAAAAGAAAAACCGGTGGGGCTGGCTTTTATATCCTTTTCCTCCGCCCTCAAAACAATTTGCGAAAAGCACATTTTTAAAGGCTCCCGGCTTGAAATAAAAAAACAGGCGGCGGATGCGGCCCTCAATCTCCTCATAAAAAACATTAATACACATGCCTAAGCCGCTTAGATTATTTATCGCAATAGAATTGAACAAAGAGATTAAAAACCTTATCAAAGAAGTGCAAAATCATTTTATAAATATCGATTCAGGGATCAAGTGGGTAAGGCCGGAAAATGCCCATATAACTTTAAAATTCCTGGGCGATACGACGGAGGAAGAAATAAAAGACATAACGACCGCGCTGAATGAAATAGCAAATTCTTTTAAGCCGTTTTCCGTTACCTTATCCGATCTGGGAGCTTTTCCTTCTCTTAAACACCCCAGCATAATTTGGATCGGAGCAAAAGAAAACCCTGTGGAGATGCAAAATCTTTCCTCAAACGTGGAAAACCGGATGGAACAGCTGGGCTTTGAAAAAGAAAACCGCCCCTTTAAATTGCATATAACAATCGGGCGGGTTAAAAATCACCGGGATATTTCTTCTTTTGTGAGTAGGCTTGAAACGTATAAAATCACATCCATGCCGACAATTCACTGTGACTCATTATCCTTATTCAACAGCACTCTGACCCCGGCGGGACCGGAATACGAAATTATCGAAAAACGCCTCCTTACTTAACTTCTTTTGCTTCAGCCGAAGGATAAAGCAACAAAATTATCAAAGCAATTATCAATGGAAAATAGTGAATTAATACTCGCGAGAAAGTATAAGGAGAAATGAGGGCGGATCCTCCTTTCTCGGAAAATAACGCCCATACAAAAAGGATAAATATCCATAATGAAGTGTTTAAAATCAAGACTCTAATGCTTACATTCTTCCCTTTATTTCTGAACCTTACCAAGATAGAAACAAGAAATAAGAACCAAAAGATGTTCCAATTAGCCGAAAAAAACACACCAAAAAAGAACACTTCCAAAATATGGGGAATTCTATGGATCAATAAATTAAAGCTAAGGTCGTAATGCTCAGTAGCTTGTACTTTTTGCATGAATTTTACCACATAAAATACAGAATTTAAGATTAAGGCCGGGAAGACAAACAAGAAAATATTTTTCCGTATTCCGGGCCAGCCTTGTTTAGTTTTATTTATCAAAATTGCTGACAATAATATAAATATAATCGAATAACCGCTGCCTTCCATCTTTATGAATGAACTTATACCGATTAGGGTAGAACTTAACAAAGCAACCCCTTTGTTTGCTTGTTCAGCCCAAAGAACAAGAAGAAACAGGGCACAACAACAATAATACATTATCGGCAGATCGCGGTAAAAAATCCCGGCATGAAAATAGATCAAATTAGAGCTTATAAGTAACACAACTCCCAATAAAGCCCAGCGTTTATTAGTAAAATAACCTAAGAAATAATAAAAAACACAGAGAAATGTAATAAATAAAAAGACGGAAATTAGGTTTAAATAATATTCGTCAAAATAACCAAGGTTTAAATTAAGCCAAGTAATCATAAGAGGGATCCCCAAAGGATAAGAAGGATGAGGAAGGAACTTTAACGGAGGAATAGTTTTTTCATAAAAAATTAATTTGGCATTATAAACACAGGTCGCCAGAGAATCCCATGAGCAAACAGGAACTATAAGCGCCCTAAGCAATATCAGGGCGACATTATACAAAACATAAAGGATTCCAAGCGCGATAATAATTTTCAGTAATAAGCTAGCATTGCCAAACAGGCTCTCTTTTTTTTCAAATATAACCGCTTCATTCTTTTCTTTCTTTTTGTCAATAACCCTTATTGCCAATAAAATGGCTAAGGAACTTATCAGCCCAGCCTGCACGTTACAAAGGGTTAACGCCAGCTTAAAAAAAGACAAAACAAACATCAAATAAGCCAAAAATCCAAAACCTAAGCCGTAAGATAAAGAGACCATTAAAACCGGATTGAATTTCTGCCTTCTTAGAATCAAGCTCAAAAGCTCATAACCGATAATCCACGGCAAGAAGAAAGCTATAAATAAACTCAAACTAATGATCAAAGCAAATCCTTCCTTACAGCAACAAGGCTGCTATTCCCATACCGGCCCCTAATGACATAATTATCAGGAACAAAATCTTTTGCGTTCTTTTTGAGAAAATATATCAACAGATCCGGCCTGTCCTGTTTATCATGCGACCTAACGTTTATAGGAAGCAATTGATAACAAATATTACGGTGCATGCCCATAAAAATATCCGAACTAAAATCTAAATCGGAGATCAAGTTTGCAGTGTAAGTACCCGGAAATTCTTTCCTTATTTTATTAGCAAACGCATAAGGCAAGCCAAGGGCTTTAAGCTTATAATCATCGTCGGATAATATGAGGTACTGCCTTAAAATTCTGTTTAGCCTATCGGTCCTTTTAACAACCTGGATAAGAGATATAACCGCGAAGAACACAAAACAGGTAATGGTCAATGAAGTAAAATATTGTCTTACTCTGCCTTTTTTCGTACCTTTTCCCAAAACAACAGAAATAAGCCAGGCTGACATAAAGATAAGCAAATAAAAAACCGGATATAATTCGCTACGCTGGCCGTAAAATCCGTTTTCATTTTCTTTTGGATACCAAGCATTGGCAAAAGAGATCAAAGTCCCTTTTATTGAAAGCTCGAGCGGAATGCTTATCAATGTAACCGCCATCGCCAAAAAACACGTAACAAGCAGAAACAAAAAAAGGATTGATTTCATTGAATATGGCATTTTCTACCCTTTTCCGGGCACAAAAAGTAAAGCAATGTGCATTATCAAATTGGCGTAAATACCGGCGAATATATCATCGGCCATTATCCCCAGCGAACCTCCTAAATCCTCCATCTTATTTACAGGATAAATCTTAAACATATCGAAAGCCCTGAACAGGAAAAACGCTGTTATTAGAACAGCAAAATTTACCGGCAAAAACATTAAAGAAATCATCATCCCCGCGACCTCATCTATTACTATGCACCCCGGGTCTTTTGTTTTCAGCGCTCTTTCATGCTTTCCGGAAAAAACAAATCCGATCCCCGTAACAAAGACGGTTAGGAAAATGAAAATAGCCGGATTATCGAATAATGTTAGGTAAATAAAAACTCCGGCTAAGCTGGCAATCGTGCCAGGCGCGGCTGGGATCTCCCCGATATAAAAGAAAGTAGCTATTATTTTCGCGATCTTTGCGTTCATTTACGAAAATCCTTTCGGTTATTCCACATAAGAGATATCCCCGAAAAAAGGGTAATAAATAACACATAGCTCATTACAAATATTATCGAGCCTTTCCAAAACTCAATAAATTTATAATTCGCCGAACCCGAAGATGCTAACTCGCGGCTTATAATATATAAGAGAATAAAAATGATCGCCGCTATCTGCGAAACAGTTTTAGTCTTCCCCATAAATTCCGCCGCCAGAAAGCTACCTTTTTTCATAATCCAAAGCCTCCAGGCGGTTATAAATATTTCCCTGGCAGCAATAAGAATGACTATTCCAAAAGGCACAAGGCCCATCGAAAAAAAGGAAAAAAAAGCGGCCAAAGTCAGGGCCTTATCGGCAATAGGGTCCATTATCTTACCAAAATTACTAATCAGTCCGTATTTCTTGGCAAAATATCCGTCGAGATAATCGGTATATGCTGCGGCTAAGAAAACAATTAGAGCAACTGTTTTGTTTAGAGCCCCAGCCTGGAACAAGAAAAAAACGAATAAAACCGATAAAAATATCCTCGATAAGGTCAACAGGTTAGGCAGTTTCAAAGCGCTTCTCCCGCAAGGTCATACTCATGGGTTTCTTTGATATCGGCAACTACAAAATCTCCTTTATTGAGGCCTTTACTTGAGCGCACATATACAACCCCGTCCACTTCAGGCGCATCATACTGGCTGCGGCCGATATAGATATCTTCCTCATTTTTTTCTTTTTCGTCAATGATTACGGTTATTTTTTTCCCGAGATGCTTCTCTAATCGTTGATGCGATATTTTCTGTTGTAGCTTCATCAGCTTTGCGTAGCGCTCTTTTTTTATGCGCTCCCCAATTTGTCCTTTCATGTCAAAGGCCTTAGTCCCCTCTTCCCGAGAGAACATAAAAGCCCCCAGCCGGTCAAAACCTGTTTCATCAACAAATTGCATCAACTCTTTAAAATCATTCTCCGTTTCCCCGGGAAAGCCGACGATCATTGTCGTGCGTATAACTGCTTCCGGAATTTCTTTCCTTATTTTATCGATAAGCCCGACGATCTCTTTTTTGGTTTCACGGCGGTTCATCGCTTTAAGGATCTTATCGCTAATATGCTGAATAGGAATGTCTATGTACTTGCATATTTTATCTTCTTTCGCAATAACCTCGAGCAATTCATCGGTCACATTCGAAGGATAATTGTAAAGCAGCCTTATCCACTTTATAGAATTAGTAACGGGTATGATTTTCTTTAGCAAAAAAGCCAGGCTCTTTTTTTTGTACAGGTCGATGCCGTAAGAGGTGATGTCTTGCCCGATCAAGTTCAGCTCTTTAACCCCTCTGGCATCGAGGCGCTCCACCTCTTGAAGAATCGATTCAAGGCTTCTCGATGCAAACTTTCCTTTTATCGAGGGAATAGCGCAAAAACTGCATTTATTGTAACAGCTTTCGCATATCTTAAGATACGAATAATGCGCGGGAGTGAGCGATATTTTAGAATCTGTTTTAGAGGAATGGAGCTTTTGGACTCCGATTATCGCATCGGCTTCCTTAAACTCTTTTGATAATTCCCCGCTGTACCTCTGG
>JADFZM010000058.1 GCA_015232535.1 Candidatus Omnitrophota bacterium
TTATCCTTCCTGAACCAGGTCAACTGGCGTTTTGCGTAATGGCGGGTATTTCGTTTTATCAGCTCCTTGGCCCGATCTAAATCGTATTCTCCTTTAAAACTTTCCAGGATCTCCTTAACCCCGATCATTGCCGAGGCAGTTAAGCTTAAAGGTAAAGAAGTAATTCCTTTTATCTCCTCGGCTAATCCGCGCACAAACATTTCATCCACCCTGCGATTGATCCTTTCGTAAAGGTCCTCCCTTTCCATGTCCAGGCCGAAAACCCTTATATCGTATTTTCCCCAAATTCCTTCGCGCTCTTCTTTCTTCTCGGAAAATGGCTTGCCGCCTAAAAGCGACACCTCCAGGGCGCGTATTACTCTAATTAAGTTATTGGGGTGTATTTTCTCAGCCGAGGCAGGGTCGATATTTTTAAGCTTTTCATAGAGGCAAGTATTCCCTTTCTCCTTTGCCTCTTTTTCCAATGCCTGCCTTAAGCCTAAATCTCTTGAGGCGCCGTCGAAGATGCCATCGAGAAGAACCTGCAAATATAAGCCCGACCCGCCGGCAAATATCGGTAATTTCTTTCTTCTTAAAACATCGACGATACTTTCTTGGGCCAGGGTTTTAAACAGAGATACGTTAAATTCATCTTTTACCGAAACAATCCCGACCAAGTGATAAGGCACTTCTTTAAACATATCTTTCGATGGCTTGTCGCTCGCGACGGAAATCTCTTTGTAAACCTGCATCGAATCAAGCGAGACCACCTCACCTTTTAGCTTTTTGGCGAGAGAATGCGCAACCGAAGATTTTCCGACGGCAGTAGGGCCGACGATAAAAACTATCTTATCTTTGCTTTTCGCCATTTAAGGATATATAGAGGTGGGATAACCTAATTCGGATAGCTTGGACTTTAAATGCTTGGCCTCGCTCAAAGAAGACAATTTGCCGACGCGCACCCGGTAATATTTCTTGTTCTCCTGATCCGTTATCTCAACAACATAAGCGTATTCGCCTTTTTCTTTAAGCTCCTGGGCCAATTGTTCGGCGCGGGAACTTAAAGCAAAAGAGCCTACCTGCACGGCAAAATACCGGTTCTCCTCGAGAAGCTGCTTCGCGATATAAACATCCATGCTTTGCGGAAAATCATTGATGACCTTTTTAAGATATACTTCCGCTTCGGCCCATTGTGCCAGCTTGAGGTTTATGCGCGCCAGCTTTAAATAAACTAAGCTCAAATAATCGGAAGATGCGTTCTCTTTTATAAACCTTTGCGCCGTATCCAAGGCTGTTTCGTACTCATCGTTCAAATAACAGGCATCGATAATCCCAAGAGATACCTTATCGCGGAAATTCTTATCCAAATCCTCTTCATGCAAAGCTTCAAGGACTTTTTTTGCGTCGCTGTATTCTTTTAACCATAAGTGGCTTAAGGCGAGGAAATATTTTATCTTAGCCAGGTTGGCCTTATCTATAGTGGCGTCTGCCATATCCGCGTCGGCTATCGCCTTGACTTTTTCGTAATCGCCTTTCAAGAAGGAGGTCTCAACCTCAACTAAACTGGCGTTAACGATTCCGGCTCGGCAAAGCAGCAAAAATAATATTATGAAAAAAGCTCTCTTAAGCATCTTATCTATGATTGTCCTTTCCACTGGCACGTTTCATCTATCTGCTTGGTCATGTCAGCTACCGACTGCCAATACGGTCCTTCCAAATCCACTTTCTTCCTTTTATGCAGAGCCAATCGCATCGGAACATGCACAAAATGATGATTCCAATACCCGACAAACATATTGGTCTTGCCGGAAATCCCGGCATGAACCGCGTTTTGCCCCAGGAGAATACAAAAAGCGGAATCGTCGGCGTTAGCCGGGCAGCTGCGGATAGTATAACTCGGGTCAATGTACTTAAGCGATATCGGCATTTGCTTTTCCTTAAAATACCGGGTGATCTTGTCCTTTAAGAAAACTCCGATATCTTTATATTTTACATTTCCGGATGGGTCCTTCTCCCCTTCTCCCGAGCCCTGGATCTGGTCCTGGCCCGCCCCCTCGGCAACAACGATTACCGCATGCCTTTTACGTGTTAAACGTTTTTCTAATTTCTCCAAGAATTGATTCTCGCCGTAAAGCTTAAACGGCTGCTCGGGTATCAGGCAGAAATTTACGTCGCTATTAGCCAATGTGGAATGAACGGCAATATAACCCGAGTCGCGGCCCATTAATTTTACCAATCCGATACCGTTCCACGCCGCCTTAGCCTCTTGGTGGGCGGAATAGATCGCCTCGCGCGCCTTTTGGACCGCGGTACTGAAACCGAAGGTCCTTTCCGAACAATATATGTCATTATCAATAGTCTTGGGTATACCTATAACCGAGATGGGAAGGTTCCTCCTCCGTACTTCCTGCACGATCGTGTTCGCTCCTCCGAAAGTTCCGTCACCGCCGATAGCAAAAAGGATCCCCACTTCATGCTTTGCCAAAACATCGACCATGTCCCTTGAGTCCTGCGGGCCGCGCGAACTGCCTAATATAGTGCCGCCCTGGTTTTGAATATCCTCGACGATCTCAGGGATCAGCTCAATCGGCGCCTGGCTGGCGTTCGACGATAATCCCTCGAATCCGTACCGGTACCCGATAACTCTTTTCGCGCAATACTGCCAATGCAAAGAAAGGACGATCGTCCTGATAACATCATTTAATCCCGGGCAGAGCCCGCCGCAAGTTACAATCCCGCAGGTCAGCTTATGCGGGTCAAAAAATACTTTTTCTCTCGGGCCGGCGAGCTCAAACATAGGAAAAGGCTTGCCTAAAGCGATATATTGCGACATATGTTCGGAACGGGCGAAAACAGCCAGTTTCTCCGAATCGCTTACAAATCCCCTAGCCGACCTCCTAAGGGTAGTTTGAAAATTAGCCGCGCCTAACGTATCGATTGATAGGTCTTCTACTTCCTGCATCGAAGGAAATTCAGTTTGCATTCTTACCCCCATGAGCTGGGACTTATTGGGCCCCGGATAGATATATTTTTCCTACAAGATTATAACCTAATTACCTAGCTATTTTAAACCTAAAAAATAATTTTAGCTAAGAATTAATTTACCGGTGCTTGCGTCATTTATATAAAGCCAAGCTGCCGGATTGCCAAAACCTCTTAATCTCCCTCGCGCCGGCTTTAAGCTTTAATGTTTCCGCGCAATCGGAATTGACCGACAAAACAAGCTCGGGTGTAAAATCACCCAAAGGGTATTTCTTTACCGAAATTTTATCGTAACCATACGCCTCCACATGCTCGAATCTTATCGGATCAACTTCCAGATAACGCAAAAGCACCCATAGCGGATATTCCCAAGAATTGGATTGGATTACTAATCCCAAATTTTTACAACCCAAAGCCTTGATCTCCTTAGCAGCTTCAAGGTAAGGCCCGTACAAGGTCGAATCATTGTTGAAATACTGCTCAATCCTGGGCTTGCTGAATACGGTCGATTTGCTCGATATCAAACGTCGGGAATTGTTGCGAAAAACAAACGGCATAGCGCTCACAAAAAGCCAGATAAGGACAAAAGCAAGGACAAAACGGTTCTTTCCGGCTTTCTCTAAAACTACCCCGGCGAAAGGAGCGCAAAGAGCGAATAAAGGCAAATGCAAGCGGGTGTTTGACAAAAAACATTTTACGCTAATCGAAAATAAAACCGCCGCAAACAAAACCGTGAAGAAATAGCCCAAAACCGGTTGAAACGAATATTTTTTCCTGAAAAGAAAAGCATAGATAAAACATCCTAAAATTAAGATCATATGCGAAAAGTTTCCCGCCAAATCTTCATGTATAAAAGCCTGCACATGAAACGGCTCATTAAAATTTCTCGGGTCAGGGTTTGCCAAATCTACCCCAAGAATATTTCCTAAACTGTAAATAAAATGTTCGATAACCGTATTTATCTTACCCGAAGACGTGCCTAAATGCATACTTATGTTGCACATGATATTCGCGGCAATCAAATTCGGGGATTTGCTTTGAGTGGAGTGAGAGCTGATATGCCCTTCCGATCCAAGGATATTACCGGCCGTTAAATAATTTCGCTTATAGTGCCCGGAATTTATTGCCAAGGCAATTAATATAATAAAAAATATATTCTTCAGTTTAGAAATGTTTTTACCTTCCAGAGCTTGATAAACATAAAACAAAATAAACGGCAGGCTGTAAATATAACACGTTGCTTTCGTCAGCCATGCCAAACCCAGCGCCAAGCCGGTTAATATTGAATCTAACTTATTTGAATCAGGATTACGCATTAAAAAGTACACAAAGGCAACGATAAAAAAAGAGGCAACATAATCATTCTGAGTTCCGGTAGACTGCAGTATCCCGGCAGAGAGCGTCGCCATAAAGAAAGCTGCCAGCAACTGGCCTAAGCGATTGGCGCCGTATTCTTTGGCAATAAGCGAAACGCCCAATAAGCACCCCGCCATCGAAAGCCACTGGAGAAGATTGGCAAAATAATCCGAACGGGTAAGAACTTGAAAATTCATGATAATTATTTCAGCGAGAGGCGGATTATAAATCTGGCGGCCGTCTGAGGTAGGATAATGAGCCAGCGTCCGATTTTGTATCCAATGCTCAACCCGAGACATATGATAGGTCAAAGAATCCCATGTATTGGGCGGGGCGATTAAAGCAATAATAAGGGTACAAAACGAGATAAATATAATAGAGCAGATTATTGATCTCTCAAGAGGGATAAAACGTTCTTTAAAATGCGCTGTCAAATTCGTTGTGTTCGCGGCTTTCCTCAAACAAAGAACGAGCAATATACAGAAAATGAAAGCCCAGAATAAAGCCATGGATAAATAATCAATCTTTGAGAATAAGCTAAGAAACTCGGTGATAAAAACACACGTTGCCGACCAGAGGATGAAAGCCGCTATAAATGTTTCTCGTAAACTTCGCGGGGGAAAGAAAAGGTGCTTCCTTAAATAAAAACCTAACAAGCCTAAGCTGGCTAATGGCAATATCGCGCTCATCGGATAGATTTTAAATAATCCGTTAAAACCTGCTTATGATCGAAAGCATAATCAAGCTTGAGCAGATCGCCTAAGCCGATTACTTTTAAGCTTTTCGCATCGCTCGAAGCCTTCGGAACACCGATACCCTGAGCCGTAAATACCGTCGATACAGTGTGAAAACGCGGGTCACGGCCCGGGTTTGAATAAGTATGGAACTGTTTCAAGTCTTTCAACTGCAAGCCGGTTTCTTCCATAGCTTCTCTTTTTGCCGTTTCCTCTAAACTCTCGCCGAAATCCAGGAATCCTCCCGGCAAAGCAAATCCATAAGGAGGGTTTGAGCGCTCGATAATCGCAACTCCGCCTTTAATACGGATAATCACATCAACGGTTACATAAGGCTCTAAGCCCAAATCTTCCTGAATATGTCGCACATAACCTTTTACTGTCTTCTCAAACACCGTGAATTCCCGCCTCCCCCCAACATATAAAGTTATTTCCTTAAGGGCTGTATGCTTCTCCCGCTGTAACTTCAATGCCTCCTGGGCCATTATTTTCGCCGCACCGACGACTGATAAGCCATAAAAAGGCAAGCCGGAAATATCAAAAGCAAGCCTTTCGCGCTTTGTTCGAAGGGCTTCTTGAATTGCGCTGCCGGCCTTTTTTCTAAGCGAGGCTTCCCTGATCCGTTTATCATTTATTATAACAGCGTTCTTTGGCGGCCTATCACGCTCTAAGACTTTCAGATCAACATTTTTAATCCTCATACCTGCTCCTCGATCGGCTTATTTTATTATAAGTTTTTTGCGCCAAAACCAAGGCTTCCTTTTTATCCTTGATTTTACCCAAAATTTGCTTTTCCTTGAGTTCCGCAAGGATCTTTCCGACGGCAACGGAAGGCTTTATTTTTAGAGACTTCATGATTTCATAACCGTCAATAAGCGGCACAAAAGGTTTTTCCTTCGCTTTGTCAAAATACTTCCCGATAAGCCCGAAACAGATTTTCTCGTGATGCTTCAAATCTTTCTTCAAAGTCATCGGCCCGCGGGTCGCCCTTTGGTCGGCAACAGACAAAAAAAGAATGCCCGGCGCTTCTTTTTTCGCGTCCCGGAAAAAACGGTAAACGGAGCGTTCCGTCGGCTTTTTCATATTAGACAGATACCCCGGCCTTAAATGCCAAAGCACAATATCCTCTAGAATATGCCGCTCATCGGTCGATAATTTAAGCTGACATGCAATATCCCGAACGATTGCTTTACCCAGTCTCTCGTGGCCGTGAAAAGAGATCTTGCCTTGTTCTTTCTTTTTAGTATCCGGCTTGCCGATATCATGCAAAAGGGCGGCCAATTTAATGAGCGAAAGCCGCGGCCTCTGTGAGGCGATATTCTCGCTCAAGTAACCGCACAGATCCGGATGGGCCTTGGCATAAGAATCAAGTTTATCGATTTCACTCAAAGTTTCCAAACTATGTTTCCAAACATCCAAATCATGATACCCTCCCTGAAAACAGCTGAACATGACCTTGACCTGCGGGATAATAGCTTCTATCAAACCCAGCTTATCCATCTCTTTGATTATTTTTGCAGAATTGCCTGTCCCCAAAATCTTAAAAAGCTCTTCTCTTATGCGCTCGGGCGAAGCTTTCGACAACAGTTTGTTGTCTTTCCTTATTTGTGAAATAGTTTTAGCCTCAATCTTAAAGCCGAGCGTGCTTCGCAAGCTAAAGGCCCTTAGAATACGCAAAGGATCATCCTTAAAAACCTCACCACCCGTCATCCGAATAAGCTTGCTCTTTAAATCTTTAAGCCCGCCTTTACGGTCTTTGATAAGGCAATTAACCGACTTTCCGCCGAGCGCTTCTTTCAGGCTGACGGATAAAGTGTTGATAGTAAAATCCCTGTGAGACAAATCTCCGAGTAGTGTTTTTGAGCGGAAATCGGCAAAGTCATAAGTAAAAAGTTCGCCTTTTTCCTTCTTAGCGACCCGGCCGCATTTGTTTTCCTCATCCAGGAGGATAAAAGCGCCCCTAATAGTTTGAGCGAACAAACGCGCAAGCTTTAAAGCTCCCTTCGAAACCGCAAAATCAAAATCATTCTTTCTCAGGCCCAGAAGATAATCGCGCGGCATTCCTCCGACGAGAAATATCGCGGATTTTTCCTTCTCGGCTATTTCCTGGATGACCCGTAACTGGGGATAATCGTTTATAAGGCTCATAAAAATTAATGGTTCGCTCTGCGCTTACCACCCCTTACGTTTTTTAAGGAGTTCGGCGCTCACATATTATACCGCATTGCCCCCCGAAGAGAAACGGATTCGAAACAATTTCCGATTTGCTGAGGATTTCGCCGAAGGGAGTATAAGCGTAAGAATTAACAATTTGCTGATTAATATCGGTGAGGGCTATTGCGTTTCCTGAGCCGTCGAAGTGATAAGTATAGACTTCATCGTCATCGCGAGCGTCTTTTGCTTGGCGATCTGTTTCTGGAGAGATTGCTTCGCTCTCTACGTTCGCTCGCAATGACGGCGCTGGGATAATCATTGCCAACAATCCGTTAGCTCCATAAATGTAATATCTTTGGATTTCTCCCGCTTCATTTGCCTCGGCTAGTAAATTTCCATCGGCGCCGTAAAGATATTTTGTTGTTACCCCATTCCGGAAGGCTTTGAGCCTTCTGCCGTTCCCGTCGTAATAATAATTGTATGTGTAATTCCCTCCCCGGTATTGATAGCCTCCTTCGTCTTGCATTACCGCCATATTTTGCTTCCTGTTATGAACAATTACTTCCTCGTTACCTAAGCTTACAGCGTAAGTATGATATTGCTCGACGTCAAAGTTATAAATATTTACCTCTTCGTTAATTTCCTTTATACTTTCGATCTTAACGTCCGTGCCTTTGGTATTAGTCAATGTATCGCCTACTTTTAACTTCCCTATTTCAATCCATTCCCCTTTACTTAATACCCGGTGAATAGGAGTTACTTTAAGGCTGCCGTTACTTTGCTTGGCTTCATTTGTTTTGATTGCTCGTCATAAGCCAGCACGTGGTCGCCGACTGCTATTTTCTCAATCGGTTTATACTGCCATCTCCCGCCGAAGCCCTCCAGGGCGAAAGTCCCCGGAGCGGATTCATCCGCGGAGCGGGATAACACTCTCGTTCCGGCTAAGAAACAACCCCCTCCGCCTCCGCCTCCGCTTTCTTTATTAATTCCAATTAAAAGATGGTTATAGTCGTAGAAATACCCTGTGCGGTAGCTGTGGGTCAACGCCCCTTCATCATCGTAGGTAAAATTATTGCTTCCGGCAGATAAAAGCCGGTTACCGGCGGTGTTGTAAGTATAGGCGGTATTTTCAGGCGAAAGCACTCCGCCCTGCGGCTCGTATTTGCGGATTTTAGCTCTATTCCCGTTACCGTCTATTTCAAAATACTCGTAAACGGCGATCGGATCTCCGTTAGCCTTTTTATTCCTAAGCGCGGTTAAGCGACTGGCTGTATCATATTCATAGAATGTCTTTGAATTATTGAAATTATCCAGTTCCGTTACCTTTCCGGCGGTATCGTAATGATACGTTGCTGTTTGTCCCGTCCATATTGTTACTGTTTCCATGCGGTTAAGGTTGTCGTAAGTATAGGCTACTTCCCCGGGGGCAAGGTTTTCGGAGATTGCTTCGTCGCTTCGCTCCTCGCAATGACTGCATTTTTCGTCATGACGGAGAGGGTTTCCCGGATAAATTATTTTAGTTACATTCCCCACATCGTCGTATTGATAGGCGACGGTAAAACCTTGAGAATCAGTAAGATCAGTCAGGCGGTGGAGATTATCATAATTATAAGTTGCCGTACCTAAAGAATCCGTCATCGTCTTTAAATTGCTGTGAAGGTCATAAGTAAAAGCGGTCTGCGTCAAATCAGGATATGTTATATATTCCAATTCCCCGACATCCGTATAAGAATAATTAACTGTTTTATTATTCCGGTCGGTTATACCCGTTACCTGGCCTAAATCATTAAAATCATAATGGGTTTCCTTAAGAAGCGGGTCTGTTTTGTGGTCCAGAAGTTCGCCGTTATTATATAAGAAGGAAGTAGTCGAGCCGAGGTTATCAAGCAAGCTCGTCATGTTCCCGAAGTCGTCATACCCGTAGTTTATGCTTGAGGTATCAGGATAGGTAGTAGTCAAAAGCCGGTAAGTATCGTCGTAAGAAAAGATCGTTTCATCATGATTGGCGGAGGTGCTGTTTAGAACGTTTCCGGCTAAATCATACTGAGACGGGACAAATAACTCAATAGAAGGATAAAATATAAAATCGCTAAACCCCTGGGAAAAACCGGTAGAGACATTAGAAAATAAGAAAATACAAATTAGCCGTAAAGGAATTTATTTGTATTTCTTTGCTTTGGGCCTTGTTTTGGCTAGCTGTTCTTTTGCCGACGGAAGTTATGAATTAGGACATCCCCGGAATTCTTGTCCATTCTTTAGAATAAGACAGAGTTACTCCATAGCCCCTGGGAAGCAATTCTTAACTATTGTATTGAAAAATTCATTTCCATAAAAAATAAAGTCATTGTCAACAGGGTCAATAGCCCCAACGATAAAATTATTTAAGGAGTCATCTACTTGTTTGAATGATATTTTGGGGTATATTTTATTTATTTCATCAAGGATACCTTCCTTCCCTACAATTATATGAAAGATTGTTTTATGCCATAAAGGCATTGCCAATAAATAGTTAACTCGGGGGCTTATATCTTCCCTTTTTTGAAAAGAATAAATAATACCGTCTCTTAATAAATATTTCTTTTTATTCAAATATTTTTCTAAAATACTCGGTGATGTTTTTACTATTAATACCGACAAATTGTTATCAACAAAGGAACTAAATAATTTATTCAATATCTCCTGCCGGTTTTTTTTATTTGTTGTACAATTTAGAATTCCGAAGCGTTTCATTTTATCTCTCCAAATTAGATGTTCCAAGGCCAATGTTTTATAAGATTCCCCAAAGCATCTATATGCCACTTTATTGCTCTAAGCGAACCTTTCCCAATAAAATGTTTTTCTATCCTTAATATGTTACCATAATCTATTGGGGTATAAGCTACCGAACCATCCGCTAATTTCCAAGTCCGTCCCGCGCTGCGAATTCCATAGGCAGCAATTAAAGTCCACCCAGTAACTTGATAGGTCTCGGGTGTCCATAAAGCAGCAAACCCTCCCGGAACTATCCATAAAGGATTGCCAGTTTCATTATATTTCATTGCATACATGGCTACCGCATCTATTCCGAAACCCGTGCCATAATAATAACCTTCTTCAAGCTGTTGCCACCATGCTTTCTCAGTGCTTAGCCCCAGAGGATCCACAAACACCACCGGATTATTTTGCGCATACGAATATATATTCGGCCCGTCGGCAAATCCTGATGGATCCTCGCTTATAAACCTCCCAACGCTGGCGTCGAAATATCTGGCGCGAGCGTAATATAAATTCCCATCTTCCTGCATTATACCGTACTGGCCGCCGAATAAGAATGGATTTGGGATATTTTCTGTCTTATTTATAATTTCTCCAAAAGGCGTGTAAGAATAGCTGTTAACAATTTGCTGATTAATGTCGGTGAGGGCTATTGCGTTTCCCGAGCCGTCGA
>JADFZM010000059.1 GCA_015232535.1 Candidatus Omnitrophota bacterium
TGAAAAGGACTTGGTCATCTTCTTTTTCTTGCGGGCTAAGGGCTTGAGGATTATCATCGGCCCCTGCTTCATCTTTTCTCTATCCCGGTCGGAAAAAGGCTTGGTTATCTTTTTAGTCAATACCTGCTCGATAATTTTCGGAGGGACTTTAGGCGGCGGGGCTACAGGGGGTACTACGGAAGTCCTAATTTCATCTTTTACGACTTTCTTAACAGAAATTGGTTCAACCGGTTTGGCTTGGACTTTTACTTCCGGACTTGGCAAAGGCTTTTCAATTACGACAACCTTCTTTTCCTCTTCCTTCTTCTGAGGCTTTTCTTCCGCTATCTTTTCTTCTTCTTTCTTTTTTTCTTCTTTATCGGGTTTTTCAACCTTCTTTTTAGCAGCCTTTGGCTTATCTGAATCTTTTTTAGGCGGCTTCTTCGGCTTAACCAGCTCGCTTTTAATTACCGAAACTACTCCCGCGCTTAATTCCTGCTCATCATCTTTTGCCTTAAGCTTAAGGGACTTTAGCGTCGTTATTATTAATTCACTCGATATATTTAATTTTACGGCTAATTCTTTTACTTTCATTTTGTTTATTATCCTATCCGTCTATTCCTTCAGTTTAGCTGAAGCTTCCTCGATAATTTTATTTGCCTTGATTTTACCTAAGCCCTTTATCTGTGTCAAATCGTCGATAGACGCGCCCGCTATCTTCTCGAGAGTGTCAAATCCCGCTTTCCTTAGCTCAAGCAAAAGCTTATCTCCGACCCCCGAAAGGTTAAGGCCTGTTCCTTCCGCCTTGATCTTATCGTCGGAAATATTAAGTTTGGTTGAAGAGTCGGAATCTTTCTGAAGCTCTTCCTGCAATTGCTTCCACTGGTCGAAAGAATAAAGGTCCAGCTCCCATCCTACCAATTGGCTGGCAAGCCTTACGTTCTGGCCGTGCTTGCCGATCGCCAAAGAAAGCTGGTCGTCATTGACTATGATATTTGCCTTTTTATCCTCGTAATTCAGCTGGATCTGCGAAATTTCGGCCGGAGAAAGCGCCGCCTGGATATACTCTTTAATATCATCGGCATAGCGGACGATATCTATTTTCTCTCCCTGGATCTCGGAAACTATATTCTTAACCCTTGAGCCGCGCATCCCCACGCATGCCCCGACGCAATCGATCTTATCGTCTTTGGAAAAGACGGCTATCTTCGTCCTTTCGCCGACATCGCGGGAGATGGATTTTATCTCAACGATTCCCTCATATATCTCCGGCACCTCCAGCTCAAAAAGCCGCCGGACAAAGTTCGGATGGGCCCGGGAAAGGATAATAACCGGCCCCTTAGTGTCCCTCCTTACATCCATGACATATGCCCTGATCCTGTCTCCCTGCTTGAAATCTTCCTTCGGCGATTGTTCCTTTTTAGGGACATAAGCCTCTGTTTTCCCGAGGTCAATTATGATGTTCCCCTTTTCAAAACGGTACACGCCTCCGGAAATTATCTGCCCCATACGAGCATTAAACTCTTCAAAGACAACGTCTTTTTCGGCTTCCCTTATTTTCTGCACAACAACCTGTTTGGCCGTCTGAGCGGCAATACGGCCGAACTCGCTTCCCCTTATCTCTTCCGTCCCGGCGAAAGCCTTCAGTTGCCCGGACTTGGGGTCCAGGACTACGCGTACCTCATCATCTTTTCCGACGGTAAGTAATTTCTTCGCCGCCGAGGCAACAGCCGCTTCGACCGCCTTTATAAGGACATCTTTATTTATGCCTTTATCTCTCTCTAACTGCTCAAGGATCGTCAACAATTCGCTACTTTCCATTTTATTCCCCTTCTATTTTATATAATCAAAACTGCCTTATTGATTGTACTGTATTTTATGATGGTTAAGTTTTCGTTTATCCTTACACTAACCGACTCTTCATTTGCATCTAGAACAACACCGTCGTGCTGGAGCTTGCCTCCTATCTTTTCGTTCAGATAAAACGTGGCGATTTTCCCAATCACCCGGCAGAAATCCCTTCGTGTCTTAAGCGGACGGTCTAATCCGGGAGAGGAAACCGATACGCTATAAGGCTGCAGAAAAAAGTTTTCGTTTTCAATTCTTTGCGAAAGCTCCCGGTTTACATTTGAGCATTCATCCAAGGATATGCCCCCTTTTGGCTTATCAATATAAACTTCCAGAACACATTCTCGGTTTCGGTAAAGTAAACGGGACTCGAATAAGTCATAGCTGTATTTTTGCAATATCTCCGCGATTAATCCGTCGACTTTTTCCTTTAAAACAGCACTCATATTTACCTCATATTAAGGACACTATCGATACATTTGTTTTTATCCATCAGTATAACTTCTTTTGACTTACGGGCCTTGACCTCTATCTTGCCCTCGGTAAGATTGCGCTTGCCGATTGTTATCCTTAACGGTATCCCGATAAGGTCGGCGTCATTAAACTTTCTGCCGGCAGATTCGTCTCGGTCGTCCAGAAGGACCTCTAGCCCCGCCTTTTTAAATTCCGTATAATATTTTTGCGCTAACTCCATTATCTCGGATGTGTCATCGGCCTTTATAGGCAAGACCTCAACATCAAAAGGAGCGGCTTCTTTAGGCCAGATTATACCTTTGGCATCGTTATGCATTTCGATAATCGCCGCTATTACCCGGCTTACGCCTATTCCGTAACAACCCATGATTATAGGCTTGATTTTGCCATCCTCATCCACAAAATTAGCCTGCTGGGCCTGGCTATATTTTGTACCCAGCTGGAATATATGGCCAAGCTCAATTGCGACCTGCTTTTGCATCTTACCATTGACCTCGATCTCAACCTCATCCTCCCCGATCGGGGCAGGGACCATGAACTCATGGGATAAATCTCCTCCCATAGCCCCACTGTCGGCCTTAGTTATTATTACCGGCAACTCAAGGCGATTGAAAATCCGCTTATAAGCATCATACATCAACTCATAATTCTTCTTCAGCCCCTCGACATCTCGGTCAAAACTATAAGCATCTTTCATGATGAATTCGCAAGCACGGACTATACCAAAGCGCGTGCGGATCTCATCACGGAATTTTGTCTGAATCTGATACAGCGTAACCGGCAGCTGACGATAGGATTGCACGAAATTCTTGACTAAATCAGTTATAACCTCCTCGTGGGTCGGGCCTAAACACATTACTCTCCCGCGATTATCCTGGAATTTATACATAATATCCTTTAAAACTTGGTCCCTTCCGGTCTGTTTCCAAAGCTCTATAGGATGAAGCGACGGCATTAATAGCTCGATGGCACCTGCAGTATTCATCTCATCGCGTATAATATTTTGGACCCTCTCGAGTACCCGCAAACCCAAAGGCAAATAAGTATAAACACCGGATGTAAGCATCTGGACTAGTCCGGCCCTCAATAGCAGCTTATGGCTTACCGCCTCAGTACCAACCGGTTCTTCCTTTAACGTAGGAATAAAATAATTCGACCATTTCATATTAATAAACTATCCTTTTCAGAAGTTTGGCATTATAAATAAACCGCAAATAACGGGTAACAAAATATTTATTGAAACTCCTAGGTCCTGTTTTACAAGCCTAGGGTACTTCGACTTCATAATACAATTGCCCACCGATAAACAAAGGGGCCTGGTAGGCAGATTTTGCTTAACCCCTCAGATGCAGGTAAAATACAAAATCATGGTTTAATCAAAATATCCGTCGGGTAGACTGACACGTCTTTTTTCGAACTTATGATAAAACGACGGCTTCCTTTTACTTTTAACCCAATCACCGATTACCGCTCCGCTATCGCTAACTGATTCCTGTTTAAACTCAAAAATGTTGTTCAATTCAACCTTAGCGGTTTTTTCGTTGTAATGAATGTCGGTCACGCAAGTAACTCTCCTTACCCCGTCCATGAATAATTCGATGTGGATTATCATATCGATAGCCGAGGAAACCTGCTTTTGAATTTCCTCGGTGCTTAAAGGAATCCCCGTCATAAGTGTCATCGTGACCATGCGGCTGAAACAATCCTGGGTTGTTTCGGCGTGAACTATAGCGAGAGACCCGCTATGACCTGATGTGATCGATTCTATCAAGTCAAGCATTTCACCGCCCCTTATCTCTCCGACAATAATCCTGTCCGGCCGCATACGGAGAGAATTGACGAACAACTCCCTCATAGTTATCTCTCCTTTCCCCTCTAAGTTAGCCGGCCGGCTAGTAAGGCTGACAACATGGCCCTGCTTGAGCCTCAGCTCGGGGGTATCCTCAATAGTGACGATCCTTTCATCGGACGGAATATATTTAGAGAAAACATTCAAGGCCGTAGTTTTTCCCGCTCCGGTAGACCCGCAAAAAACGATATTCAAACGGGCTTTCATCCCGGCAACTATCAAAGCGGCTATTTCCTCGTTCAACTCTTTAAGATTTACCAAATCATCCGCATCCTTAATATCGTCGCGAAACTTGCGTATAGTGACTACGGGCCCGATCTGCGAAAGAGGCGGGATAATAACATTTACACGCGAGCCGTCATTCAAGGAAAAATCAACGAAAGGCGATGATTCATCGACCCTTTTATTCGTACCCGAAGCATGCAATATCTTCTGTATAGTATGGTTAAGGCTCTGTTCGGTCTCAAATGCTATATTAGTAAGCTCTATGCGGCCGAAACGCTGCACATAAATTTTTTTATGGCCGTTGATCATTATTTCAGTTACTGTCTCGTCTTGCATAAGGGTCCTCAGAGGCCCTAAGCTGATATTATCGCTGACCAGATTCTTTATCAAAAGGGCTTGCTCATCCTTGCTAAGTTTAATTTTCTGCTCATTACAGACCTCCACCACCACCTGGTCGATGAATGAGCGCATTTGCTCCTCGGTCATTTTATCTTTGTACTTTAAGAAATCCGTTTCTGAAATCAAATACTTATTTATCTTCTGCTTGATTGTGTCGGACATCTTTTCACCTCGTTAAATAAATTATTTGGTAAATAATCCCATAACTTTATCAATAAATCCAATTCTGGATAGATCGCTGAAAAAAACAATAACCGCCAAGAATATGATAAGCGCAAAACCTATTTTCCCCAAGACCTCGTCGGCTTTATTACTGAGAGGCTTGCCTCTTATTTTCTCAATACCCAACAAAAATAAATGCCCCCCGTCCAAAGGGACAACCGGAAGCAAATTGAAAATGGCTAAACTGGCGCTTATTACCCCCATTATGAATATCACGTGGGCAACTCCCTCCTCGGCCGCTCCTTTAACGATTGTAAATATCAAAACGGGGCCGGCCACCGCCTCCCTGGCGGTTTTTGACCCGACGATAAGCTTCAGGATAGTTTTATAAGTCGATTCTGTTATATAGAACAATTCATCAAAAGAATATAAAACTGATTCTAAAAATCCGAAGCGAAAAGTGTCATATTCATATTCAGGGATTATGCCGATCTTGCGAGATTCTTTCACATTTCCTTTTTCATCCTTGAATGAAACAATCTTCGGGTTTATTTTCTTATCAAAAATAGCGCCTGCCCTATCAATCTTGACAGATATATAACTCTCCCTCGACACATCAATGTTCTTTTGAATCCCCTTCCATCCCCGGACAACAACTCCGTTTACCTCTATTATCCTATCACCCTTTTGAAGGCCGGCCAATTCAGCAGGATAACCGCTGACAACCCCGCTTATCGAATTCGACACATTTTCAATTCCCAGGTCCCTGGCAAAGATTTTATTACCCAAAATATCGGTTTTCTCAATTACATCGGGAAAAACAACCGCTGATAATGTCTTGCCCTCTCTTTGCACATCGATCTTTAACTCCTGTTGTCCCCTGCCCTCTAAATTACGCATCAAATTATTCCATCCGTATACACGCTTCCCATTTACGGCGATGATCTTATCTCCAACCCGCAATCCGGCTTTTGCCGAGGGGCCGTTATCATAAACGTCGGCTACCCTGGTAGATTCCCCGGGATGTCCGATCATAAAAACCAATAAAAGACAGACATAAGCAAAAATGTAATTAACTACCGAGCCGTTTAAGATGATCAATGCCCTTTTACCAGGGGGTTTAGAAAGGAACTCCCCCTCCGCGCCGGTAGTTTCACCTTTTTCGTCCCCGGACATTTTCACGTAACCGCCTAAAGGTATAAGGCAGATAGCAAATTCCGTGCCCTGAAAGACTCTTGAAAACAATTTCGGGCCGAAGCCTAAGGCAAACCTTTTAACCTCAACTCCGGTTTTCTTTGCTGTAATAAAATGCCCCCACTCGTGCACTATGATAAGGACGCTAAGGACAAAAAGAAAAATTAG
The DNA here is from genome assembly GCA_015232535.1 of Candidatus Omnitrophota bacterium. Lineage (GTDB taxonomy): Bacteria > Omnitrophota > Gorgyraeia > Zapsychrales > Zapsychraceae > JADFZM01. Next base: position 6,299 of record JADFZM010000059.1, read on the forward strand.
TAAATCGTAAATATTGGCGAATATTCCCGGCATTTTTATCCTATCAGTTTTTTAGTTTCCTCCCTTGCCCACTGGTCGGCAAGGTTTATGTCATTAAGTTTAACCGACTTGCAAGGCTTATGCCTTAAAACAATTTTCTCGACCACTTCAACTATCTTAGTAAACTTTATTTCACCATTTAGAAACGCCTCTACCGCCACTTCATTAGCGGCGTTTAAAACACAAGGCAATGCTCCGCCTTTTTTAGCCACATCAATCGCCAGGGACAAAGCCGGGAATTTATTAAAATCCGGCCTTAAAAAACTCAACTTGCCCCACTGTGCCAAATCAAGCGGCCTTAAGCCCGTCGGCAAGCGCTTAGGGTAAGTCAATGCATATTGAATCGGCAAACGCATATCTGTAACAGCCATTTGGGCGATGATTGAACCGTCTGTTAATTCAATCATCGAATGCACGATGGCCTCGGGATGTATAACAACATTTATATCTTCTACACTCAAATCAAACAGCCACTTTGCCTCAATAACCTCAAAGCCCTTATTCATTAAGGACGCCGAGTCAACCGTTATCTTTTTACCCATCTTCCAGCGCGGATGGGCCAAAATGTCTTTTACCGTCAACTTATCAAAAGATTTTCTGGAGGTGTTTAACAATGCTCCGCCCGAGGCCGTCAAATGCACTTTCCTTAGGTCAGTTTTATTTCGCCCCTCCAAGCACTGGAAAATCGCGCTTTGTTCACTATCGACCGGGATTATCTTCGCCCCATTTCTTCCGGCCTCCGACATTATTAACCCGCCGGCAATAACGATAGCCTCTTTATTGGCCGGGGCAACTATCTTACCGCTTCTGACCGCCGATAAAAACGGAATAAGGGCGGCGCTTCCCGGCATGGCGATAACGACAATATCCACCTCCGGCAATGAAGCCATTAAACCCAAATCCCTCTCGACATCCATGGTCTTCACTTTTATGCCTGAAAGAGCTTTTTTCAAATAGCCGAGATTCTTTTCATGCGTCGCAATATATTTCGGCCGGAATTTCCTAGTTTGAGATTCCAAAAGCCTATAATTATTGTAAGCCGTCAGCCCAATAACCCTAAAGCTGTCCGATAAATGTTCAATAACCTTTAAGGCATTAATCCCTATAGAACCGGTAGATCCTAGGATTAAAACATTTTTCATGCTAGACCGACCTTAGAATAGAGCTCGCGAAAAAATAAAATACCGGAGCAGTGAATAAAACGCTGTCAATAGTATCCAAAACCCCGCCTAAAGCCGGAAGCATTTTCCCCGAATCTTTAACATTGCAATCGCGTTTTATCAATGATTCGGATAAATCGCCCAATTGCCCTATACCGCCGAAAACAACCCCGGCCAAGGCAATCTGCAATGCGGATAAACCGAATATTTCAGGTATAAAATCCTGGAATAACAAAGCGGATAATGCGCTAAAAATGAAGCTTCCCGCGCTCCCCTCTATAGTCTTATTCGGACTTATACGCGGCAATAGCGGATATTTGCCGAAACTTGATCCGATCAGCAATGCCCCGATATCGCCGCATTTAGTGACGATTATGATAAAGCCCAGAAGTTTTACCCCATCCCATCCGGGCATCAGAAACCTTATCTTAATAACAAAACTTAAAAGCCAAGAAACATAAAGCACCCCGAAAAGAGTCGTAGAGATACCGACGATAGCATTAACATTCTCCCGCCTCATTATTTGCATCATAAAAATAGTCAAAAGCAAAATAAGGATAAATAGAAGCTCCCAGCCTTTTGTCGGTTGAAACTTAAAAAAGATCGATAAAGGTATCAGGACCCCGATCACGATTCCCGTATAACTGTAAATAGGGATCCCCTTCTTTTTTATAAGGTAAAAAAATTCATAAAGCCCGCCTATAGTAAAAGCCAAAAGAACGAGTAAAAAGATCCAATCATTTAAGATAGCGAGTAAGACCGTTAGGATCATCACCGCCGAACTTAAGAACCTGTCTTTGCTCATATTCTATCCTTTTTCCGCGTTCAACCCGCCGTACCTTCTCTCTCTTTCTTGAAACTCAATAACAGCTTTCTCCAGCTCGCTACGGTCAAAATCCGGCCACAAAACCTCCGTAAAATACAATTCAGTATACGACATCTGCCATAAAAGGAAATTGCTTATTCTTTTCTCTCCGGAAGTCCGGATCAAAAGGTCCGGGTCAGGCAGCCCCTTAGTATACATAAAAGAGCTAAATTTATCGGAATCAAGCGCCTCTAAAGGCCATTTACCATCCTGAACATCTCTAACAACTTCTTTTACCGCATCTAAAATCTCTAATCGGCTGCCGTAATTAAAGGCCAGATTAAGGGTCATTCCGGTATTATTTTTTGTCTTTTCTATGCCTTTTTTGATCGTCGTCAATACCGGCTCAGGGATCTTTTCTTTTCTGCCCAATATCTGAAACCTGATATTGCTTTTATTAAGCGACTCTATTTTTCTTTTAACTATAGCGTCGATCATGTTCATAAGGAAAAACACTTCTTCTTTCGGTCGGGACCAATTCTCCGTAGAAAAAGTAAAAAGCGTTAAGGCCTTCACTCCCCATTCCCTGCAGGCAGAAACAAGCTCCTCGACACGCTTAACCCCTTCGATATGGCCCTTGGTCCTCGGCAAATTCCTTTGCATAGCCCAGCGGCCGTTACCGTCCATTATTACGGCAATATGTTTAGGTATAGAATTTTTATCTATCTCTGTCATTATTTACTATAATGTACTTCTGTTAATTTCTGACGCTTCTTGTCTTCCTCAACGAAGTGAAGGATCTCTTTAGATATGTTTTGCTTCGCTCAACATAACACTCGCCCAAAAGCGCAACCATCCATAGCCCTACTTATATAGCTTCTTTGGGTCAAATAAAATGGGGGACTATTCAATCCCCCACGGCATATTCAAAGCAATCATCTCCCTCTTATCCTTAAAAATTAACCGGACATGCTTATTGGCCTCCTGCCGGTTGAGCCGAAGCATTTGAGCTTAAAGCCGCTTCTAACTCTTTTACTTTCTTTTCTAATTCGTCTTTGGCTTTTTCCGCTTTATTGACCCGGCCTTTAAGGTCTTCCAAAACAATGTCTTTCTGCTCGATCAATCGCTCTAAACTTTGCGTCTTGCCTTTTGCCCTTTCCATTTCAGACTCTAAGGACCCGATCTTGGTTTTCGCGGAAACAAGACCTTCCTCCGCGACCATCCGTAGATACCTTTCCTGGTTCAACTCTTCAGATGCTCCGGTGGCTTTCTTATTCGAGCTAAAAGCCAAAACAAAAGAACTGACGACTAAAATCCCGATCAATAAAATAATAACTACCTTCAAAGATGTTCCCCTTATCTGCCTTCTTTAGTTACATCAGGAAGGATAACAATTTCTACTCTTCTGTTCTTTTGCTTACCGCTGGCAATGTCATTGGAGGCAACAGGCTTAAATTCACCGTAACCGGTAGCGGAAAGCCTTGCTGGATCAACGCCCTGCTTATCGGATAGATAGTGTAAAACACTCAAAGCTCGCCCTGTAGAGAGCTCCCAATTAGATTTCCAGCCGGAATATTTTATAGGGTCATTATCGGTATGTCCTTCTATCCCGATATTCATATCTTTAACAGTAGTTTGGATTACCGAGGCTACCTTATCCATACGGGAAAAAGCCTCTGTCCTTAATTCGGCTTTTCCTGAATCAAAAAGCACTTCCGAAACAAAGGTGATCACAAGGCCTTTTTCTAGCATTTCGACCTTTACTTCCTTGTCGCTAATCTCGTTCTTAAGGCGGTCTTCCAGTTCTTTTTTAGCGCGCTCAAGCTCGCTCATTTGTTGGGTTAAATCGTCAACCTCGCTTTTCAATTTGGAAATTTTCTCTATGTCAACCCTTCTGCCTTTCTGAAAAATAAACGTGCATCCGGACTGAGTTAAGGCAAAGCATAGGATTGAAATAATAGCGATCGTCTTGGTTAACGGCTTAAACATGTCTTCCTCCTTAAAATATTATATTAATTTTACTAAGTTTATGTGGATAACCTATTTACGTAAAATATCAGTAAAACACATTATCATAACACAAATTTAAAGTCAAGATTTTTGTGGCAAAGTAGTGGTTTTTTTAAGAGTAGTTATTGAGCACCAAGATATTTTACCGCAAATAGGATATAACATAATTAAATCATACAATTCCGATAAGGGGCATTGTATTTTGATCCACTCAATCATCAGGCGTTGTGCCTGAGTCGGGAAATTACCGCCGATACCCCTGCCCTTTCCGTATTTCAAACAAAGCAAACA
>JADFZM010000005.1 GCA_015232535.1 Candidatus Omnitrophota bacterium
GGCTTTCGGCGGCCCCAGCGGGTCCGGGTATTGTCGGAGCTGTAACCTATGAGCGGGTCGGAAAAAGCATCGAGAAAACGCGGTATAGCGCCGATTGTGCCGACCAAAGCGGGATTGACGCCTAACCCGAGGTTCAGGACAAGTATCAAGCTTCCCATCGCGGCGCCGGCGAACTGGTTAACGAAAGACCCCATCCCATAGATGAATTTTTGAAAGAAAGAAATTCGGTCGGCTTGGGCGGTCACATGGTGGGTGGATGAGTTCTTGGCTTGTTCCATTAATAACCTCCGTTTAATTTTTTAGAGTTGAAAACCATTGTAACGCAATTGTTTTTAACCCAAATTTTGAATTTAAATTTGAACATTGTTTTTTGATACCTGAAGTCAAGGAACGAAATTTTGGTAACCCCGCGTTCTTTTCTTATTCCATAAAGCAGAAAAAATTGGCGGCCCTTTGGGCAGATTTTGCTATTGAAAAATCAGGGTTTAACCGTAACAAAAACAGCTTTTTTTGCACAAGTGTCGCATTATAACAAACAAAATTCGCCCATACAATAATTATTCTTGATTTTGACTGGCGGAATAAACAATAATTTTTATTCTGTCGAATATTATAGTATTAAACGACAATATGCCCTAGTTCATGATTGACTTGGAATATACGAATAAGTATAATAGCGCATGTTTGTCTTTCTCTTATATTAGGAGTTTAATTTGAAGGAATAGAGCTATTTATGAATAAAATCTCCGCTGGTATCATCGTTTTCTGCCTTTTTATCGGGCTTATCATTTTAAACAAAGATAAAGTAAAGGAAAAAAGCCCGGATAAAGTTATTCTCTGGCATTGGCTGACCGACCGCGATAAAGTTTTGCAGGAGCTTGCCCGGAAATATAAAGAACAAACCGGGGTAGATGTAGTGGTTGAGTTATACGCTCCGGCCGATTCTTATGTAAGAAAAGTTACAGCCGCCGCACAGGCTAAAATGTTGCCGGACATTTACGGAAATGTTGACACAAAAGAAACCTTTGCAAATTATATACGAAGCGGCCAGGTTGCCGATTTAACAAGTTATTTTCAAGCCGACAATCAAGCTTGGGAGGCAAGCCTTTTCCCAAAAGCGCTGGAGGGAAACCGTTTTTACGAGGATAATATTTATGGAGTAAAGCCCGGTATTTACGGGGTGCCGATAGATGTGACCAATATGCAGCTTCTTTATAACAAAAAGCTTTTGGCCAAGGCCGGCTTTCAGAATCCTCCTAAAGATTTCGCGGAATTCATCGGGATGCTGAAGGCCTTGAAGCGCATCGGTATTCCGGGTTTTGTTTCGGGATGGGGCGAGCTTTGGCTGGTTGATTGTTTTTCTTCAAATTATGCCTTTAACATAATGGGCGAAGCGAAGGTTATGGCGACATTAAAAGGCGACGTCCCTTATACGGACCCTGACTGGGTCAAGGTGTTTATGGTTTTCAAGGAAATGAAAGATTCCGGGGGATTGGCAGAAGGGATTATCACCAAGCCTAATAAATATGCCGAGCAGGATTTTGCGCTGGAAAGGGCGGCTTTTGCTTTTAACGGTTCCTGGTGCGTTAATGTTTATTATAAGATGAATCCCCGCCTTTCGTACGGGGTTATGCTGCCGCCTCCGGTAAACGATAAATTTCCGATGATGATTTGGGGAAATGGCGGGTCTTCTTTTTCTGTTAATTATCGCTCAAAGGTAAAAGAGAGGGCCGTTGATTTTCTTAAGTGGATGACGGCAAAAGAACAGCAAGCGCTTTTGGCCAAGGAAACGATGAATCTCCCCTCAAACCGCGAGGCTGTTGCGGATATTCCTTCGGTCTTGTCCGATTTTACCATGGCTATGGACGCGACGACTCATCCTACCGTATGGAAATATAACGAGAACCCGATCGTAGTCGAGCGTTTTTACAAAGGAGTGCAATCGATAATCCTGGGAGACAAAACTCCCGAGACAGTTGCGCAGGAAGTTCAGGAAGAAAAACAAAAACAGATCGAACGCGAAAAAAGAATTAATAATAGGAAGAACAGGGCGAAATGACAGACTCTTTTCCTAAAAAGCTTGTCTTCAAAGATTCGCTGAAAAATTTCCTTTTTGCCTTTCCCGCGATTGCTATATTCTGCATTTTTTATATTGTACCTTTCATTGAGGTTTTTCGGCTGTCTTTAATGGAGTGGAACGGCACTTTCCCTCCGCCGGAGTTTATCGGCGCGGATAATTTTATCGAGCAGGCCCAAGATAAATTGTGGTGGGGATCGATGGTCAATGCCGGTTTTATAACCATTATCGCCCTTACTTTTCAGAATATATTGGCTTTTGCCCTGGCATTGGCTTGCGACCGGGAAATAAAAGCCCGGAGGTTTTACCGGGTTGTTTTCTTTATACCTCCGGTCCTTTCGGAAATCGTCGTTGGTATTATCTGGCAGTGGATACTTTATTCGGGGATGCAGGGAGGAGAGCATATCGGGCTTTTAAATTATCTTTTGGCAAAGACGGGCCTGCCGCACTTAGTTCATAATTGGCTTTCCGACCCTAAAACCGCGCTTGCCTGCATTTCTATCGTACATTGCTGGAAGGGGTTCGGCTGGGGTTTTGTCCTGTTTTTGGCGGGGCTGCAGACAATTGACAAACAACTTTACGAAGCGGCCAAGGTCGACGGAGCGGGAGGCTGGAATGTATTTAGGCATATCACTGTTCCGATGATGGCGCCGATTATTGTTGTTGTTATGATATTAACCGTATTGGGTTCGATGCAGATCTTTATTGTGATGATAGCCATGGTCGGGCAGGGAGGCTTGGCTGATTATACCAGCGTGCCTGTTCTGCAAATATTGTTCTCTATGAACGGCGCCAAGCGTTTCGGCTATGCTTGTTCCCAGTCGATAATTTTTGGCTTGATATTAATATGTGTTTCGGCGTTTTTTAAAATTATTTCAAACCGCGTAAAGCAGGCATAAGGAATGAAAACAACCAATTACCGGGCGATCAACACCTTCAAGTCGGTGGCCTTACATTCGTTTTTAATTTCGGTGGCGCTAAGCTGCCTTTTTCCTCTTATTTGGATGGTCCGCTCCTCTTTGATGGACCCGGAAACTATTTTCACCGAGAAATCCTTGTTCCCTAAAGCGATTAGGCTTGTAAATTATTATAATGCCTGGGCGGAAGGCAATTTTGGGGTTTATTTCCTTAACAGTGTTTTGTATACTACGGCGGTTGTGGTCGGCATAGTATTTATCTCGTCTTTAGCCGCTTATGCTTTTTCCCGGCTTAGCTTCCCGGGCAAGAATATTTTCTTTTACATGTTTGTGGGCGCGATGATGATACCTCTTCCGGGCAGCTTTGTCCCTTTGTATGTTTTAATGAGCAAGCTCGGTTTGCTAAACTCCCGGCTGGGATATATACTTTGCATGATAAATGTCGGCTTGCCTTTGAGCATCCTTTTGCTTAAAACATTTTTTGATAAGATGCCTCCGGACTTGGAGGACGCGGCCCGCATCGACGGCTGCGGCCGCCTGGGAATCTGGTGGCATGTGGCGCTGCCTTTAGCGCGGCCGGCGCTAGCCGTTATTGTGATCTTTAATTCTCTAAACGTTTGGAACGAATTTATTTTGGCTATGCTTTTATTGAACGATAAAGCGAAGATGCCTTTACAATTGGGCATAATGACTTTCCAGGGCGCGCACAGCGTAGATTATCATCTTTTGATGGCCGGGTTGACGATATCCTCTATACCGGTCATTTTAATCTATCTGGCGATGCAAAAACATATTATAAAAGGCTTGGCATCAGTGGGGGTCGTCGGGTGAGAAAATACGCAATTTCCTTCTTTTCCTTAACCGTTCTATTTTGTTTTTTATCTTTTAATGCATGCTCACAGGGTAACGCCGAAGTGAGTGTTGATATGACAACGCGCGCTTCGCCGAAAGTTAATCTGGATGAGGGCCTGCAGGCCGGCACAGATTATTCCTCGGAGGTCAAAAAGCCGGAAATAACTTCCCAGGAACTGATCAAGCAATTATGGGACGCGAATTCGCAGAACAATTTGAAGAAGGTCGAGAAACTGACCGCCAAATGCCTTTCTTACTACGGCGCGGAAGCCAAAAAAGAGCAAACTCTTTTGAAAGGATTTCCGGCGCGGGGAGAAGAAGATGTTTATCAGTCGCTTAACGACGTGGGGGGCTGTTTGTTTATTCACGCCGAGGAGCTTAGGGATAACGGGAAAAAGGAGGAAGCCATAAAAGAGTGCCAGGACGTTATAGATAATTACGGCTGGTCTCAGCAATGGGACCCTTCGCGCGGCGCGTGGTGGTCGGTCGCCCAAACCTGCCAGGATTTGATCGACGACTTTAACTTTGACGAAACAAAGGAAGAGGCAAAGACCGAGCGGAAAGAAATCGTCAAGCCGGCACTTTCTGCTCCGGGCAAAGAAAAAGTAATCGATTATACCAAATACGGAAAGTTCAAAGACGTCGGCAAGCCGACTTATAAATATTCCATCGCCGATGTCGATGGCTTATCGGCGGCAGTCGGAGAAGGGATTTATCCTAACACATCGGATGTTTACAACAACCCCCGCTATAAAGAGGTAAAGGCCTCGGGAAGGATGGAAGGCTCTCATTGGGATTTTGTCCGCTCTCCTGATTTGGAGGCGGCTTATTTTAAATGGTCTACCGCGCCTGAGCCGTGGGGCGTTAAGCTTTTTTATCTGGGATTGATCTTTGAGAAAGCGCAAATGTGGCATGAGGCTTTAAAATCTTACCATTCGATAATAGTACACTTTCCTAAGACCGTCGCTTGGACTTATTGGCAGACCCCCTGGTATCCGGGGCAGGCGGCTATTGCCAAAATTCGGCATATTCTTAGGATACATCCCGAATTGGGCTTGGCGGAAAAATGGATGAAGATAGACGTAAAAAACGGTTTTGATAATGACCCAAAAAACGACGAGATCATCACTTTCCCGGGGAAAATAGTAAAAGAGAACATAATTGACCAAACAAAGGCGCGTTTTAATATCAGGAAAAAAGTCGCCCTAAGGAAAATAAAGAAGACTGTCGGGAAAGGAAAGATAGTCCTTGTACAATATGAGAATAACCATTGGCAGTTAATGGTAGCGGGCAAGCCCTATATTATCAAAGGCATAACTTACGCCCCGACGAAAATCGGGCAAAGCCCCGATAAAGGCACTTTGAAGAATTGGATGGAAGAGGATTCCGACAATAACGGCAAGATAGACGGGCCTTATGACAGCTGGGTTGACGCGAATAAAAATAATCTGCGAGACGCGGATGAGCCGGTAGTCGGCGATTTTCAATTGATGAAGGAAATGGGAGTTAATACCATCCGCGTTTACGATCAGCCCAATTATAAGGTAAACAAAAGGCTTCTCAATGATATGTTTAAGAGTTACGGTATAAGGGTTATCTTGGGGAACTTTCTAGGTAAATACGCCATCGGTTCCGGGGCTGATTGGAGCGAGGGCACGGATTATGATAATCCGACGCATAAAAAGAACATGCTGGAAAACTTGAAAAAAATGGTGCTTGAGCATAAAGACGAGCCGTATCTTCTGATGTGGCTTTTGGGGAATGAAAATAATTACGGCGTTGCCAGCAATGCCGACAAAAAACCGGAAAGTTATTATAAGTTCGCCGATGAAGCGGCGAGAATGATAAAGAAAATAGATCCGAACCATCCGGTCGCGTTAAATAACGGAGATACCCAATATTTGGATATCTTTGCCAAAAATTGCCCGAATGTGGATATATTTACCGGCAATGTTTACCGCGGCGATTACGGCTTTGGCTCTTTTTGGGAGCAGGTGGCCGATTCCAGCGGCAAGCCGGCCTTTATTACCGAATACGGTTGCCCGGCTTATGCCGCCCATTTACAACCCGAAGAAAGGGATGAGGCGCAAGCAGAATACCATCGCGGGAACTGGCTGGACATTTCAGATAACAGCGCCGGGTATAGAGACGGCGTGGGTAATGCCCTGGGCGGCGTTGCTTTTGAGTGGCTGGATGAATGGTGGAAAAATTACCAGCCATACCGGCACGACCGTAAATCAGAGGCGATCGGGCCTTTCCCCGGAGGTTATTACTTCGAGGAATGGTTCGGGCTTATCAGCCAGGGCAAGGGACAGCACAGCCCGTTTTTGCGCCAGCCGCGGAAAGTTTATTATCTTTATAAAGATTTATGGAATGAGGCGAAATAGCGTTCTTTGGTTCTTTGGATGGAAATATAAAAATCTTGTTTTATTTCCAATATGTTTTATACTTAAATCAACTTTGGATAGCGCAGTTTCTTATAAGGTGTTGACGGTTTTAACAAAAGACAGCCACGGTCTTTTATCCCTAATGTCAGCTTAGTTTAGATGAAAAAGGGATAAACGATTCCGCCCCAAGCGGATTCTTGATTGTCAAAACCGGTAAAGCGGTGAATCCCCATTGACAGCTTTTACAATTCAATTTTAAAAAAGGACAGAAAATGTTCATTAACTCCCAAAGGAAATGCTTTTTTTCGGCAATAGTCAGGTGTTTGCTGCTGACAACGTTCGTCTCAACGGCAATTATCCCTAACAGTTACGCTCAAAGCATCGATGCGATAAGCTTGCCGGCGGCGGGCGCGATTGTAAATCCTTCGGGGGCTTTTGTGCCGGTGCTTTTGAGGGGGCTAACCGTTCATCCCGAAAATCCTTTTCGTTTTGATTTTATCGTCGATAGCGGGAATACGGAACTTAACAATGACGAGCTAAAAGCCGAATCACAAAGGCTGGTCAAATATTTTCTCGCCTCAATGACAATTCCCAAAGATGATTTATGGGTCAATCTCTCTCCTTATGAAAAGGGACGGATAATCCCCGATGAGCTTGGTAAAACCGAGCTCGGACGCGACCTCTTGGCTCAGGATTACCTTTTAAAACAGCTGACAGCCTCTTTGATGTACCCGGAAAACGAATTAGGCAAGAAATTCTGGGAAAAAGTTTACGCCCGGGCGAAGGAAAAGTTTGATGTGACCGATATCCCGCTTGATACCTTCAATAAAGTCTGGATACTCCCTGATAGCGCCACCGTTTATGAAAACGGCAAAAGCGTTTATGTGGTTGAAAGCAAGCTTAAAGTCATGCTGGATGAAGATTACGTAGCAATGGCTAATCAGAAAGCCGTTGAGGAGTCCTTTGTTTTTGAAAAGGAGGAGTCTAGCAAAGAATCTAAAAACACAATGAAGCAAATTATCCGTGATATTATTTTGCCCGAAATAGAGAAGGAAATAAATACCGGAAAGAATTTCGCCTTGCTCCGCCAGGTTTACAATTCGCTTATCCTAGCGAAATGGTACAAAGAAACGGTCAAGAAAAGTATTTTAACAAAGGTTTATGTCGATAAAAACAAACTAAGCGGCGTCGAGCTGGAGGATAAAAGCTTTAAGGAGCAGATTTATGCCCGTTATATGGAGGCATATAAAAAAGGCGTCTACGACTATATAAGGGAAGATTATGATTTGGTAAAAAAGCAGGTTATCCCGCGCAAATATTTCTCCGGCGGATTTAAAAACAGCGATGTCGCTATGTCCGCGACCGGAGATAGGAGGAGGATTTCCTCCTCAAAGATCGGCGAGCAGTTTAATTTAGGCATTGTCGTCGAGCCGGAAGGGGAGACGGATAAGTCTATGCTGGGCGATGAAGGGTATTTATTCGAATTCTTTGAAGGGCTCGGGGTATTATCGGAAGGATTAACCGACCAGCAAAAACGCAAAGAAGTGATAAATTTGTTAAATCCTTCTCCGGCTAATCCTGCCTCGGAGGAAGAAATTTCTCAAGTAATAGCTTCGGATTATTTCAGCGGACCGTATAGAAAGGGCGACACAGAAAATATGGAGCGCTGGGACAAAGATATCCAATATATGAAAGGTTTATTCGACCGGGAATTGCAAAAGATAAAAGCGGCTGATGGCTTAAATATAGATGAAGATAAAGCCAGAGGGACATATAGCAAATTAATCGACGCTTTGATTTCGCTAAAAGATTCTTTTGGCAATTCTTATTACTCCGGCCTCACTAATGTTGTTTCAAACAGGATAGTGACCAGGTTGACAAATTTTGTGTTGCATGGGGTTTCAGAAAACCAGCAGGGAAGTGAAATATTTTCCTCCGTCGCGAGTAAGGCGAATGAAATTGCCCGCGAAGCACTTAAAAATAGTTTGTTTTCTCAAAAGTTGGAACAATTCTTGCAATCCCGGGATATTGAGGAAAAAACGCACCTGCTTCAAGAAGCGATTCAAATTGCCTTATTCGCGGCGGCCCCAAAGGTCTGGTTTTCCGACGTTAATGTCCAAAGAAATACAGGGGAAGCAATAGAACATGTTAGGGCTTTGCAGAAACAGGCATTGAATATACCTCTTGCTTTAAATTCCGTCAGGCGGTTTATTGAGGAGGTTTTATCCCCGGCAAAACAAAAGGATGTCTTCAAAATTGTCTATTTTATCGATGACAACGGCGATTCCATATACCATCTGCATTTTATTCAGGCCTTTCTTAAGGAAAATCCCAATTTGCGGATTTCGGTTGTTGCCAAGAGCGAAAGAGTCGCGATTGATACCACGGTTGAAGATCTTGATAATGAACTTAAATCTCCGGAGTTTTCATACCTAAAAAGTGAGGTTGGGAAAAGGCTGGTTCTTATAAGGGAAGGGCCGTCATACGGCGGAGTGGATTTAAGGCAATCTTCGAGAGAAATGAACCAAGCGCTTATAGAATGTGATGTTGTTGTGGGGGTCGGACAAATGGTTACCGAAACTTTGAACGGTATTAAAAAACCTGCTTATCACCAGAGCTATGTTGATTCACAAGTTCATAGAGAAATTACCGGGCTGCCAAGGGGAGCGTTATATTTTTACAGGGTCTCGCCTGATGCAAAATATTTTGTCGGGTATCCCGTGCAAAAAACACTTTTAGCCGTGGCAACAGATAAGGGTGAGGGCCCGCGGAACGAGGAAGCCGCACCGCGAGAAGAGGTTGGCTATAAAGCCGAGTCGCCGGTAGAGGCAGATGGCACCGACAAATCGATGCTCAGCATAAGCGCCCCTTCTCTTTTATTCGCTCCTGACCTTGACGACAAAGTCAGCCCGGAGCAAGTGGAGCAAATTGTTCAACAGGTGGGAATTGGTGGGGTTGAAGTTGCTGTTATCGCTACCATAGGATTGGGATTAGCAGCTTATATAAATTATTGGGCCAGTCGGAATATGGGTAGAGGCCTGGTTAAAGATTTGCAGGATCCCGAACTTAAGAAAGAAATTGACCGTGCCCAACTCTCTGAACCCGGAGAGAAGGACACGTCTAATACTACAAGGGTCAATGCCGCCCAGCTGTCTCCGTCTCTGTTAGAGGCATTAAGAGAATCTGTTATATTGGGAGGAAAATTAGAAGAACAACCGCTGGCGATTAAGCTCAATGATGCAGGGCATTCATTTCCTGATATTCAGCATATTTTAGATGAAAAACCGAAATACTTATTTGAGCGGTCAGAAAAGTTATTATTGCAGGAAGATATAGTGCGGCTTTTTCAAGCCTATATGATTGCCGGACAAATAATTGACAGAGTGCGGCAGGGCGGTAATTTAGAAAAAGACTTGGAATATTTTCTTGGCTTAAGAGATTCAGCTTATTATTTTGCTATGGATTTATTAGCGGTTATGCTTGATTTGGATAATGAGGCCGTTGAGAAGTTTCTAAGCAGCCTTATAGAGAAGAAAATCGCAAGGGTTAAAAAAGAAGTTATCGAAGCGAATATAATTTTAGCGTCCCAATCACCTCGGAGAAAAGTCCTTTTAAAAGAAATGCTTATTGTTCGTGAATTTGAGGCGGCCGCTGCGGATATAGATGAGCATGTATCAGGAGTTTCAACGTATGAAGCGGCTATGCGTGCGATATCCGTTGAGAAAGCATTATCTGTTGCGCAACAAAGAAATGACGGAATCGTGATCGCGAGTGATACAACGATGTATGTGGAAGGAGATGTTTTGGGCAAGGTGGCGGATGATATAAGTTTTGACGATTATTTAACGGCGCTTGTCGGTTTTGAAAGAGATCCCGTTAAGGTTGTTTCAAGCGCGGTTGTTTTTGATATTGATAAGGCAACAGTAAGAATAGGCTATGAACAGGCATTTATCAAATTAAGAAACCCCGAAGAAAGCCTTACCAAGGATGAGTTGGATCTTTTAAGGAAGCTATCCTCTGAAGAGGAATATAAATATTTAAACGATGTCTTATCTTATGAGAATTGGAGAGTGAAAGATGTCCTTTATGCTTATTGGCAGAAAGGAAAACATAAAAATAAAGCGGGAGGTTTTGGGGTTCAGGATAGGGAATTCTTTCTTGCAGTCAGTAAGATGACAGGCAATCCTTTTGTTGTTGTGGGCTTTCCGACAAGAATACTGGCCGAATATCTGAAAGGCTCAAATATTATTGTTAGAGACAACTTTGAAGAGAGCGGAATTATTAGCATGTGGCCTTCTAAGGATGAGCAAGAAAGGATTGTTTCTGGATTATCCGACCGGGCTCAATTATCCAACCCTCCCGGCGGGATCGATAAAAACGAGGTCAATATCACTTATACCGGCAAAGACTCCGCGATGTTCGCGGCAATCGAAAGCAGTGATTTTAGGAGGATTTTCCAAGAAGAAGTTAACGCGGGCAAGGCAAGTTTCGCCCTGATTATGCCGGATGGCTTAGGACAGTCTGAAGAAATAATCGAAGCTTTGAGCCGGGCAGGTTTTGATGCCAGTTACGGGCCGGTAATGTTTTTTTCTGAAAAGATGGCCGAGGAGTTCTACCAAGGACGGGAGGGAAATCCTTTGTTCGCGAAAATGGTTAAAAAGATTACCTCTAACGGAGTGGTTCCGCTTTTTGTTTACTCCCAATCCACCGGCACGGCTGACAGATTAAAAGAGGCAATTAACGAGCTTGGTATTCAGGCTCACAACGGAAAGGCCGATGTATTGATCCAAGCCGCGAGTTCGGTCGAAACAGCATTGAAAGAAGCGGAATTGATTTATGGCTTTATTGATAAGAAAATATCTCAAAGAAATAATGTAACCTTGACAAAAGACACTGAATCCCGGCTTATAAACGAATATATCCGCCGATTGCGTTCTTTTGTTTACGAATTGGATGAAGGACCCTGTTTATTTGATAAGGCCAATGCCATAGTAAGCCTGGGGGAAATAGGCTCGGCCGCGAAAGAAGCGGTGCCTGATTTGGTTAGTATAATCCTGGAAAGCAGTTCCTTTATTTTAAGAGCGCACGCTATTTCTACGCTGGGGAAAATTGGAGTTGCTTCGGAGGAAGTAAAAGAAGCCATATTGAAAGTTATCCAAGAGCACGGGTCGGACAGCTTAGGAGAAATTGCGATTGGTGTTTATATGGATTTACTAAGACGACCAAAACAGCCCCCATTAGACCAGGCGATGCTGGGGGCCTCTGAGGATGTTACGCTGATCGGCGCTCTTCAGGATAAAGTAATTTCTGTCCATGCCGCAAATGCGAAAGGATCCGATAAATCTGAAAGCAAGAAAGACGAGGCAATGTTGACAGAGAATAAAAGTGTCGGCGGGATCGATATGAACGAGATAAATATCAAGCATAGCGGCAATGGGGCGGAGATTGAATTCTTTCCGCAAGGGCCGGGTAATATAATGCTTGATAATATCGAAGGGTTTAAACCGGTTATCATACATTTAACTCCGATCCAAAGCGTATTGCCGATTTTAGGATTGGAAGAGCCGAAAGAGGAAAAGGAGGAAATGCTGGCGGCGATATAAAAAAACAAGAAGTTAGGCAATGATGCAATGAGGCAAAGAAGTAAAGAAGGAAAGAAATACGGAATAAAGGAAAAAAGTAATCAAATTATCAGAAGTATGTTTAAGCTCACATGGCGAAGGATTAGAATTATTTGCAAAAACAGGAAAAATGTTTTATACTCACCTGTACCGAAATTAACTTTAATACCCACAATAATAGACAGGAGGATTACAGAATGAAGAAATTTTTAACAATTTTGGCTGTGCTTACCGGAATAATTGTCCCGGTTATGGCTTCGGCCGCGGTCAATTTCGGAGATTATCGCTCTGAAACGTTGGCGACAAAGGCCTGGGGCGCTTTAGCGCAAGGTGATACTCAGGCGGTTTTGGCCTACACTAATAAATGCCTCGAGCTTTACGCAGAGCAGGCCAAGAAAATGCAGGACAGCCTTACCGATTATCCTAAAGGCGACAACGAGAAAGTTTTCAGCTATTGGGCTTTGAACGATGTGGCCACTTCCCTTTTTATCCAGGGAGAGGCTCTGCGCCGGGCAAATATGGAGGAAGAAGCCGTAG
The DNA here is from genome assembly GCA_015232535.1 of Candidatus Omnitrophota bacterium. Lineage (GTDB taxonomy): Bacteria > Omnitrophota > Gorgyraeia > Zapsychrales > Zapsychraceae > JADFZM01. The sequence goes on from JADFZM010000005.1 coordinate 12,392, forward strand.
TTGCCTTCAAGAAAATCATAAGCGATTATTCTTACGGTCAATGCTGGGACAGTAACGGATGGTTTTGGAAGCCGGCCGAAGCGGCTAAAGAAAAGTTAGCCATGATTGATTCCGGTTTATTTTTAGATTTCGGCGATTATAGCTCATCATTTATGGCCACCCAGGCGTGGAAGGCTTTTGAAGACAATAAGCTCGACGCCGTGTTAGCCTACACCAATAAAGTCATCGAGCTCTATGCCGAAAAAGCCAAGGAAATGCAAGCTTCATTGACGGAATATCCCTGGCAGTCGAGAGAGCAGATTTTTAAATACTGGGCCTTGAATGACGTCGGAACAAGCTATTACATACAGGGCGAGGCCTTGAAAAAAGCCGGCAAAATAGAAGACGCGAAAAAGGCATACAGCGAGCTTATAAAGAATTATTTCTACGCTCAATGCTGGGATCCGAAGGGATGGTTCTGGAAACCTTCCGAAGGCGCTCAGGAAGCTTTAGACGCTTTAGGAGAAGTTAAGAAATAAATTTGACATCCGCAAACTTTTGGTCTAACATCTTATCTTGCCGATGAGATGTTAGACCAAATCTCTCCGAGCAGTTCTCCGTCAAATAAAAAGTTTATTATCGAAAGGCATTTTTATGAGCAAATATTTTCTACTTGTTTTAATTTTTGTTTTATCGATAACCGGGTGCAAAGGGTTGAACGATAATACTGCAGGACAGTCAATTGATCCGGAAATAAAGGCTGAGGAAGAAGTTAGCGAATCATACGAAGAGCCGGCAATTGTATCCGAGGGGGAAGACACCCCGGCCGTGCAGGGCTTTAACTCTTTTTACGTTTATTCCGATAAGGGGGCGAGGACAAACCATTATATCCCATCCGGTTTCATGCCTAACGGAAACTGCCTAAGTTTTAACGATTCCTGGACCGAGGATTGCGCTCTCGGCTCCAGCTGTATCAAAATAGAATACGATGTCGCCTGTTCGAGGGCCGACGCTAAGTGGGCCGGCATTTATTGGCTTAACCCTCCAAACAATTGGGGAAGCAGAAAAGGCGGGTTTAATTTGACCGGCGCTAAGAAGTTAACCTTTATGGCCAAAGGACAAAACGGAGGCGAGCAAATCCAGGAATTCACGATAGGCGGAATTGAAAGCACTTATCCGGATTCGGATAAAATCGTCATCGGCCCGGTAATATTGACTCCCGAGTGGAAAGAATATACTATCGACTTGAGCGGGAAAGACTTAAGCTACATCAGCGGAGGGTTTGCGTGGAGCACCAGCGAAGACGTAAATCCGGATGGCTGCACTTTCTATTTAGATGAAATAAAATTTGAATAACTCATTTTCAGATAACAATTTATAAACCTATTAAAATAAGCCGCTTTGTTTGCCCTTTTGACTTTGGCAGGCAAAGCGGTTTTTTATTTCTTAAAAAAAGTTTATAGGCTAAATAGGTGATTCCCCGGGATTGACTAAAGCCCGAGCATAGTTTTTGCGCGCAAATTTATCAAGGGGAACCATACTTCAATACGCAGGGAATTTACATCAAGTTGAAAGGCGAAGCACCTCTCAAAGATATCTTCAAAAGGGCCGTCGGTGCACAGGAAGGAGAAAAAAACGGGTACAAACGGGTAATGATAAATAGCCTTAAAGAATGCCGCCTAATTAAAGGGGTAGATGTTTGCAAAAAAAAGTAGAATTGTGCTTGTTTTGAGAAAAATACTTTGTTATATTCATAATAATTATTGAGAGTACTGGCAGTGGGGATTCCTGTCATCTAAAAAAGGGTATGATTTCACTCTTCTTCCGAGAGAGTAAATCATAGCTACCGATAAGGAGAGGAAATGTCCAAGGCGTCAAAGCAAAGCATTATTTTGCTCATCTTCTTGTTATTTGTCAGTATCGCCTTCAGCGGGTACCTCGTTTTCGAAAAACAAAAGACAGAGCAGGACAAAAAGACAATAGAGCTGCAGCTTGAAAAGGTTAAGAAAACCGAAAAGGAAAAAGATGCCCAGATCAAGGACGCCAATGAAAAGCTTCTTTTAGCGCATGAAGAGCGCGCCAAGTTTGAAAAGGAGAACGCCGAGACTAAAGCCAAGGCCGGTGAGTGGGCAGCCAAGATGGATGAGATTACCAAAGACCGCGATAAATTGAAGGCAAGGATCGACGAGGTAAGCAAGGAACGGGACGATTTGGTTGGAAAAATGCAGGCGATGATAGCGGATGGCGGAATCGTTAAAGAGCCCTCCGATGGAACGCCTTTGTCCGATGATCTCAAGAATATGGGGGTCAGCCAAAGCGATGAATATTGGGCCTCTGTCCTGAAGGAAAAGGCATCTTTACAGGCAAAGCTCGACTCGATCAAAGAGGACCTTTCGAAAAAGACAATGGAAATAGTGGAGGTGAAGCAGGGCAATGCCGATATCTCTCTTGAAATGGACACCCTCGCGAGGAAGAAAGATGAACTGGTGCGCGAGATTAAACATAAAGAAGACATGATCAATAATCTGTCTTTGGAATTAGCCAGGACGAAAAATGATAAGAAATATATTGCCGATAGGATAATTTCCCTGAATCAGGAGAACGCTGATCTGCGTTCTTCGGTGAAGCAGCTTATTTCGACCAAAGGGGCTTTAGAGAAAACTATCGTCCAGGTAAAAGAAGATAAGATGAAATTAGAAAAGCGCCTCAGCGAGACCGACAGCCTTGTGCAGAATAAAATCGACGAAATATGGGCGATCAAAGAAAGCCTGGATAGGGCGTTTCAAAAGACAAGCTTGAACCCCACCTCCAGCATTAATCTTGAAAAAATCGTTGTAAGCCAGAACCGGGGGGATGTTATAGAGGAAAATAAAGAAGAACCCACAGAATCATTTCCTCTCGGGGCGGAATCGGCTTTGCCCGGATTTAATGGCAAAGTGGTCAGCGTTAACGAAGAAAATAATTTTGCGATAGTTGATATCGGTGAAGAAGCAGGGATAAAGATGGGGGATATTTTAAGCGTCTACAAAGGATCGAATTATACTGCCCGCCTGGAAGTCATACAAGTGAGAAAAGACATATCCGCGGCGGATATAAAAGAGCAGTGGTCTAAGATAAGCGTCGGCGATACCGTAAAGTGATTTCATGACCGAAGAAAAAGCGAAGAAACGCATAAGCATAGAAGATGTGGCAGAGCGGGCAAAAGTTTCGATAACAACTGTTTCCCGCGTAATCAATAATGTCGCGACGGTCTCTCCTAAAAACCGCGCTCGGGTTGAAGAAGCGATCTCCGCCCTCAAATTCAAGCCTAATATCAGCGCCCAGCGCCTGGCGACCGGGGTCAACAATTCCGTCGGATTGGTTATGCCCGGCTATCCCGGCATATTCCATTCTTTTTACGCGATAGAGCTTATCCGCGGGGTGGGGCATGCCTGCGAAGCATTGCATCTTGATCTAGTTTTTCATATAACCAACGGTTTTAATCCGCTTAATACAAATAATGTCGGCGGGGTTATATTCGCTGATATCATCGAGAACAGAAAGCAGGTAGAAAGCGCTTTATCTGTCGGGACGCCTTGCATGGTCATTAATAATAAGGCGGATGATATGGATGTTGATTATATCGCTATAGATAATGCCCTGGGGGGCAAAATAGCCGCGGATTACCTTATCAGCCTGGGGCATAAAAATATCGCTATTATTACCGGGAATTTAAGCACGCAAGCCGGGGCTTTTCGCCTTGCGGGTTTCAAGAAAGAGCTGGAGGCCAGGAAAATCCAATTGGCTCCGGAGAATATATATGAAGGGGATTATTCGAGGCGCTCGGCCCATTCCGCCGCCGAGAAGTTATTTGCCTTGCCTAACCGCCCGACGGCGGTTTTTGCCTGCAGCGATGATATGGCGTTAGAGGCGATGACAGTCGCTATAGAATTGGGTATAAAGATCCCGGATGAATTATCGATAGTCGGTTTTGACGACAGCCCGGCCTGCCTTTACAGCTCGATCGGATTAACCACCGTCAAACAGCCTTTGTTCGAAATGGCCGAACAGGCGGTAAAGATTTTGCATCAGATAGTAAACGAAAAACATAAAGGAAGAGCCAAAGAAATCCTGCCTCCAAAACTTATTATCCGCGAGTCCTGTTCCGCTCCCAGAAGTTAATATTCGATAGATTCTTAATTCTTAAAATCACAAGATTACCGGCAAAGGACGCAGTTCTTGACAGAAGGACATTTTCCAGCTATGTTTATTCTTCGACGATGTAAAGAAGTCATTGACTAAAAAAGTATGAATAAAGAATACGATATTATAGTAATAGGCGCGGGCCATGCCGGTTGCGAGGCCGCCTTAGCCGCGAGCCGAATGGGCTGCCAAACTCTTTTGGTCAATCTTCGCTTTGATACGATAGGCGAGATGAGCTGCAACCCGGCTATAGGCGGAGTGGGCAAGGGACAGCTGGTAAAAGAAATTGACGCCTTAGGCGGCGCGATGGGAATTGTCACCGATAACTCCGGCATACAATTTCGCCAGTTAAATTCCTCGAAAGGGCAGGCGGTGCGCTCTTCCCGCGCCCAGGCCGACCGCAAGCTTTATCGCCAATTTATGCAGCGACTTATTAGGGAACAAAATTATCTGAATTTCCTTGAAGATCAGGTTTCCGGGATAAGCGTAAAAAACGGTTGCGTAAAAAGTATCTCGACTTTAAAAGGGGAAAATATATTTTGCCGTGTTCTGGTGATCGCCGCCGGCACATTTCTCGACGGAAGAATCCACGTCGGTCCCGCGATCACGCCCGGCGGGCGTATCAATGAGCCGAATTCCACGGAATTGGCTAAGTCCGTGCGCGATATCGGCCTAAAGATGGTTTATTTTAAGACCGGCACCCCGCCCCGCCTCGACGGTAAGACGATAGATTTCAGCAAGCTCGAAGAGCAGGTTTCAGATGCTCCGCCGGCCCCTTTTTCGTTTAAGACAAAGGAAATACCCAAAGAACAAAAACTCCTTCCCTGTTATATAACGCACACAACGGCCAAAACTCACGAAATAATCAAGGCCAATATGCATTTATCTCCGATGTATTCCGGCCAGATCAACGCGACGGGGGTGAGGTATTGCCCGTCGATAGAAGATAAACTAAAGAAATTCGCAGACAAAAAAAGCCATCAGGTGTTTTTAGAGCCCGAGGGGCTGGACACAGACCTTTATTATCCAAACGGCATCTCGACGGGGTTACCGGCCGAGGTGCAGGAGGAGTTTGTGCGCACTATAAAAGGGCTCGAGAAAGCCAAGATAACCCGTTACGGTTATTCCATCGAGCACGGTGTTATCCCTCCGACGGGATTGAAACACACCCTTGAAACCAAGGCGGTAAAGAATTTATTTCTGGCCGGACAATTAAACGGCACAACCGGCTATGAGGAGGCGGCCGGCCAGGGGATAGTCGCCGGGATAAACGCCGCTTTAAGCGTTTTAGGCAAAGAGCCTTTTACTTTGGCCCGCGATGAGTCTTATATCGGGGTTCTTATAGATGACCTGGTGACCAAGGGCACAGAGGAGCCTTATCGGATGTTCACATCTCGGGTCGAGTACCGCCTTCTTGTCCGAGAGGATAATGCGGATAAAAGGATGTGCGAATATGCGAAAAAGTTCGGGTTAATATCCCCTAAGGAATACGATAGGATTAAGCGGAAATATGAGAAAATAAAAAGCACTATAGAATATTTAAAGCAAACCAGGCCGGGTAACCTCAAGCTGCTTAATCAGGAATTAGAGAAGATAAACGGCAATGCCTTGCGGCAGCCTCCGACTCTTTATTCTTTGCTCAAGCGCCCGGAAGTCGGTTGGGAAATGCTGGGAAAAATCGACGAAAGATTATCCGAAGAAGAAAAAGAGATAACCGAACAGATAGAATACGAAACAAAGTATGAAGGCTTTATCGCCCGGCAGTTGAAAGATGTCGAGAAATTCCGGCATATTGAGAATATAAAAATACCGGCGGCCCTTAATTATGACGAGGTGCCGAACCTTTCCAATGAAATAAGGCAGAAATTAAAGTTTCATCTTCCGGAAAACTTAGGGCAGGCCAACCGCATATCGGGAGTGACCCCGGCGGCTATTTCTATCTTGATGATTTATTTAAAAAAACTCAGCCGGGAGAGAAGCGGGAGAAAGGGTAAGAATGACAAATAGGAAGTTCATTGTTTTCTTAATTGTCCTTGCGGTATGGATAGCCCTGGGAATATTTTTTCGCGTCGACCTAAGCGGTTTTAAGCAATATCTGGATAGCTTGCCGTTATGGGCGTCAGGGGTGATCTTCATTGTTTCTTATGTTACGCTCACATTTATCGTCCTTATCGGGCCGAAAGATGTTTTTAAAATAATCGCGGCGCTTATTTACGGAGCTTATATCAGCACCGCTTTTGTTTATGCCGCGGAGATGGTAAATTTAATAGTCCTTTTTACTTTCAGCCGGCGGCTGGGCAGGGATTATATCGCCCTTAGGCTAAAGGGGAAGATGCAAAAGATCGACGATTATTTATCGCAAAGCGGTTTTTGGAGCATATTCTTCTTAAGGCTTTTCCCTATTGTGCCTTTTCGTTTTCTTGATTTGGGGATGGGCTTGACTAAGATCGGCTTAGGTAAATATTTTTTGATATCTGCCGTAGCATCGCTTCCGAGAATATTCTTTATTCAGTTTTTCCTTACCCTGGGCTTAGACGTAGTTTTAAACCCGGTTAAGCTAAATGAATACCTTACCCGGAACCCGCAGGTAATGTATTTAAGCTTCGCTTATTGCCTTTTGGCGTTTATTTTTTTGCTTTTCTGGAGGAAAAGAAAAGCTTAGAATATACTATCGGCCTTTTGCAAAACGGCATTTTCCCGTCATTCTGACCCTGAGCTTGTCGAAGGGGAAGAATCTCCAAATAGTTATATTATGTCATTAGATATCCTTCGCGTTGCTCAGGATGACGAAGACACCCTAATCTTGTAATGCCAATTTAAGGGCTGTTTCCGCCATCAAAGCCGCGCAGAGGGTGACACGTGGCGCGAGGGGAGGGTTGTTTTTATCTACACCGGTCTTACCGTCTCCGGCGAAGAAAATATTACCGACCCTTCTCATGCAAAGCGGGAAGTTTCCCGAAATTCCCGCCAAGCCGTTTCCGCTGATAACAAATTTCGCTTTATCCTGATAAAATTCCACGAAGTCCCGCTTATATTTAGCATTGTCAAACGCTTCGATCACGATATCACAATCAACAAAGTAAAGATTTCCGTCTTTTGCCGACCATTCTTTTTGATAAATTTTAATTTCGGAGGAAGGATTAATATCGAGCAGCCTCTTTTTAAGCACTTTAACTTTTGGCTTGCCGATTTCCTTAAAGAAGTATTGCTGGCGGTTAAGATTTGAGAAATCGATTTTATCTTTGTCGATGACCTCGAGATTCCTAAAGCCGCTGCGGATAAGCATTATCGCGATATTCGAGCCCAATCCCCCGGCGCCGCCTATGCCGAGTTTAACCCTTTGAATTTCCCCGAGCTGTTTCTTCGTTAAGTATTTAAGTAAATTATTTTCGAAAGAGTTCATTGTTTATTGTTGCCGGTTAATTGACCGCCAGTCGGTAAGAATCGGATCAAAGCCTTTTGCCTTAAGCAAAGCCATTATTGCTTCGGCCGAACGGCTGTCTTTAATGTCAAATTGCGGTTCTTGCGAATTTGCGGGATTAATATCATACCCTCCGACGGAAGTGTTCGAGCCGGCGGACATGCGGGTTACGCCTATCCCCAAAAGATTGTCGCGCATATTTTGATTTTCCCGGGTTGAGAGGTTTATTCCTACTCTGGGGAAATTTATTCGGGCTAGGCAGATTATTTTAAACAGTGTTATATCGTCTATATCCGAGCGGGCGAATTCTTTTCCTTTGATATTCCTTAAGCGGGGGAAAGAGAGGCTGTATTCAACCCCGGGATAAGTTTTTTCCATATATTCCAAATGGCGGAAAAGCTCTAAAAGGTCCTCGGCCGCATCCGACAGGCCGAGCAGTATGCCTAAAGTTATATAGCGCATTCCGGCTGCGGCCGCCCGCTCGGGAGCGTTGAGCCTAAAGTTATAATCGCTTTTTTTCCCGGATAAATGCACTTCTTTGTAGCGTATAGAATCGTAAGTTTCCTGATAAATAGTAATGCCGTCGACTCCGCTTGAAAAAAGCTCCCGGTATTCAGCTGTTTCCATGGGGTGAACTTCGAGGGAAATTACGGAAAAATATTCCTTGGCGGCATTGACCGCGGCCTTTAAATATTCGAGCGGGGTGGCTTCGTAGGATTCTCCGGTAAGAAGCAGGATGTGTTCAATACCGGTTGCGGATACCTTCTCCATTTCCCGGCGCATTTCCTCTAGGGATAATTTTATCCGTTTTATTTTGTTGTGGCTGTTAAAACCGCAATAGGTGCAATGGCTGCTGCAATAATTAGAAAGATAAATGGGCGTATAAAGAGAAATAGTCCTTCCGAAGAATTGTTCGGTGATAGACTTGGCTTCCCCGGCAAGCTTCTCGGTTAAAAGGCGGTCGCTATTTAAAAGGATATTTTTTATTTCTTTAATGGTTAACATTGCTTCTTTCGGGCTATGGCGATCACGTGAAGCCCCCACCAATGTTTTAAAAGCAGGCTTATCGGCGCAACCGACGGGTCATGGCAGTAAACAGAAGCGTCAAAATCCTTTAAAAGCCTCTTAAGCCGAGCAGGGGTTGTGATATTACAATGCCTTTTTTTATGCGTTTCTCCCCGGTTTATTATTATCCGTCCGAAGATCTTATGCATAATATCCCCGAATCCGGAGTATTTGTATTTGCCGCGGAATATCCGAAGCGGCCATTTGATCATTTGAAAAGGGATATCAAGAAATCTTTTTAACGGCTGGAGGTATTTTTCGTAATAGTAATTAGGGGTGATGATTATGATGCGTCCCTTATCGGACAATAAACCGCCAAGGCAGGAAAGAAGTTTTTCCAGTTGCCAGTCGTGCATATGTTCGGCAACCTCGAGCATGAAAACAACGTCGAGCTTGCGGTTGAAAACATAATCTGTAGCGTCGGCGCAGTAGGCTTCAGCTTTGTCTTGCAAATCAACCGGGAGCTTTTTGATCGTCTCTTTGGCGATTTCTATCGCGTCTTTGCTGTAATCCAGCCCGATCGCCTTTGCCCCTTTCATGACGCTGTAGAAGACAAGCTCGCCTCTTCCGCAGCCTATATCCAGCACTGATTCGCTGTGTTTTATATCTGCTATCTCGAGAGCCATTTTATATAGAGGGTGAGTTGCATTGTCCAGCCCCGAAAAATATTCCCGGTGGCCTTCGCAGTCGGATAGATAATATTCCTTTGTGTATAAATCAGGGGATACGATAATTTTTCTTAGTTCAGCCATAGGAATTTATTCGAAAATTTATTCGTATAGAAACCCGCTTAAAGGGGATGAGGCATTGCCTTTGTTTTTTTCTTTGGGAAGCTTCCCTAAATAAGCCAAGCGGCCGGCTTCGACGGCTAGCGAAAATGCCCGGGCGATAGAAACCGGGTCGGAAGCCGTCGCGATTGCCGTATTAACCAAAACAGCATCCGCGCCTATTTCCATGGCATATGCGGCTTGGGAAGGCGAGCCTATTCCCGCATCGACGATAATAGGCAAATCAATTTCATTGATCAAAACTTTAATAAATTCCTCCGCCTTAAGCCCTTGATTGCTGCCGATAAAAGAACCCAAAGGCATAACGGTTGCCGCTCCTGCTTTTACAAGCTCGCGCGCGGCGTAAAGGTCGGGGAACATGTATGGGAGGACGACAAAGCCTTCTTTGGATAATATTTCGGTTGCCTTGATCGTCTCGTTATTGTCGGGCAAAAGGTATTTGGAATCGTTCATTATTTCTATCTTGACCCAATTCCCGTATCCGGCTTCTTTGGAAATCCTGGCGATACGTATTGCTTCCTCGGCGTTCCTCGCCCCTGAGGTATTGACTAGAAGTTTCACGCTATGCGGAATATATTCCAGGATGTTTTCTTCGTGCCGCTCCAGGTCGATGCGGCGAAGGGCGACTGTGACGATCTCGATCCCTGTTTTTTTAATACAGGTTTCCAATTCCTGTTTGCTTTTGAATTTGCCGGTTCCCAGGAAAAACCGGTTATTGAAGATCGTATCGGCGATAATAAGCGGCTTATCGTCGACATTTTCTGCCGGATTATTTCTGACGTTTTCCATGCCTAACCGCCTCCGACGAAAGTTACGAGCTCGATTTTATCGTTCTCTTGAAGGCTGAAATTTTCCCAGTTTTCGGATCTGATGATCTTGCCGTTCACCTCCGAAATGACATGCTCCGGATCAGTGCATGATTCTTTGATCGCGTTCGCCAAATTATTCGGGCCCAGAAGTTGTTTTTCTTTTCCGTTTATGATAATCTTCATATTGTTACTTAATCGATTTTAATAGAAGTAATATTAAAACACTTTACGGGAAAAAGCAAACTAAATCAAAGAGCCCGGAGCTAGGCGATGCCCGAATATATTTGTCCGAACTGTAAAAACGTTATTTATGATGAGGATGCGCTCTTGTGCCATTTCTGCGGGGAGAGTTTAGGAAAAGCTGGACGAGGATTTATCGGGCGGATTAGATATCAAAACAAAAAAATCATTTGGTATTTTATAATATTTTTGATATTATTAATCTTCATTTTTACCGGATTAAAGTAGAAAATAATTTAAATTATTTATGTTAATTCATTTTGAATATTATATAATTACTATTGTAATCAACAAACAAATTACGAAAGCGAGTGTGAGGTTTAAATGAACCAGAAAGCGTTTGGTTATCAGCTGTTGTTGGATCTCTACGGATGTAAAAAGGGTGTCTGCGAGGATTTGTCTTTGTGTTATCAATTCCTTGATGATATCGTATCAGCCCTCGGCATGGAGAAGCAGTCTCCGCCGAGTATTTTTAGGAGCGATGCGGTACGTTTTCCCGATAAGGCCGGGCTTTCGGGATGGGCGCCTTTGATCGAAAGCTCTATAGTCATCCACACGCTTTCTCCGACTGATTTTATCTCGGTTGACGTGTACTGTTGTAAGAAGTTCGCCAATTCAACCGCTGTTGATATCTGCAAAAAGTTTTTTGAACCGAAGAAGATCGATATGCAGTATATCGAGCGCGGCATGGATTATTATAAGGTAGACAGCACTTATCATACCCTTACGGTCGATAAAAGCGAAGCGGACAAGCCGGAAGTGGTCATCTGCCAAAAATAAGTTGCTTTCAACCGAGCGTTGTAGCTATAATCTAGTAGTTTTGTAAAAGGGAATAGTTTGGAATTTAAGCTATTCCCTTTTAAATTTTTAAAAAGTCATTGCGAGGAACGAAGTGACGAAGCAATCCGGCGTTTTTTGTCGTCCTGAACGAGCAAAGCGAGTGAAGGATCTCATAATAGATCCTTCGCTTCGCTCAGTATGACCACAAAAACGTGGTCAGATTGCTTCGCTAAGGCGAAAAAGAGTCGCTCGCAAGGACAGAAAGTATTTTTATGCCTTATACCATCCACGAAATTAAAAGAATAGAAAAGAAATGGCAGGAGTTCTGGAGGGATAACAAAACCTTCAAAGCCGAAATCTTCGGAGATAAACCGAAATATTATGTCCTCGAGATGTTTCCTTATCCGTCGGGAAAGATCCACATGGGCCACGTGCGCAATTATACGATAACCGATGTGGTCGCCCGTTTTAAAATGATGCAGGGTTTTAACGTCCTTCATCCGATGGGTTATGATGCCTTCGGGCAGCCGGCGGAGAATGCCGCCATAAAAAGAGGCGTCGACCCGTCTTCCTGGACATATAGCTGTATAAGCGATATGCGCGAGGGTTTAACTAAGATGGGTTTTTCATATGACTGGGACAGGGAATTCGCCACCTGCGACAAGGAATATTATAAATGGAATCAGTGGATATTCCTTAAGATGCTTGAGCGCGGCTTGGCTTATAAAAAATCTTCTTTCGTTAATTGGTGCCCGAGCTGTGATACGACGCTCGCCAATGAGGAAGTTATCAACGAGGAATGCTGGAGGTGCAAGGCAAAAGTCGAGCAAAAGGACTTGGATCAATGGTATTTAAAGATAACTGCCTACAGCGAGAGGCTTTTGGACGACCTAAAAACTTTAGATAAATGGCCCTCTCGGGTGATTGCCATGCAATCTAATTGGATCGGCAAAAGTTTTGGCGTCGATATCTGTTTCCGGGAAAAAGACACTAATGAGCCCCTTACGGTTTTCACCACCCGCCCCGATACGATTTTCGGCTGCACTTATGTTGTCTTGGCCCCGGAGCATCCTTTGGTCGATAAATTGATCAAAGGAAGTAAGAATGAGCAAGACGTCAGGCAATTTATCGATAAGGTTAAAAAAGAAAGCAAAACCGAAAGAGCTTCGGCCGGGAATAAAAAGCAGGGTATTTTTACCGGAAGGTATGCAATTAATCCGGTCAATAACGAAGCTGTTCCGATTTGGCTGGCTGATTATGTTTTGATGGATTACGGAACGGGAGCGATCATGGCGGTTCCGGCACACGACCAGAGGGATTTTATTTTTGCAAAGGAATATAAGCTTCCTTTAAGGATTGTTATCGAAGACCCCAAGCGCCGCGATTTAAAGGAAAACGAACTCGAGCAGGCTTTCGTCGACGAAGGAGCATTGGTTAACTCCAAACAGTTTGATGGGTTGAATAATATTAAGGCGATAGAAAAGATCGGTTCCTGGATGGAAGAGGATAAAATCGGCAAAGTCTCCGTCCATTGGCGATTAAGGGATTGGCTGATATCCCGCCAGAGATATTGGGGGACCCCTATCCCCGTAATTTATTGCCCCAAATGCGGCACGGTCCCGGTGCCGGAAAAAGACCTGCCGGTCGAACTTCCCGCCAAAATAAGGATTACCGGCGAAGGAGGAAGCCCGTTAAATTATGTGAAAGAATTTGTTATCGTTCCTTGCCCGGAATGCAAGGGAGAAGCTCGGCGGGAAACCGATACCATGGCGACGTTCTTTGATTCGTCCTGGTATTTCCTGCGCTATTGCTCCGCGCGAAACGGGGCCCAAGTATTTGATAAAAAAGAAGCCGCGTATTGGATGCCCGTCGATCAGTATATCGGCGGTATAGAACACGCCATTTTACACCTTTTATATTCGCGCTTTTTTACCAAGTTCTTCAAGGACCTGGGGATGATCGCTTTCGACGAGCCTTTTACCCGGCTGTTAACCCAGGGGATGGTTTTAAAAGACGCGGAGGTCATGTCAAAATCGAAGGGAAACGTAGTTGACCCGGATCTGATAATCGATAAATACGGGGCTGATTCGCTAAGGCTATTTATTCTTTTCGCAGCGCCGCCCGAGGACCAGCTGGAATGGAATGACAGCGCTATCGACGGTTCGTGGCGTTTCCTCAATCGCGTCTGGAATTTGGTCGAATATAAATTCAAAAAAGAAGCCGGATTTAATCTCCCGTCCGAATTAGATAAGGAAGACAAAGAGTTTGAGCGTATCAGGAATGCAACTATAAAGAAGGTAACAGAAGATCTCTCGGTCGGATTGAAATTCAATACAGCGATAAGCTCAATTATGATTTTTATGAACGCGATCGATAAATATAAAGTTACCGACGATGACGCTCGCAAGCAAGCGATATTGAACCTTTCAGTTCGGACGATGACTCTTTTGCTGGCGCCTTTTGTGCCGCATTTCTCCGAGGAGCTTTGGCAAGCCTTGGGCGGCAAAGAAAAGACAGTTGCATTCTCCCTTTGGCCGGAATATAATGAAGCGTCTTTGGCGCAGGAGTCGATTCAAGTTGTTGTGCAGATAAACGGCAAATTGCGCGCGAAGCTGGATGTCTCAGCCGATATCTCGGAAGAAAAACTAAAGCAGTTTGTTTTATCCGACGGAAAGGTTAAAGATTTTATTCAGGACAAGCCGGTGCGGAAGTTTATTTATGTGCCGGGCAAGCTGGTGAATTTAGTAATCTAACCCCCTTTTTTCTTAGGAAATTATCTCGCTCGATTTCCCTCCCAAGAAGGATCTTATCTAATAATGTTTTTCTTGAACAAACAAGAAAGGATTTTTCTCTTTTGTGTCTGCTTCGGCTTGTTATGCGGAATAACCGCCGATATCCTGCTTAAAGAACATCCTGCCTTGAGGGATATCGTCAATTTAGTTGACGGCGACCGGCTAATTAATAAACTTGACATCAACACCGCGACAAAACAGGAGTTGATTGACCTCCCCTATATAGGAAATTATACCGCCGAGGCGATTTTACGTTACAGGGAAGACAAAGGGGCTTTTACAAACCTCGAAGAATTGAAAGGTATAAAAGGCATAAGGGAGAAAAACTTTACTAAATTCGTCGATTTCTTGGAGATAAAAGATGGGGAAAAAGTCCCATAGGCCTTTTATGGTTATTTTTATCGCTTTTGCCTTCGGAATTATTGCCGGAGAACATTTTTCCGCGTCGCCGGGATTTATTTTGCCCGCGGCATTTTGCCTTACGGTTTTGTGTTTTTTCCTGCGGGGTTTTCCTAAAGCATTTGATCTGGCACTGGGCTTATATTTTGTTTTGGCCGGATTTATTTATATTCAGGACAGGAAGATGTTATCCCCGGATGATATATACCGCTCATCTAGCCATTTCTTCGGGAGGGAGGCGACAGTTGAGGGTGTTATTACCACTGACCCTTCCAGCGTAAAATTCAGAAGCGGCACCAAAACCTCTTTTGCCCTGCGAGTTCTTAGGGCCCGAACCTCATGGGGGGATAAAAAGGTGTCCGGTACAATATTGGTGAATATTTTCTCGCATGTAGATTTCTCTTTCGGGGACCAAATAATCGTAAAAGGCAAGCTTCACGAGCCTTTTGAATATTTCGACGACAATGTATTTTCTTACCGCGATTATCTGAGGCACCGCGGTATCAGGCTTATTTGCAGTGTTAAGAAAATTAATCCTCCGCAAAGGGTTGGGGTAAAAGCGGCCAATCCTTTTTCGGCTAAAATCTACAAACTGCGCAATGCCCTAAAAGAAAAATTGGATCAATTCCTGACGGCGAATGAATCGGCTATTATGCGCGATTTCTTGCTGGGCGACCGTACCAGCCGCCCTAAAATAATCGATGAGCTATTTGTTAGGACCGGAACCGTCCATATATTGGCGATAAGCGGGCTGCATGTTGTTATTGTTTCTTCGGTTGTCCTTTTTATTTTGAAAATGTTCCCTTTGGATAGAAGGATAAGCTATTTGCTGACGATCCTAGCTGTCTTGTGCTACTGCCAGATCGCGCAATCCCGCCCTTCGGTTGTAAGGGCAACGATAATGATCTGCGTTATTTTGATCGGGCTGATAATCGAGAAAGACAGCGATATTTTAAACAGCTTGTTTTTATCCGGGTTCATTATTTTGTTGTTTAACCCTTTTAATATTTTTGATGCGGGATTTCAGCTTTCTTTTATCTGTGTCCTGGCGATCATTTTGTTTTTTCCGGAGATACATTCCTTGATTCTTGCGAAGGTGCGGGCGCAGGGAATTTTTAGCAGGGCAGTCATTGAAAGCATAAGCTTGTCTGTAGCTGTTTGGCTCTCTGTTTTGGGGTTGATCGCTTATTGTTTCAGGATAATCACTCCGGTAACGATTTTAGCTAATCTTATTGCCGTGCCGATATCCTATGTTTTGCTTGTACTGGGGGTTGCTTTGCTGTTGGTTTCTTTCCTTAACCCTTGGCTGGCATCGATTGTGGCGGTGTTGGTCAAAATCTCCCTGAATTTAATGGTGGGGTCGGTATTTCTCTTGAGTAAGATCCCTTTTGCCTATATCAAGCTTAAAGGCTTTGATAAGTTCCAATTGTTTATCAGCTATTTAATTGTCCTTTTGATATTGTGGCTGATAAAACGGCTAAATAGAAAACAAAACATTCCGCTTAAAGATACCGGGCAGATGATTTGACAAAGGGGCCGCACTATGATAAAGTTGGCGATGATGAATAAGACTATAAATATACTCATATTAATATTACTTAGCTTCCTGTTCGGTTCTGTTTGCCACGCTTTTTGGATATGGACCCCGGAAACAAACAAATGGGTCAACCCGAAGTACGCGGTCAAGGACACCCCTTTTGAACAACTGTCTTTCGGAACGGAATTATTTAACTCCGGAAAATATGACGAAGCTGTCAGGGAATTCCGCAAGCTTATCAGGCATTTTCCTAAAGCTGTCGAGGCTCCGGAAGCGCAATTTTTTGTAGCCCGCAGCCTGGAGGAGCAGAAAAAACTGTTTGAAGCTTTCAAAGAGTATCAGCTGGTAATAGACAAATACCCTTTTAGCGAGAGATCGGGAGAGATAGTTGAAAAGCAGTATAATCTGGGTTTGAAACTTTTGGACGGCAAGCTTGGTAAAAGCGGTTTTAAGGATTTTATGCTGGGAAGGGATTATGACCCGATCGAGATCTTGAGGGCTGTTATTAAGAATTCACCATACAGCAAATACGCGCCCGCCTCGCAGTATAAGATAGGGCTATATCTTCTTGAGAAAGGCCTCTACCAGGAATCGCGCGATGAGTTTGAAAAGCTGATCAATGATTATCCGGCAAGCGAGGAAGCAAAGTTAGGTAAATACCAGATCGCTTTGGCGGACACGAAAAGATCGACGGAAGCCCCTTACGACCAGAAAGTGACCGAGAACGCGTTAAAAGAGCTCGAAGAGGCCTCCGAAAGCTACCCCGAAGCTGATTTGTCCGAACAGGCCCAGCAAAATATTCTTAAATTAAAGGAAAAAGAAGCGGAAAGTAATTTTATTATCGCCCAGTTCTATGAAAAGCAGAAACAATTTGAGTCGGCTAAAATATACTACAGAATAGTCGCGGATAATTATCAAAACACAAAATGGGCGGCAAAAGCTTTAGAGCGAATTCAAACTATAACTCAGGGGAAGAAATGAAAGCCCGACTTTTTAGCCTATTTCCCGCTTTTTTTTTATTGTTTTTTATAGGATGCGGCTACACGACGAAATCAAACCTAAGCGGCAGTCTTCGCACCGTTTATGTCGATTCCTTTGAGAACAAGGTTGATTTTACTTCAGACGGCAATAGAAACATCTACTTGCCTTTGTTGGAGGTTAAGCTCAGGAACGAGGTCATATCGCGATATCAATTTGACGGAAATCTGCGGGTCGGCCCAGAGGCGGAGGCAGATTTGGTGTTAAAAGGAAGTTTGAAGAATTATGAAAGAGAAGGCCTGCGTTACACCGATAACGACGATGTTGAGGAATACTTGGTCAGGGTAACGGCGGATCTGGAGCTCAAGGATAATCGAAACGGCAATGTTTTATGGACGGAAACGAATTTCGCGGGGGAGAAATCTTATTTTGTCACGGGGGTTAAAGCTACGAGCGAAGAAACCGCGATTTCCGGCGCAATAACCGACCTGGCCAGAAGAATAGTCGAGAGAACAATCGAAAACTGGTAATATGCGAAGATGGTATATTTACTGATAGGAGAAGATAATTCCGAGAAGGATAAGATAATTTCGGAGTTTAAAGATAAGGTTTTTTCCTCCCCCGGCATCCTCAATTTTGATTATGAAGTCTTGCGTTTTCCAAAGCTCGAACCCGCCGAATTAAAGAAATCTTTAGTCTCCCTTCCGGCGATTTCCGAAAAGCGGCTTGTTGTGATTAGGGGTATTGAGAAGCTCGGAGCAAAGAAGGCCGCGGATGTTCAGTGCCGGCAGATACTTTTAAATTACTTTGATGACCAGAACAAAAAAGCCGATGTTATTTTGGATTTTTTCGGTTACGATAAAAAAAACTCTTTCTTGTCAGCCCTAAGAATCAAGGCTAAAACCATAGAATGCGGAATAAAGAAAGCGCCGGACGCCTTTGAGGTCGGAAGGGCGATCGAAAAAGGGGATGCGCCTAGGGCTTTGGAAATCCTTAATGAGTTATTTTCTTGCGGTGAGGCCCCGGCCTCGGTAATAGGGGCGCTTATCTGGTCCTGGACCAACGAAATAAAAAGAAAAATACCAAAATCAGGTTATATAGACGGATTAGAGGCGATACAAAAAGCGGATCATAGCATTAAACGCGGCGGTTCAAGCGGTTTAGCCCCGACAGAAGCGGTAGAGATTTTAGTGGTTAAGCTATCGTCGCTAGCAATCTAGCATAACGGGATTTGCGGCGGGATGCGGTGTTGACTTTGAGCATTTTACGCTTGGCGGCTTTATCCAATTTCTTATAAACCAGCTTCAGGTTAGCTTGCGCTGAGTCTTTGTTCTTCTCGTTCACCGAAGCTAAAAACTGCTTAATAGTATGCTTTAGGTCCGACTTAATATCTAAGTTGTGCATCTGTTTGCGGTAATTCTTTCTTAGATCTTTTATTCCGGCTTTTCTTTGTGGCACTTAGTGCTCCTTTCATTGAGAGTGTAAATATAGCAAAAAGGTTTTTATATGTCAACTGATAAATCTATACACCGGCAGATCATGAAGTCATCGGCGGTTGTTTCCTGCGGTATATTGTCCTCGAGGTTGTTGGGTTTTATCCGTGATATTATCTTTGCCGGACTATTGGGTACCGGATTTAAGGGGGAAGCTTTTTTTGTCGCATGGAGGATACCGAATATGTTCCGCGATTTAATAGGTGAAGGGGCGGCGAATTCGGCGGTTATCCCCGTTTTATCGGAACACAAACAAAAAGAGGCTAAAGAAGATTTTTGGCGATTGGTTAATGTTGTTCTGGTCTTGTTTTTTATCGGCTTATCCGCAGTGACGGTTTTAGGAATTGCTTTTTCTGGCCAAATCGTAAAAATGCTTGCCCCCGGATTTATTGCCGATCCGGGAAAATTGAGCCTGGCAGCCGATTTGACCGTGGTATTGTTTCCGTATTTGATCCTCATCGGCTTGGCCGCTTACTTGGGGGCTGTTCTAATATCTTTCCGGTCTTTTTCCGCCGCCTCTTTCAGCCCGTGCCTGCTGAACATTTCAATAATCGTCAGCGCGGTCGCGGCAAGATTCATAAAAACAGAACCGGTTTATGTTTTATCTCTGGGCATATTGATAGGAGGGATACTGCAGCTTTTGGCCCTGTTGCCGGATCTTTATAAAAAAGGTTTTAGGCTCCAAATACCGCTTTCCTTGGCTCATTCCGGGGCAAAAAAGATCGGAAGGCTTTTAGCCCCGCGCCTAATCGGTACAAGCGTTTATCAGCTCAATGTTTTTGTCGATACGCTTTGCGCTTCTTTGTTCTTTTGGGTCGGCCCGGGTGGAGTTTCCGCGCTATATTATTCCAACCGCATTGTTCAGCTGCCTCTGGGTGTTTTCAGCACTTCTTTGGCGGCGGCCATATTGCCCACTCTTTCCGATTTGCATATTAAGGATGATAAAAAATCCTTTCAAAACGCCCTTATTTTCTCCGTTGAGAACATGATATTCCTGATGCTGCCGATAACATTAATAATAATGTTTACCGCTTATCCGCTTATCAGGGTATTGTTCGAGCGGGGTGAATTCAACAGATATTCGACTTATATTACCGGATCAGCCCTTTCTTTTTATGTTATCGGATTGTTTGCTTTTAGCGCGAATCGTTTAATAGCTTCCGCTTTTCATTCTATGCAGGATACGAAAACACCCGTTAAAATAGCCGCCTGGAGCTTGGCTTTGAATACGGTGTTGGTTTTTATTTTTATGTGGCCTTTTAAAATTGCCGGGATATCTTTAGCGAGTGCAATATCGAGCATTTTTAATTTTCACATGCTTTTAAGGGAGTTTGATCGCAGGCACGGGGAAACCGGCACAGCGATACGGAAGTTTTTGTTCAAGAACCTTATTGCGGTATTGGTTTGCGGCTCGGTTGTGTTTTTGCTTTTGAAGGCGGTAACGATAAAAAATGATATTTGGTATATAATTTTTTGCGGAACTTCCGTTTTGATATTATATTTCATCATTTCTCTTTCCCTGAAAATTGAGCAGGCGAATACTATTAAGCGATTTTTAAAGCTGCCCTGATTTATGAGCCTAAAAGAAACGATCCTCAAAATACCTCTTGTTTGCGGGGTTTATCTGATGAAAAGCAAACAGAGGCAAGTAATCTATGTCGGAAAAGCGGTTAATTTACGGCGGAGGGTGCAATCTTATTTTAAGGAAAATCATCCTGACCCCAAGACCGGTAAGTTGGCCGCCGATATCTCTTACGTCGATTTCATTGAAACATCCTCCGAGGCTGAAGCGCTTATTTTAGAAGCGAGCCTGATAAAGAAATACGCTCCGAAGTATAATATCGACCTGAGGGATGATAAGAGTTTTCCTTACATTGAAATTACAGGAGATGAATTCCCGCGGATTTTTTTATCACGTCCCAGGAAAAAAAACAAGACAAGCAAATATTTCGGGCCTTATACCGAGCCGCGCTTAGCCAGAGAAGCCCTGTCTTTGATAAGGAAGATCTTTCATTTCCGAAGCTGCAAAGCTCTTCCCGGGAAGGTGTGCCTCGATCATCATCTCGGCCTATGCGACGGGCCCTGCGAGGGGAAGGTTTCTAAAGAAGAATACAAGATGATCGTTAAAAAAATATCTTTGATCCTTGAGGGAAAGAAGGACGACCTTTACCGCGGGTTGAGTAAAGAAATGGATAAAGCCGCGCAAAATGAAGATTTTGAACTGGCGGCTAAGGCAAGGAATCAAATGCTCGCTTTAGGGGCCTTGTATTCGGGCGCCAAGGACATGAACTATTATAAGGAAGCGGAACAGCTAAAAATGGTTTTAGGGCTTAAAAATTCCCCGCTGAGGATAGAGGCTTTTGATATTTCAAATACAATGGGCGCTCAATCGGCGGGTTCGATGGTATCTTTTTTTAACGGTAAGCCTGATAAATCAAACTACCGGCGTTTCAGGATAAGGGAAACCGAGGGGATAGATGATTATAAGATGATATCCGAAGTTGTTCGACGGAGATATAAGAGGGTCAAAGAAGAAAAAGGCCTTCTCCCTGATTTGATCGTTATCGACGGTGGCAAGGGCCAGCTTTCCGCGGCGCAAAAAGAATTAGCGGCCCTGGAATTGAATGTTCCCATGGTTTCTTTGGCTAAACAGGAAGAAGAGATATATTTGCCTAACAAATCGCGTCCCGTTAAAATGCCCCCGGATTCTTTGGGATTGCAGCTTCTGCAAAGAGTGAGGGACGAGGCCCACCGCTTTGCTTTGGGGTATCACCGGAAGCTCAGGTCAAAAAATGTTTTTAAGATTGGGGTATAAATGAAGTTTAAAAAGAAAGACAAACTTACTAAATTCCAGTGGCAAGTTTTAAAAGAAGCGACTAAAATACCTTTGGGTTGTACCAGAAGCTATAAGTGGATCGCCGAGAAAATCGGCTGCCCTAAAGCCGTCCGCGCGGTAGGGCAGGCTTTAAAGAAAAACCCGTATCCGCTGATAATTCCCTGCCACCGGGTAATTAAATCCGACGGCAATCTCGGCGGATATGCCGGAAAACATAACGGAAGAAAGAAATTTATCCTGAATAAGGAAAAAGAAATATTAAAACAATTTAAGGAGCCGGGAAAGACATGAAATTAAGAGAGATCTTGGAAATCATGGTAAAAGAGGAAGCTTCGGACCTTTATTTGCGCACCAAGGCTAAGCCGCGGGCAAGGATCAACGGGGCGGTCGAGATAATCATGTCGGAATATTTGACCCGGGAAAACATGTTGGAGATAACCAATACCCTTTTGACCGAAGAAAGGCACCGGAGGACGTTTGTCGATAATTATGATGTCGATTTTATCCATGACGAACCGGGGGTAGGGAGGTTTCGCGTAAACATTTTCATGCAAAGAGGTACTCCGGCGGTTGTTGCGAGGCATGTATTGACCCATGTAAAAACATTCGAAGAGTTGAACCTTCCCGTTGAGCTTTGCAAACTTTTTGCCGAGGAGTCAAAGGGCCTGCTTCTTGTCTGCGGCCCCGCCGGTAACGGGAAATCGACCGCTATCGCCAGTATGATCGAATACGTGAATATGATCAGCTCGAAGCATATCATAACCATTGAAGACCCGATAGAATTTCTTTTCGCGGATAAGCAAAGTATTATAAACCAAAGGGAGATCGGTTTTGACGTCCCTAACTTCCCCTCGGCCTTGAAGCATGTTACGCAACAAAGCCCGGATATAATCTATATCGGTAATATCCGCGACGAAGAGACAATGCGCGCGGTCATAAACGCGACCGAATTAGGCGCGTTTGTCATGACCACGTTCCACACTATAAACGCGACCCAGACTTTAATGCGTATGGTCAATTTTTTCCCTCCTCACTTGCATGATGAGGTTAGGTCCCAGCTGTCTATGATTCTAAGGGGCGTTATATCCCTGCGCCTTTTACCTTGCCGCGGAGGGCTTGGCCGCGTTCCGGCGTATGAGACTATGGTTGTCACCCCGACCGTATCCCGCCTTATCAGGGAGAACCGGATTAAAGAAATACAGGACTATATTGACGACGGGAAGCTTTTCGGCATGCAATCATTCAAGCAGTCTTTGGTCAAGCTGGTCAAACAAGGCGTTGTCGATGCCGATGTTGCCCGGTATTATGCCGATAGTAAAGATGATTTCGATTTGGAACTGAAGGGTATCAGGCGGGCCATAAGCTAATCCGCATTATCCGCCTGTCGGATTTATTCCCATATGGCAAAAAAACCACCGACGATAATATTATTCTTGGCTTTTCTTTTCGCAGCGGCTACTTTTACTTTATTGATGGCCTGGCAAAGGTGTTTTTCTTTTACCCTGGGAAGGGACGCTTTGTCTTCCTGCTCGATATTAGCGTCTTTTTTCTTTGGGATAGGCTTGGGGAGTTATTTTTGTTCCCGCCTCACAAAGAAGTTTAACCGGGAGAGATTATTCTTCGGGATATCAGTTGTTTTTTCCGGCCTATATGGGGTTGTGCTTTTATCAATTTTGAAACAGGATCCGATTCCTCTTTCAGGCAAGCTTTTTGCCATTTCGGGTTGTGTAAAGTATTTTCCGACTGAATTATTGTTAGTACTCTTTTTATCTTTACCCGGGACTTTCGCTGCCGGTAGCGCCGTATCGGCTTTTATTAACATTGCCTGCAAAAACTATTCGGAGCCGGGCAAGGAAGTTTCTTTAATCTTTGGGACGAGCGCTTTGGGCGCTTGTACGGGGTGTTTATTCTTCGGATTTATCATGATGCCTATTGCGGGCATTGAGCAAAGTGCTTTTATCGCATTATTAATAAATGTTTTTATAGCTCTTTTCTTTGTTGTCAAAGCTGATGTAAGCGAAAAAGGACATGAAGCGGCTCGGCCGGTATCCGCTCTTATCGAGGGGAATAAATGGCTTCTGAGCTTGTTTTTTTTGAGCGGTGTTTTAGTTTCCGGATATCACACAACATGGCTGAGGGTCTTAAGTTTTTACAGCCCTAGCCGGGTTGTCAATAGCCTATGCGCTGTCTCGGTATTTTTATCGGGCATCGCCATAGGCTGTATTTTTTTATACGCGCAGATAAGAAAGATGTTGAATAACAAAGAAATGCTTGTACTCTCATGTATCGGGGTCGGGTTGGCTTGCCTAGTAACCGTTCCTCTATGTTATTCTTTCCCGTCAATTGCTCAAGGCCTTCTTTATGGGCAAAGAGATATGATATCGAGCGTTTCGGCTTTTAAACTTTGGCAGGTTAATTTCATTTTGTCTTTTTTATCAATATTCCTTCCCTCTCTTTTTATCGGCCTGGGGATTCCTTGCGCTTATGATATGTTCGAAAAAGAGAAAAAATATTATTCTTTGTTTACGGGCCTAATTTTGCCGCTTGCTTTTTTGGGTATGGGGGCGGGCGTATTGATTTTTGTTTATTTAGTCCTTCCCTGCTTTGGCCTTCACGGCAGCCTGGGGATGCTCTCTTTTTGCTGTATCCTCTGCGGATTAGCGGCGGCTTATATTTTGAAGATAAATATTAAGGGGCCGGAGAGGCTGCTTATCTATCCGTCTTTGATAATTGCCATGTTCTTTGGGATCGGGGGACTTCCTTTTGTCAGGGATAATGTGACCATGAAAAAGAAAGGCGCTTTTTTTAAATATGAACGTGCTCGAAAAAGAAGGATGGCCTTGCCGGTAGAACAGAGGTTGCTTCATTATAAAGCTTATCCCGGGCATACTATCTCGGTGTTGGAAGAGGAAGTCAAAGAAGTAGAGGCGCAAAGGACCTTGCAGGCCGATTCTAACATTATAGGGGCTACCGATTTTTATTCTAGGGCAGAGGCAAAGCTGACGGGGCATATACCGCTGGCTTTGAATCTATATGCAAAGGATATATTGCTTTTTGGTTTCGGGACAGGTGAAGCCGCGGCTTCTATTCTTTTATACGATGTCGCTTTGGACTGTGTCGAGGCCGAAAGGGGTATTTTAAAGGCGCAAGATTATTTTAAAGCGGAGAATAAGGGCGTTTTAAAAAATCCCAGGCTCAAGATGATCGTGAATGACCCGCGAAGGTACCTAAATTTTACGGATAGGAAATATGACGTCATTGCATTGTCATCTTCTTTGTTTTACGAAAAGAGCCCCGGATTTTATACTCGCGAGTATTTTTTGCTGATAAAAAGACATCTAAATAGAAACGGCATAGCCGCGGTGTGGATACCTCTTTCCGGAGAGAGCAATTTTGACTCAAGGGTCATTACCAGGTCTTTTTTGTCCGTTTTTCCTAACACCACTGCTTGGTACGCAGGCGGAAGGCATTTACTTCTTGTATCTTCGGAGGGAGAACCAAGCGTCGATTATTCTAAGCTAAATGAAATTTTCAGCCGCTCGGAGCTTAAGGATGATTTGGCGCAAGCTGAGATTTTAAGCCCGGTAGGCTTCGTTAAGTTATTTCTACTAGATGAAAAAGAGATTAAGAATTATTCCGACTCAGCTTTTATAAACGAAGACAATTTCCCTTTTCTTGATACTCTTGGCATTGAATCCGTTTATGATAATAGAAATAAAACGGCCGAACTTTTCTACTTTGCTAAAGGCAATAAATTTGATTATATTAAAAATGCCGGGAAGGAAGAAAGGCGGGAGCTCTTAAAAGCCCTGATGCCCAGGCTGGTCAATCAATTTTGATTTCTTTACTTTCACGACGAAAATTAATGCTAGTATTTTGAACTAATTTTGATATTATAACTGATACTATTATAAGACGAAATAACCAGAGGATTTATGTTCGAGAAGATAAAGGCCATCGAAGAAAAGCTTAGCCAGCTGAGGGGGTATCTTTGACCTTCCGCAGAAAGAGAAGTCTGTGCGGGAGATACAGGAGAAGATGAACCAGCCTAACTTCTGGGACGATTCAAATTCCGCCAATAAGTTAATGAAGGAGCTCAAATACCTCAAGAATTGCGTGGAACCTTTCGAGCGAAATCAAAGCAAGATCAAGGATCTCAAGGAATTACTGGAATTATCCGCCGAAGACGAGGCTATGAAACAGCAGATATCGGATGAGATCGTAGGCGTTGAAACCGAGGTCAATACCCTTGAGCTGCAAAGCCTGCTTTCCGGGCAGTTCGATAAAAATAACGCGATACTCAGCATTAATGCCGGAGCCGGAGGGACCGAATCGTGCGACTGGGCGAGCATGCTGTTGAGGATGTACGTGCGCTGGGCGGAGGACAAGGGGTACTCGGTAAAAAGCCTTGATATCCTATACGGAGAAGAAGCGGGGATAAAGAATGTCACGATCGGCATCGAGGGCGATATGGCCTACGGTTATCTTAAATGCGAAAAAGGTGTCCATCGCTTGGTAAGGATCTCTCCGTTTGACTCGAATAAAAGGAGGCACACTTCCTTCGCCTCGGTCGACGTGATACCGGAGATAGAGGAGGATATCGAGGTGCAGTTAAACCAGGAAGACCTAAGGATCGATATCTACCGCTCTTCCGGGCCCGGAGGACAGAGCGTGAATACGACCGACTCCGCGGTCAGGATCACGCATATACCGACGGGAATAGTTTCTCAGTGCCAAAACGAGCGCTCCCAGCTGCAGAATCGGCAAAAGGCGATGAAGATATTGAAATCCCGGATTTACGAAAAAAAGATGAAAGACCAGGAAGAGCTGATGAGCAAGGAATACGGCCAGAAACAAAAAATAGAATGGGGCAGCCAGATAAGAAGCTATGTCATGCACCCCTATTCGATGGTTAAGGACCATCGCACCGAATTTGAGACAGGGAACGTCCAAAAGGTCATGGACGGGGACATAAATTCATTTATTGAATCATATTTGAAGTTAAAACCGGAAGACAGGTAACAATATGTACGATTTTCTCTTTAGAAAAGCGATAATTAAAAGAGCCCAAAGCTATATTGATAAATTGCGGCCTAAGGTCAGTGTTTTTATCCATGATGAAATACCTCTTCCGTCGATAAAGATCATTAAGCGCCAGGCGCAGGTAGCCGCTAAGATAAATGCGATGGAGGATGCGATAGCGCGGATGAGCGACGAAGAACTGCGAAATAAGACTTCCGAATTCAAGGCGAGGTACCACAGCGGGGTAAAAGACAAAAAGCAGGAACTTGCACAGATGGAACAAGCTTTAAGAGAGGCACCATCGGAAGAGGAAAAAAAGGCGCTGACCATTCAACTTGAGGAGAAGGATAAGGAGTTGGTAAAGCTCAAAAGGTCTGTTTTGGACGGGATTTTGCCGGAGGCCTTTGCGGTAGTCAGAGAATCGGGCAAAAGGACCCTTAAAATGCGGCATTTCGACGTTCAGCTCATAGGCGGCATGGTCCTTCACGAGGGCAATATCGCGGAGATGACGACCGGGGAAGGAAAGACGCTTGTGGCGACTTTGCCCGCTTATCTTAATGCCTTGACCGGGGAAGGGATTCATATCGTCACGGTAAATGATTATCTGGCGAAGAGAGACCGGGAATGGATGGGCCCGATCTATGAATTCCTGGGTTTAAAGGTCGGAGTTATTTATCATGACATGGATTTTCGCGACAAGAAAAGCGCTTATGACTGCGACATTGTATACGGGACTAACAGCGAATTCGGATTTGATTACCTGCGCGACAATATGGCTAATTCGGTCGAGGATATGTTCCAGCGCCGGCATTATTTCGCGATCGTCGATGAGGTGGACAGCATTCTCGTTGATGAAGCCCGGACGCCTTTGATTATCTCGGGGCCGGCGGAGGAGTCGACGGATAAATATTACCGGGCGAACGAGATTTCAAAGAAACTCAAAGGCCGCCGGGTCACCGAATCCGAGGAGATCGACGCGAAAAGAAAAGAGATCGACCTCTCTAAAGGTGTTGATTACACGGCTGATGAGAAGGCGAAATCGGTGTCGATGACCGAGGAAGGCGAAAAAAGGGCCGCCGGGCACTTCGGCATAGATAATCTGCACGACATGGAGACAATAGAATACCGCCATCATATACTGCAGGCGATAAAAGCGCATGAGTTTTTTAAGCGGGACGTTGATTATGTGGTGAAAGACGGCCAGGTAATAATCGTCGATGAATTTACCGGCAGGCTGATGCCGGGGCGCAGGTGGTCGGACGGTCTGCACCAGGCAGTTGAGGCGAAAGAGGGGATCAAAATCGAGCGCGAGAACCAGACACTGGCGACGATAACCCTCCAGAATTATTTCCGTTTTTACGAAAAACTTGCCGGCATGACGGGAACCGCCTACACCGAAGTCAATGAGTTTAAGAAGATTTACAACCTCGACTGTATCGTTATCCCTACCAATAAAAAGTTGCAGAGGGTGAATTATCCCGACAGCATTTATAAGACAACCGCGGAGAAGTATTCGGCGGTCGTCGAGGAAATAGCCGAAAAGAATAAAAACGGCCAGCCGGTATTGGTCGGCACCATATCCATAGAAAAGTCCGAAATTTTATCCCGCATGCTCAAACAAAGAGGCATCACGCATCAGGTTTTGAACGCCAAATACCATGAAATGGAAGCGCACATTATCGCCCAGGCCGGGCGTTACAAGGCGGTAACTATAGCGACCAATATGGCGGGCCGCGGAACCGATATTATGCTCGGAGGCAATGCCGAATATTTGGCGAAGAGCCTGGCCAGGGAACAATTGAAGGATGAAGAGGATAAATCAAAATCGGAGGAGATGATAAAAAGGTTTGTCGAGCAATTCCGCGTCCAGGTGAAAGAAGAGCACGGAAAGGTTGTCGCTTCGGGTGGCTTGCATGTTATCGGCACCGAGCGGCATGAGGCGAGGCGTATCGATAATCAGCTGCGGGGGCGCCAGGGCAGGCAGGGTGACCCGGGCTCATCGCGTTTTTTTATCTCCCTTGAGGATGATCTGATGCGGCTTTTCGCATCGGACAGGATAATCTCGCTTATGAACACCCTCGGCATGGAGGAAGGCCAGGTCTTAGAGCATCCTTGGCTGACCAAGGCGATTGAGACGGCGCAAAAACGCGTCGAGAATTATAACTTTGAGATCAGGAAACACCTTTTGGATTTTGATAATGTGATGAACAAGCAAAGAGAGGTTATCTATGACCTTAGGCGGGATATACTTGAAAGCAGCGATGTAAAAGAGATGGTCGTCGCGGCCATGCGCGATTTGGTCGCCAGGGTGGTAAAAGAGTATCTATATATCGAGAAGCCGGAGAACACCTGGGATATTGAAGGCTTACAGGCTTATCTTAAGCATACGTTCGATTACGATATTTCGGCAGAAAAAGAGTCCCTGCCTTCTCTCTCCCAACAAGAGATACAGGACCTTGTCCTTGATGCTTTAATGCAAATTTACAAAAAGAAGGAAGAAGAGTTTGGGATAGACAACCTCAGGCATCTTGAGAGGATGTTCTTGCTCCATACGATCGACACCAAATGGAAAGACCATCTTTATGCCATGGATCAGATCAAAGAAGGGATCGGGCTGCGTTCTTACGCGCAAAGAGACCCTTTAGTCGAGTATCAAAGAGAAGGCTTCGCGATGTTTCAGGCGATGTATGATTCTATTAATCAGGAAGTAGCCGAGATAATTTTTAAGATACAGCCCGCCGGAAAAGAGGCAAGGCTAAGAAGCGTTTTTAATTCGATCCCGCAGAATTTTGTACATAACGAAATCTCGGGCATGGACGAAGCAAAGATGAGGGCTTCCCGGATGGCGCAAGAGGCGCAGGAACAGGACAATGAACTCCCCTCCCAGGGAGCATCTTCGGTAAGCACGCAAGTTAACTCCGGCCCGAAAGTCGGAAGAAACGAGCCCTGCACCTGCGGCAGCGGCAAAAAATATAAAAAATGCTGCGGAAAGTAAATAAAGAAAATTCTCCGGGGATAAATCTGTTCGCTTTTCTGCTTATTCTGGCCTCATATAACAAGCTCATCGGTTTTTTAAACTTTTCATATTACCGGTTTATGTTTCAGGGCCTTTCCGAAGACATGCAACTTGCCCGGTACATATTTTCCGTAACTTTAAGGATAGTCGGTATAATTGTGGGAATAGGGCTTTTGTACCGAAAAGAACTTTTCCGGAAAGTTTTTCTTGTTCTTTGCCTGGCTACGGTAATTTCATTGCCGTTTAAGCACCCTTTTTCGGTTTTTAAAAACATCGCTATTTACCGCGAATATCAGCAGGGTATCAACATCCTTCCCGAGGGGACAAAAACGGCAAATTTGAAGTATCCTGTTTTTCCCAAGGGATTGAAAGATTACACCCTTAAGTTTCCTAGTTTTCCGTTTATTTCCATGGCCTCTTTTATGGCCGTTGATGCTGTTTTTGCCATTGCCGGGATTTTGTTTTTCCGCCTGCCGCGGGTGAAAAAATGTTTTGAGGGCAAATAGATGATAATTTCTTCCCCAAAAATCCGCGATATTTTGTTGTGCCTGGCCTCCGCCGCGTTAATAACACTATCTTTCCCTAAAACCGACTGCTGGATTTTGGCTTGGGGGGCTTTGGTGCCTTTTTTCTTCGCCATTGAAGGCAAGAAGCCGAAAGAGGCGTTTAAGACCGGATTTTTATTCGGGGCCTTGTTATTTCTTGGCACCCTCTACTGGTTTTTTAATATTACCCGTTGGTTTTCTTTTATCGCCGGATTTGGAGTGGGTTTGCTTATCTTGTATTTAGCGCTTTATCCCGCATTTTTTGGGTTATTTTATACCTATTTCTCAAACAAAAAAATATTCGGGAAATTGATATTGATCCCGTGCCTTTGGGTCGCCTTGGAATTCATCCGCGCGAGGGCGTTAAGCGGTTTCGGGTGGGTTTCTTTTGGGTACAGCCAATACCGGAATCTATACTTTGCCCAAATTGCCGATATGACCGGCGTGTACGGAGTTTCTTTCGCTATCGTTTTAACGAACGTGGCTTTGAAAAGCGCGATTAGCGAATATATGGCCGGAAAAAGCGTTCTAAAAGCCGCGAAAATTATTTTACCTGCTCTTGTTATTTTAGCGCTTGTTTTTTCTTATGGGTACTTTAAGGTAAAGCGGGACAATAACGCTATCAAAAACAGGAAAACACAGAGAGTGGGAATAGTTCAGCCTAACATTCTCCAGGATGATAAGTGGCATCAGGAAAAGTGGGAAGGTATTATCGGGAAGCTGGATTCTCTTTCCTCCTCTTTTGTGCGGGGGGATGTTGAAATGATAGTTTGGCCGGAATCGATTGTCCCGGCTGTTTTGGAAGACGATATTGCCCTTAAGGGCCGGTTACACGATTTTGTAAGTGATAAACAGATTCCGCTTTTGTACGGGATAAATACGCGGGAAGGAGATAAATATTATAACTCGGCTGTTCTTTTGTCGGCGGATTCACAGCAAATCGCCAGCTATTCAAAAATACACCTTGTCCCTTTCGGGGAATACCTTCCTTTTAGAAAAGAATTGCCTTTTCTTTCCGATTTAGTACCGATAGGAGATTTTACTTTCGGCAAGGAATATGTACTCTTCCCTTTTCCCGGGGAGAAAGAGTTGTTTTTTTCGGTATTGATCTGCTTTGAAGATACCGTCGAAACTTTGGCGCGAAAAGCTGTGCAAAAAGGAGCGGGGTTTTTGGTCAATATCACAAATGATGCCTGGTTCGGGGACTCTAAGGAGCCGTTCCTGCACCTTCAGGCGGCGGTTTTCCGGGCGATAGAGAACAATCGCTTTATGGCCCGTTCGGCCAATACGGGGGTCAGTTGTTTTATCGATAATATGGGCCGTGTTTATAATGCGGTTTCATCAAAGGGGAAGAGGCTTGTTTATTCCGACGGGACTTCTGCCGGCGGAGTTATTTTTATCCGCGAAATGACTTTTTACACAAAATTCGGAGATATTTTTACATATTTGTGTTTTGGATGTATACTAATATCCGTAATCCTAAAATTGAGGAAATTTTAAACGGAGGAAAGAAATGTTTAAGAATAAGCAGATGAACATTAAAACAATCGGTTACACCCTGGCGGTGCTCTACGCGCTTTCCTTATGGGCTTTTGTTATTTTTATCCAAATCCCCGACTATACAAGCCGCATTGTGGTCTATTTCTTGCTTTTTGTCGCTTTGTTCGTCGGGTCGATTGCGGTTATCCGGATGCAGGAATGGGGGAGGAAGCTTTTAGTCGCAATTAACGCCGCTATGTTTATAGTCCTTTTTATAAAATTCATCCCTAAGGTAAACATAGTGCCTCTGTCTTATTTTATCCTTAATGCTGTTGTTTTCCTTTATTTCAACCAAGCCCGAGTTAGGATTCAGTTTGCGGGCAAAAAAACCAATGAATGGAAAAGCATTCTGGTTGTAGACGATGATATTTCCATTATCAAGATAATACGCCCGATACTGATGTCGAACGGCTATTCTGTTTTGACCGCCCAAACCGGCGAAGAAGGCATCCAGATTGCTAAGCTGCAAAAGCCGGATTTGGTACTTCTTGACGTTATCCTGCCCGGGATTAAAGGAAGGGAAGTTTGCAAGCAGTTAAAGAGCGATCCTCTTATGAAGGACATCCCCGTTGTTTTCTTAACGTCCAAAGATTCTCCGGACGATATCCAAGCGGAAATGAGCCTGGGCGCCAGCGGGCATTTGACAAAACCGGTCAATGCCAAAATCCTTATCTCGACGATCCAGAAAATTTTAAGCTAACCTGCATAAAACCTTTTTATTCTCCATTAGGCGAAGGCGATAATGAAGGCAAAAGAGCTATTAAAGAATTTTCAACGCGGTTTGGCCCGAAACGGCCTTAAGGCTAACTGTTATCTGATGGACCGCCTGCCTTACGTTATTTTTTATGTGATAGCACATATTTTTATGGCAATAGCTTATATATTTATCGTGAGGCACAAAAGGATAGCCAAGGAAAGCTTGGATATCGCTTTTGGCGGCACCAAGACGGAAAAAGAAAAAAGGTTCATTATAAAGAAATGTTTCTACGAGTTCGGTTACGGGATGTTCGAGGTGCTTTACTGCCTTTCCAATCCCGGGAGAATAGACGAGAAAATCACTATTGAGGGCGAGGAAAAGCTCATATCCGCCCTGGATAAAGGAAAAGGCGTTATAGCGGTAACCGCGCATTTCGGAAATTTCCCTTTGATGATGCTTTATTTTGCCCATAAAAAATATCCGGTCAGCTGCATTATCCGCCCGACCCGCGACGAAGAATTGACGCGTCTTCTGCACGAGAAAAGGGAAAAGGCCGGCCTGAAAACGATTTATGCCGCGCCGAAAACCGAATGCGTCGCCGCGACGATAAAAGCCCTTAGGAATCAGGAGGTCGTCTTTATTCCCATCGACCAGAATTTCGGCGCGCAGGGCGGGGTTTACGTCGAGTTTTTCGGGCAAAAGGCGGGAACGGCTACGGGGCCGATAGTATTTGCCCGGCGGACGGACGCGGTTATTCTGCCTATGTTTATCGTCGGGGAAGGTAAGGACCGGCACCGTATAATAATCGAGGACCCCGTATTGATAGAAGAAAAGGAAGACGAGAAAGCGACCTTGACTTATAATATGGCGTTTATAACAAAAACAGCCGAACGATATATAAGAAAATACCCTTATGAATGGGCTTGGATGCACAGGCGTTGGAAAAGCCAGCCGCTAAAGAGCCAAAGAGAAGAGGATTAGCCAATGTCACAGGATAAAATTCGCTCGAAAGCTTTAAAGCTTATTATCGGATTTACGCTTGTTGTTTTGGGCGTAAGCTGTATCCTAGTTTTCTGGAAAGACGTTGTTAGCGTTTTTAAAGGTTTCGGCGGTATTGTTTTGGCCTTGTCTGGGCTTTTGGCCATGTATACTGCTAAAGATTAAAAAGCCGTTTTTTTGGCCTATCCTTTAAAAACAGAATAGTCTTATTGGCATATCCTTTATTTTTGCTAAAATAATGCGGAAGGAGTTTAAGGAAAAATGAAAGATTTTTTAATCAGATTAAGGAAATATTTTATCACCGGGCTGATATTTTTTCTACCGCTTGCTTTGACAGCCTATCTTTTTATTGCCTTGCTTGGCGTGACTGACGGTTTGACCCGCCGTTTCGTCGAGCCGTACTTCGAGCAGAAATTCGGTTTTTATTTCCGGGGTATCAGCACGTTAATAAGCGTGTTTTTGATTATTATTATCGGATTTATCATGACGCATTTTATGCCGCGCAAGATCCATGAGTTCTTTGAAGGCTTAATGCTCAAAGTGCCGTTTTTTAAGCAGGTTTATCCGGCGATAAAAGAGATGGCCTTATTCCTTTTTTCCGGGGACCAGCTGAAATCTTTCAAGCAAGTGGTCTTGGTCGAGTACCCCAGAAAAGGCGTATATTCGATAGGCTTTTTGACCAATGACGCGACAGAGGCCTTAAATCACCTTGCCCGAAACGAGCTTTGTAATATTTTTATCGGTTCAACCCCCAATCCGTTAACCGGATTTGTCATTTTAGTCCCCAAAAAAGAGATAATTTTTACCGATATGAAAATTGAAGAAGCCTGCAAATTTATCGTATCCGGAGGAGTAGTTAATCCTTAATAAAATAAACGTGATGATTCTAATAAAGGAAAGAGGTTAGATCTATGTCAAAAAGAACAAGAAGAGGAAAGCTTAGCTGGAGGTCAAAAAAGGCAAATCACGGTTCAAAACCGACCCGCGGGTGATTTGAAATATTTGAAAAATAATAAAAAAGGAGAGTAGTTATGGAAAATTTAAACTTTACTCCGGGAGTATGGTGGATTGCGCCGATCGGCAGTATTTGCGCGCTCATATTCGCGGTATGGTGCTATTTCGCCATGAAAAGCGCCCCGGAGGGAAACGACCGCATGAAGGAGATCGCCGGATACGTTAAAGAAGGAGCGATGGCTTATCTTAAGAAGCAGTATCGGACAGTAGGCATTGTATTTGCCGTTCTTGCCGTCATTTTTTGCGTTTTGGCCTTTTTTGGCATACAGAATCCTTTTGTTCCGGTCGCTTTCTTGACGGGCGGTTTTTTCTCCGGCCTTTGCGGGTTTATCGGAATGAAAACGGCAACCGCCGCATCAAGCCGCACTGCTTTCGCGGCGACAAAGAGCCTCAACGGCGCTTTGCAGGTCGCTTTCCGCTCCGGCGCGGTCATGGGTTTGGTTGTTGTCGGTTTCGGCTTATTGGATATTTGTTTATGGTATATAATCCTTGATAAAATCGTGTATACACCGGTACATATGGCCGAGGGGCTTAAAATATTCGGGCTGACTTTGGTTCATCCCGGGACTGATGTATTGAAGAAAATTACGGATATCACCATAACTATGCTTACTTTCGGGATGGGCGCATCTACTCAGGCCCTTTTTGCCCGCGTCGGCGGAGGGATTTTCACCAAGGCCGCTGACGTCGGAGCGGATCTTGTCGGAAAAGTCGAAGCTGGGATTCCGGAAGACGACCCCAGGAACCCGGCCACGATCGCTGACAATGTCGGGGATAATGTCGGAGATGTCGCGGGTATGGGCGCTGACCTTTATGAATCATATTGCGGCTCGATTTTAGCTACAGCGTCGATCGGCGCTTCAATTGCTGTTAGTTACGCGATGGATGACCCTACCTATGATTTTAATAAAGGGATTATGATGGTCATCGCACCGATGATAGTAGCCGGTATCGGTAATATTTTGTCGGTTCTCGGGATATTTATGGTTCGTTGCAAAGAGGAGGCTACACCTAAGAATTTACTGAACGCTCTTTTAACCGGTACTTTGGGAAGTTCTATTATCATTTTGATAGCTTTAGCCTTAATGGCAAAAATGGGCTTGGTTAGCTGGGGGATTTTCGGGGCGGTCGCATCGGGCCTTATCGCCGGAGTAATTATCGGCCAATCGACGGAATATTTCACCTCCAGCAGTTATGGCCCGACAAAAGATTTAGCGGCTCAGGCCAAAATGGGGCCGGCGACGGTCATTATCGGCGGCTTAGCTTCGGGGATGTTCTCCGCTTGGGTCCCGGGAATAGTTATTATTATCGGCATGCTTTTCGCTTTCGCCTTGCCGGGCGGTTTTAGCAATATTGCCGTCGGTTTATACGGTATAGGGTTTGCCGCGGTCGGTATGCTCTCAACTTTGGGTGTCACTTTAGCGACCGATGCTTACGGGCCTATCGCTGATAATGCCGGAGGAAACGCGGAGATGTCCGGCCTTCCTCACGAAGTAAGGGAAAGGACCGATGCTTTGGATTCTTTAGGCAATACGACAGCCGCGACGGGAAAAGGTTTTGCCATAGGTTCTGCGGCTTTAACCGCTTTGGCTTTGATCGCCGCTTGCATTGAAGAGGTTAAAATGTGGGTCGGAAATTACGCGAGAAGCGAAGGCGGTTTTACCATTGGATCAACCGTATTTCAATATGAGCAGGTTTTAAGGTTGGGGGTTATTGATTTTATTGAGCTGTTTAATATACATTTAATGAACCCGCTGGTTCTCTCGGGGATGTTTTTGGGCGCGATGATGCCGTTTTTATTCTCGGCGATGGCAATGAAGGCCGTCGGTGTTGCGGCGGGCGAGATGGTTGAGGAAGTCAGGCGGCAGTTTAGGGAAAGGCCGGGTATTATGCAGGGAACAGAAAAGGCCGATTACGCCCGCTGTGTCAGTATCTCGACTGCCGGCGCGCAGAAGGCGATGGTCGTTCCCTCTTTGCTGGCGATTGCCATTCCTGTTACGGCAGGCCTTGTTCTTGGCGTCGGAGGGATAATCGGGCTTTTAGCCGGGGCTTCCACGACCGGATTTATTTTTGCGACGATGTTGAATAATGCCGGCGGGGCATGGGATAACGCCAAAAAGTATATCGAGGCCGGGAATTTCGGAGGGAAGAAGCTCCCCGACGGAAGCAAGAACCCGGTTCACGCGGCGGCTGTCATCGGGGATACGGTCGGCGACCCGTGTAAAGACACAAGCGGCCCTTCGTTGAATATATTGATTAAACTGATGACCATGGTTTCGATTGTTTTTACGCCGGTTATAGTTAAGTTTTCACCGTCGATACAGAAGTTTTTAGGGATTATGATGAAATAGCTTATATCTTTTGGGGGCACGTACCACTTCTGGTACGTGCCCCCGGGGTTATATTTATTCTTTAGGAGGAGTGAGTGTCTTTTTTAGCCATAAAAAATAAATTCTTAAGGTTTATCGCGGTATTAGCCATTATGCTTTCGGCGAACGGGTGCATATATATCGTCGTCGGAGGAATAGGGGTCTTAGGGGGATATGTCGTCAGCCCCGATACGGTTGAGGGAATGACCGAGAACGATTTGAATTATGTTTGGGAAACAATCGTTGAAGTCGCCTCGATAATGGGAACTATACAGGACCAAAGCGAGGAAGGCGGATTGCTCAAAGCGAATATCCAAGGCTCCAAAATCACGGTAACTGTAAGCCGTATTAATGAAACAACCACCCGTTTGACGGTCAAGGCCAGAAAATCTTTGTTCCCCAAAATTACTCTCGCCCAGGATGTTTTTGTCAAGATCATGAGCCGGCTTAAAAATTAATCTCGGGCAAAGAATGCCAAACCTAACAGGCCAAGTAAACAATATTTTCCTGACTTCCGCAATGAGGCACCCAATTATTTTTGAGTATGAACAATATTAAATA
>JADFZM010000060.1 GCA_015232535.1 Candidatus Omnitrophota bacterium
GTTATCCGATAGGAAATGTCCCATCCGCGATAAAAAAATGCCAGGAATGGCCGGCCAATTGAGCGAACAGCATGGAAACAAAATGATTCCATGAGCTGAAGCCGCGAGAGTGATATTCACTTTTAGTCGCAGAAACGGTTTTTTGAAATTCAAGTCTCGAAAACATTTGTAACAGTTGTCCTATAATTGTGCTATTATAACTCATGGCCTAACCTCCTTTGTTTGTTATGGTTATGAGTTCTCAGCTCAACACCATTATAGGATGTGTTAGGCTTTTTTAAACCTTAATTTGGACTTACATGATAAAAGACAAAAAGCAAAAAAAAGTGATTACATCGGAAGGCTTAATCTGTGGTAGATAAAAATCAAGAATTTAAGGACAGGATCTATAGATTTACTTTGCGGCTGATAAAGTTTCTTGGTTCGGTACAAAGGGATCTTATTACTAAAGAGATTATAAGCCAGCTTATGCGCAGCGGAACGAGCATTGGAGCAAATTATTTCGAGGCGCAGAGTGCTAGCTCAAAGAAAGATTTTATAAATTATTTTAATCACGCTTTGAAATCTGCCAATGAATCTGTTTTTTGGATTAATTTATTGATTAATGGAAACTTAGTCCAAGCAAATTTACTGAATGAATGCAGATTGATCCTGAAAGAAACGGAATAATTAGCAAAAATATTTGCATCTAGCATCATAACTATGAAAACTTGTTAATATTTTTGTTGTTTTTGTTTATTTTAGCTTTTTATTTTTGATGTTTGATTTTTAATCTTTAATTTTTTTAAAATGCCTAAACGCACTGATATCCATAAAATTTTATTAATCGGTTCCGGGCCGATCGTTATCGGGCAGGCCTGCGAATTCGATTATTCCGGCACACAGGCTTGCAAGGCCCTAAGGGAAGAAGGCTATGAGCTGGTTTTGGTCAATTCCAACCCGGCGACCATAATGACCGACCCGGAGTTTTCCGACCATACCTATATCGAGCCGATAACGCCCGAATTCCTGGAATATATCATCGAAAAAGAAAGGCCCGACGCTATTTTACCGACTATGGGCGGGCAGACTGCTTTGAATAACGCGATGAAGCTTTGGGAAAAAGGCGTTATACAGAAATATAATATCAAAATGATCGGAGCCAATTACGAAGCGATCAAAAAAGCCGAAGACCGGGAATGTTTTAAGCAAGCAATGCAGAAAATCGGCATGGATGTGCCTTTAAGCGCGTTTGCCTATCATATGGATGAGGCGAAAGAGGCGGTTAAGAAAATAGGATTTCCGGTAATTATCCGCCCGAGCTATACCTTAGGCGGCACCGGAGGCGGATTTGCTCATAATATGGAGGAATTCGAAAAGGCGGCCGCCATTGGCTTGGAAAGCAGCATGATACATGAGATCCTCATCGAGGAATCTATCGCAGGGTGGAAGGAATACGAGCTTGAGGTTATGCGCGACCATAAAGATAATGTGGTAATTGTTTGCTCGATAGAAAATCTTGACCCGATGGGGGTGCATACCGGAGATTCGATAACTGTTGCCCCGGCGCAGACTTTGACCGACAAAGAATACCAGGCGATGCGCGATGCCTCATTAAAAATAATCCGCGAGATCGGCGTTGATACCGGAGGCTCGAATATTCAATTTGCCGTCAATCCGGAAAACGGCCGTAGGGTAGTCATTGAGATGAACCCCCGCGTTTCCAGAAGTTCGGCTTTGGCCTCCAAAGCCACGGGATTTCCTATAGCTAAATTCGCCGCAAAGCTTGCGGTTGGGTATTCGCTCGATGAGATCCAAAATGATATTACCAAGGAAACCCCCGCCTCATTCGAGCCGGCAATTGATTACTGTGTTGTTAAGATTCCGCGTTTCACTTTTGAGAAGTTCCCCGAGGCCAAGGATATTTTGGGAGTTCAGATGAAATCCGTCGGAGAAACTATGGCGATAGGCCGCACTTTTAAAGAGGCTCTGCAGAAAGGTTTGCGCGGCCTGGAGATAGGGCATGTGGGTTTGGACAACAAATTAGATTATAAGCAGATTCCGGAGGAGAAAATCCGCGCCCGCTTAAAAGATCCTAATGCTTCGAGGATCTTTTATATTAAATATGCCTTACAGAAAGGCTGGTCACCGGAGAAAATCGCCGATGTCAGTAAAATAGATATATGGTTTATTTCGCATATCGCCCAAATCTTCGACTTTGAGAATGAGCTTAAGAAAATAATCAAAAAAGAAAAATCGTTGCCAGACGATGTTCTAAGGAAGGCCAAAGAATACGGCTTTAGCGACGCCCAGCTGGCTAAACTTATGGACAAAACCGAGCTTGAGGTAAGAAGCCTGCGCAAGAAAAAAGGAATAAGGGCCGTTTACAAGCTGGTTGATACCTGCGCGGCGGAGTTCGAGGCCTACACCCCTTATTTTTATTCTACATATGAGAAGGAAGATGAGGCTAAGATCCAAATAGCTAAAATGGAAAAATTGCGCGGAAAAAAGAAGAAAATAATGATCTTAGGAGGCGGGCCGAACCGCATCGGGCAGGGAATCGAGTTTGATTACTGCTGCTGCCACGCTTCCTTCGCTTTAAAGGAAATGGGTTTTTACACAATAATGGTCAATTCCAACCCCGAGACCGTATCGACGGATTACGATATATCGGACCGGCTTTATTTCGAGCCTTTGACTTTTGAGGATGTGATGAATATCATCGATATTGAAAAGCCCGACGGGGTAATTGTGCAGTTCGGAGGGCAAACTCCGCTCAATTTGGCGAAAAGGCTTAATGATGCCGGCGTGCCGATAATCGGGACAAGCGTCAAATCGATCGACATGGCGGAAGACCGGCAGAAATTCGCCAAATTAATAAATTCGCTGAAGTTGTTGCAGCCGGCCAACGGCTCGGCAACTTCGACGGAAGAGGCGGTTAAGGTCGCCGAGCAGATCGGTTATCCGGTTTTAGCCCGCCCGAGCTATGTCTTAGGCGGAAGGGCCATGAAAATCGTTTATAACCGCACGGCGCTTTTAAGTTTCATCGAGGAGGCGAAAGAGGTTTCGCAGGGCCATCCGATTCTGATCGACAAATTCATCGAGGACGCGATTGAGGTGGATGTTGATGCAATATCCGATTCGAAAGATACTTTTGTCGCCGGAATCATGGAACATATCGAGAATGCCGGTATCCACTCCGGCGATTCGGCCTGCGTTATCCCACCGACAACATTGAGCGAGGGTTTGATCGAAGAGATAAAAAAGTATGCCTGCTCGCTGGCTAAGGCCCTTAAGGTAATAGGCTTGATGAATATTCAATTTGCGATAAAAGGGAGCACGATTTATGTTTTGGAGGTTAATCCCCGTGCCTCGAGAACGGTTCCTTTTGTCAGCAAGGCGACGGGAATGCCCTTAGCGAAGATCGCGTCCCAAATAATGGCCGGAAAAGCTTTAAAAGATTTTAAACTCTCGTACGAAAAGATCGGCAAATTAAAGCATTACTCAGTTAAAGAGTCAGTTCTGCCCTTTTCCCGCTTCTCCGGCGTGGATATCGTGCTGGGGCCGGAGATGAAATCAACGGGAGAGGTCATGGGCACATCCGATAGTTTCGGATTGGCCTATGCAAAATCCCAGATCTGCGCAAATCAAAGCTTGCCGGAGGCGGGCAAGGTTTTTATCAGCGTTAAAGACGACGATAAGCGCGCGAGCGTTTTTATGGCCAAGAAATTAAAAGATTTAGGGTTCTCAATTGTCTCGACTAAAGGGACAGCCAAGGCGCTTAAGGCGAACGGGGTTGAGGCACAGGAGGTCGGATATTACGAGCAGGGCAAAAGCCGCCGGTTCAATTTGATGGACCTTATTGAGAAAAATGAGATAGCCCTTATTATTAACACTCCGTCTTCGGCGGAAAACAGCCAGTATGATATGCGCTCCATAAGGGCGGCGGCGATCCTGCACAATGTCCCGTGCATCACAACCATGCAGGGGGCGTGGGCGGCGGTAAACGGAATCGAATCTAGAAAAAAAGAGGGATTTGATGTAAAATCTTTACAAGAACTTTATAAGTTAGGATCATGAAATGTGCGGAATAATCGGGATTTCGAAGCATAAAGAAGCGGCAAAGTTAGCTTATCTGGGGCTTTACGCTTTGCAACATAGAGGAGAGGAAGCGGTTGGTGTAGCCTCATTCGACGGGAAAGACGTCAATATCAAAAAAGACCGCGGGCTGATTGCGGATAATTTCAAGGAAAGGGATTTAGATAATTTAAAAGGCGAAACAGCCGTCGGCCATACCCGCTATTCCACTACTGGCTCATCCAACGTAAAAAATATCCAGCCGTTTTTGGTCAAACATAAAAAAAGGTCGATCGCGATAGCTCATAACGGTAATCTGACTAATACCGAAGAACTGCATCAAGCGCTTGAGGAACAAGGCTCGATATTTCAGACAACAATGGATTCAGAGGTGATAGTGCATCTTCTGGCTCGGGCGAAAAACGGGGATATCAAAAAATGGTTTTTGGAGGTTTTGGGCCAGCTAAGGGGCGCTTTTTCGCTTGTGTTTATGGTCGAAGATGTGATTGT
Organism: Candidatus Omnitrophota bacterium; assembly: GCA_015232535.1. Lineage (GTDB taxonomy): Bacteria > Omnitrophota > Gorgyraeia > Zapsychrales > Zapsychraceae > JADFZM01. Next base: position 4,567 of record JADFZM010000060.1, read on the forward strand.
CGGAGCGCGCGACCCGCAGGGTTTTAGGCCGCTTTGCTTGGGTAAACTCGACGGCAATTATATACTGGCCAGCGAAACCTGCGCGTTTGATCTTTTGAAAGCTGAATTTATCCGCGAGATCGAGCCCGGAGAAACTGTTTTTATTCAAGCGGATAAGATCGAATCGATATTTCTTCCTAACGCGAAGGCGGAGAAAAAAGCCCACTGCATTTTTGAGAATATATATTTTGCCCGGCCGGACAGCAATATTTTCGGCGATAATGTTTACCAGGTAAGGAAACGCCTTGGAGCGGCTTTGGCCAAAGAACATCCTGTTAAGGCGGATTTTGTAATGTCTATCCCTGATTCGGGAAATTATGCCGCGACCGGATACGCTCAGGAGCTCGGTATGCCTTTGGAAATCGGGCTTATCCGCAATCATTACATCGGCCGCACTTTTATCCAGCCTACCCAGTTTCTACGGGATTTCAGGGTTAGGGTTAAACTTAACCCTATTCGAAGCGTGCTGGAAGGAAAGAAAATAATTATCGTTGAGGATTCTATTGTCAGGGGGACTACCTCCCGCAGCCGCATCGAAGTTTTAAGAAGCGTGGGCGTTAAGGAAATACATATGCGTATCAGCTGCCCGCCTATTATCTCGCCTTGTTTTTACGGGATAGATTTCCCCAGCAAAAACGAGCTTATCGCCGCCAATAAGTCGATAAAAGAAATTGCGGATTTTATCAAGGTCGATACTTTGGAATATTTGAGCCGGGAAGGGATGCGATCGGTCATGAATAACCCTAAAAACTTTTGCGATGCCTGTTTCAGCGGGGAATATCCGGTTGATATACCTAAAAACCAAAGCAAATATCTCTTGGAAGGGGTAAAGTAATAAATGTCTAAATTTATTTTTGTCACCGGGGGGGTTGTTTCAAGCTTAGGAAAAGGTTTAGCGTCGGCTTCTATTGGGAAGCTCCTTGAGGCCAGGGGGCTTAAGACAACGCTAATAAAATGCGACCCTTACCTTAACGTCGACCCCGGAACAATGAACCCCTATCAACACGGTGAGGTTTACGTTACCGACGACGGTGCCGAGACCGACCTAGATTTAGGGCATTACGAGCGTTTCACGAACGGGAATTTTAGCAAGGATAACAATATAACCGCCGGAAAAATATATTATAGCGTCATCAATAAAGAACGAAGAGGCGATTACCTGGGTAAAACTGTCCAGATAATCCCGCATATCACCAACGAAATAAAGAGCTGTATCAAGAAAGTTGCCCACGACCTGGATGTCGATGTGACTATCGTCGAGATAGGCGGTACCGTCGGGGATATCGAAGGGCTTCCTTTTTTGGAAGCGATACGACAGCTGCGATGGGAACTGGGCGAGAGTTATGCCTTGAATATACATGTGACTTTACTTCCCTTTATAAAATCCGCCGGGGAGCTGAAGACCAAGCCGACACAGCACAGCGTCGGGCGACTTAGGGAGATCGGCATTTATCCGGATATCCTGCTTTGCCGGACCGAAACGCCTGTTAGCAAAGACCAAAGGGAGAAGATCGCTTTGTTCTGCAATGTCGATAAAGAAGCGGTAATCGACGCTGTTGATGTAAAACATATTTACGAAGTGCCGATAATGTTCAAAAAACAGGGGCTCGACGATCTGATACTACGTAAATTAAATATCAAGAAAGAGGAGAAAGATTTAAAAGAGTGGGTGAATTTTGTGCTACAGCGGCTTAAGCATCCCAAGCATGAAGCCAGGATCGCTGTTGTCGGTAAATATATAGCCCTTCAAGACGCCTATAAGTCGATATATGAAGCCCTGGTGCACGGAGGCATTGCCAATGATTCAAAAGTGAATATTATAAAGATCGATTCGGAGGATTTGGAGAAGAATAAAACCAAAGAAGCGCTCTTAAAGGATATTCAGGGTATCCTTATTCCCGGAGGTTTTGGGGACAGAGGGATTGAAGGGAAAATCAAGGCGGTTCAATACGCTCGGGAAAAAAAGATCCCGTTTTTCGGTATTTGTTTGGGGATGCAGGTAGCGACGATAGAATTCGCTCGGAATGTTTGCTCTCTGGCGAAAGCCAATTCCAGCGAATTTGATAAAGATACCAAACACCCCGTAATCTGCCTTCAGGAAGAGCAAAAGGAAGTTAAAAATATGGGGGCAACCATGCGCCTGGGTGCCTATCAGTGCAAGTTGGAGAAGAAATCATTGAGTTATGAGGCTTATAAAAAAGAAACGATTTCCGAGCGCCACCGCCATCGCTATGAGCTAAACAATACTTATAAGGAAACCTTCAAGAAAAACGGGCTCTCGATAACCGGCATAAATCCCGAGCAGGACCTGGTCGAGATAGTCGAGCTAAAGGATCACCCCTGGTTCGTCGGCTGCCAGTTCCATCCGGAATTTAAATCTAAACCGGACAAGGCCCATCCTTTGTTCCAGCATTTTATAGCTGCTGCTTTAGGCTGCGGTAAGAAGTAAGGAAAACCTCTGATATCATCGCGATTTTATGCTTGTTTACTTCGAATTCCAACAGCTTCGTGCTAAAAATTGTTGCATCTTGTGAGGTCTTTTATTATATCCTGTGCATTTAAGGAACTTTTAGGAACTAATTTTATTACCACTCGAATATAAAAGACGATCGTTTTTCCGTGATCACTAATTTATTTCCCCGAATTTGTTTTCCTAGAAATCCACCTCAATTATAATCAAAGCTACTATAGTAAATATTAAAGGCGTTAGCCAGGCGGCAGCAATCGGCGGAAGCGCGCCGGATTTGCCGAAAGCGACGGCGAGCGCGTTAACAACATGGTAGGAAAATCCGATAGCCATGGCAATGGCGAATGCGGAGAAAGTCGCGCCTTTACGCCCTTTTATCATGAGAGCGAATGGGAGGCCTATGAGGATTATTACGAATGCTCCGAAAGGAGAAGAGATTTTTTGGTGTAGATCCACTTTAAGATTGTTGATCGCTCTGGTTGCCCCGCTTTTAGCGAATTTCTTTATATAATCGTTAAGCTGTTTTATGTCCATGGCATTGACATCGACCCTTTGCTTGAGGAAATCCTGAGGGTTCTCTTTGATGTCCATGAGTTTTTCCGGATAGACCTTTATCTTTACGGGCTCATTTTTCTGTTCCAGCGAGTAAGCTGTGATCTGGCAGTTGACGAATTTCCAGGCTATCCCTGTCCATTCTCCTTTTAGCGCGACGATCTTCTGGTTAATTTCTTGTTTGTCGGTGTATTCTACAATTGTTATTCCTTCCATCTCGAAAGTTTCGGGGTTGAAGGCATCGATATAATAGAGACGGTTCTGAAGCCCGTAAAAGGTCAGGTTATTGATCTTTTGATTCTTGGTCTTGCGGTCGGCCTGAAGGATCATGTTTTGTTCTCGTATCTTGTTGGTCACGACATTTGACTGCGGAACGATTTTTTCATTGACCAGGAAAACAAATCCAGAGACGATGAGGCCGAAGACCAAGGCGGAGCGTGTTATCTGCCAGAAGCTCATCCCGCAAGAGCGCATGACTATTATTTCATTACTGTTATTCAGGCTGCTGAAGGTGAACAATACTGATATAAGGCAGGCAATGGAGGCTGTCAGGACGAAAATATTAGGCAGAAAAGAAAGATAATAGGTAACAAGGATATTTACCGGTATTTTGCGGTCTATTATCTCGTCAACCGTGCAAGCCAGCTCGACAATTATGTAGATAACGCAAAAAACGACCGTAGCCGCTAAGAAGATTTTAAGGATCGAATTGTTAATGTAACGGTCTAGTATGCGCATTTGAGATTAAAGTACATGGCGGTTATAAAAGCAAGAAGGTTCGGTATCCACATTAAAAAGGCCGGAGGCAAAACGCTTTTGATGCTTAAAGCCTCGCAGCCTATAGAAACCACATAATAGATGACCGCGCAGACAATCGCTAGTACAAAGTTTACCGAACGTTCCCGGCGGTGAGTAATTACGGCTAAGGGAAACCCGAGTATTATAAAAAATAAACTGGCGAAAGACCATGAAATCTTGCGGTGGTATTCGGTTTTTAAAGGGGCGCTGTCGATGAAAAGCTTGTCCAGCTCGTCGGATTCCGCCCTTAATTCGCGAAGGGTCATGCTTTTTGGTTTTTTCTCTATTTTTTCCTGTTTTTTTGAAAAATCCAAGGTTAGGAAAAATTGGTCAAAATTCAGTTTATAAAAGGTACCGCCTTCTTTCAGGTCTGGTTCATCGGAGGTGCCGTCCATTAACTTCAGCTTTATCTGGCTTGTCCCTGGGACGGGGGTGAATTCTCCTCTTTTGGCGATGATGGTTCTCGTCGGTCCATTGGGCTGAGGCTCAAAGACGGTCACGTTATACAGCCGGTTGCCTTCTATTTTGTGGATAAAAAGCCTGCGGTTGTCGAAAGACTTGATGAATATCCCGGCCTCGAGCATCGCCGCCGGGTTGCTGACACCTAAATTCTTTAATAATGTTCTTTGCTCATGGTGGGCGTAGGGTATTATCCTGTCGTTTAGCAATACAGAAGCAAAACTGATGATTATGCCCAAAAGCAGAAGAGGAGAAAGTAAGCGGAATAAATGAATACCGTTAGCGCGCAGAGCTAGTATCTCATTGTCCGCGGAGAAACGGCTGAAGGTGAGGATAACGCTTGTCAGGCACGCTAAAGGAAGGGTATATCCGATAAGAACCGGAACATATAGCAGGAAGACTTTACCGACGACGTTTAATGATACTCCCTTATTGACCACCAAATTAGCTAACTGTATTAAGTTCCCGAGCAAAAATACACAGGTCAGGACAAAAAGTGAGAGGAAAAAAGGTATCAGTATCTCTCTTAAAATGTAAGCGCGTATTATTTTCATTCTTTGGCTTTCTTAAGCGATTGCTAAAGTAAAGACACCGACTATTTCTGCCCCGGACTTTTTTAGTTCGACGGCTGCTTCTGATGAGGTGGCGCCGGTAGTTAAAAGGTCATCGATTATCAATATTGCCTTATTTTTGAACCCGTCAGGTTTTTTTATTCTAAAAGCCCCTTGAACGTTTGTCCAGCGTTCTTTTTGGCTCAAAACAACCTGGTCTTTTGTTGGCCGGATTTTTATCAGGTTACCTACGGAGATATTCTTGTCAAAAGCAGATGAGATGTAACGCGCCAAAAGCTCGGCCTGGTTATAACTTCTTTCCCGTAAACTGGCGGAATATAAGGGAATGGGTACGATTATATCGAACTGGGCTATATCAAGGGAATATTTTTCGACAAAGGTTTTCATCAATTCCCCGAATAATACCCTCAAGCCGGTTTTCTGGCGGTACTTGAAGGCGTGCACAAGCGCTTTTAATGTTTCGTCGTAAAGGCAGGCGCTCCAGGCGAAATCAAATTCGGGCTCGTTTTTTGCGCACAGACGGCATCTGGCGCGGGGAATCTTATTGTTAATATGCCTTGAACATTTCGGGCAAAAAGGCGGCAGATTAAAATTGATTTGCGAAAGGCATTTTGGGCAGAGAATCCCCTTCGGGGAACGAGGATACAAAGGCGTTTTACAGGTGAAACAATTCGGGGGATAAACGAGGCCGACTAAAGTCTCGAGAAAATCCGTAAACACGTTTTGTATAATAGCATTTTTCTGCGCGGGGTCAAATGATTTCTAACAAGCCGGATTAAAAAATTAATTTGACAGAAAAAATTGCCCGAGTAGAATATATTATTATACGAAATGAAAAAAATTTATTAGCGGTGAAGTTTGAAGGGTTAAATCCGCCGCTCTAAAATAATAAAAACCTTCGCGGGGTTGTGTGCCTTGCGAGGGTTTTTTTATACGCCTACTCAGAAAACTCTCCCCGTTTTGGCAGGTAAGTTGATGCGGGTAGGGTTGTTTG
>JADFZM010000061.1 GCA_015232535.1 Candidatus Omnitrophota bacterium
ACAATGATAAATAAGAACATAAGGAGTGGGATATGCTCTTAAAAGGAAAGATTGCTTTCTCCTCGGGCAGAGCCGGAAATTACGATATTTGGACAATCAATTTGGGTGACGGGGTTGTTTCCCAGCTTACTGCCGGAAAGTTTTCTAACGACTGCCCGCGCTGGTCTCCGGATGGGAAAAAGTTGGTTTTTATATCGAACCGCACCGGTACGCCTGAACTCTGGATAATGGATGAGAACGGCAGCAACCAAGTAAGGATCACCGCCAAGGATAAGTGGCATAATACTCCCGATTGGTCCCCCGACGGAAAAAAAATAATATTTTGCGCTAATTATAACGGGAACATAAATATTTACACCATAAATCCGGACGGAAGCGATTTAAAGCAGATTACCGATTATGAGGGAATGGACTATACTCCTCAATTCTCTCCCGACGGAAGCAAGATCATTTTCACCTCAAAACGCTCGGGAAACCCGGAAATTTGGCAGTACATAGTTTCAACCGGTAAAATCAGCCAAGTTACTAAATATACGGGAAGGGATTTTGCCCCGCGGTATTCTCCGGACGGCAAGCAAATTGCTTTTGTCACCGGGATAAAGGCCATCGACGGGCGGGAGGATTTAGAGATATATACAATGAATGAGGACGGGTCAAATATTAAAAGGGCTACAACGCATTTTGGCAGCGATCGGCATGTTTCCTGGTCTCCGGAAGGGAAATATCTTATTTATACCTCTGCCAAAGGCGAGAGTTTAACTGAAAGAATGATGGTTACCGAAATCGCCAGCTTAAGGACAAGGGAAATAAAATTTGACCGGTATAAGCTTGATATGGAGTTTGACGCCGAACCGAAGAATTATATGCGGGTTTTCCCGTTAAATTTATTGCCGATCGATCTTATACGTAACTGGTTTTATCCTATCGATTACTTCGGTTCGGATAAGTCACCGGACTGGAAGTACTAATCTATGAGATTCCCGAACAAAAAAGGTTATTTTGGAAGATTCGGAGGGAGGTTTGTCCCGGAAACGTTGATTTCTCTTTTGGATGACTTGGAGAAATCATATTATTCCTTGAGGAAGGATAAGGTTTTTCAAGGCGAGCTTGATTTCTACCTCAAAGAGTATGCCGGGAGGCCGACCAGGCTTTATTTCGCCTCTAAGTTAAGCCGGGCACTGCGGACTTTAAGGGTGTTTTTGAAAAGAGAGGATTTGCTCCATACGGGAGCTCATAAAATCAACAATACTTTAGGCCAGATATTAGTTGCTGCAAGAATGAAGAAAACCAGGGTTATCGCCGAGACCGGGGCTGGCCAGCACGGCGTTGCTACGGCAACAGCCGCGGCCTTGCTCGGATTAAAATGCGACATTTATATGGGAAGCGAAGATATCGAGAGGCAATCGCTTAATGTTTACCGTATGAAATTATTGGGAGCCCGGGTAATTCCCGTTAGTAGCGGCTCAAAAACTTTAAAGGACGCGATGAATGAAGCGATAAGAGACTGGGTTACGAATGTTAAAGACACTTTTTATCTCATCGGATCCGTTGCCGGCCCGCACCCTTATCCGGAAATGGTGAGGGATTTCCAGTCGATAATCGGCAAAGAAGCAGGAGCTCAATTTAAAAATAAAATCGGCAAGTTGCCCGATTATCTTGTTGCCTGCGTAGGCGGCGGAAGCAATGCCATGGGGCTTTTTCATGCTTTTTATAATGATAAAAGCGTTAAGATGATAGGGATCGAGGCCGCGGGCTGCGGAATTAATACATCAAAACATGCCGCAACATTGGGAAAAGGTCGAATCGGGGTTCTTCACGGAAGTAGGGAAAATGTATTGCAGGATAAATACGGGCAGATTATTAATGCCCATTCAATCGCTGCCGGGTTAGATTATCCGGGTGTCGGGCCGGAACATTGCTTCTATAAGGAAACAAAAAGAGCCGAATATTTTTCTGTTACCGACAAAGAAGCTGTCGAAGGATTAAAGTTTCTTTCCCAAAGCGAAGGGATAATCCCGGCGCTTGAGACAGCCCATGCGATCGCCTATCTTCCGAAATTAGCGAAAAAAGTTAAAGGGCAGAAGTCGGTAATTGTGTGCTTATCCGGCAGGGGTGATAAGGACGTTAACTCTTTGAAAGGTTTATTGTGAAAATGGACAATAGGATAGAAAAAAAGTTTTTTTCTTTAAGAGAAAAGAACAAAAAGGCATTTATTGCTTTTATAACTGCCGGATATCCGAGCCTTAAATTGACGGAAGAAATAGTTTATGGCTTGGAGCAATCCGGGGTTGATCTGATCGAGCTGGGAGTGCCTTTTTCCGACCCTTTGGCAGACGGGCCGACCATTCAGTTGTCATCAGCTAAGGCTTTAGAGAAGGGTGTAAATCTGCCTAAAATATTAGCAATGGTAAAAAAGATCAGAATAAAATGCGATTTACCGATTGCCTTAATGGCCTACTATAATACTGTTTTTCAATACGGTGAGGAAAAGTTTGTTCGGGATTGCGTGATATCGGGGGTCGACGGTGTTATTATCCCCGACCTGCCCCCGGAAGAAGGGGAGAAACTCATAAAACATGCCAGGAAGCATGATTTTGCGACCGTGTTTTTTATCGCTCCGAATACAACAACGAGTAGGATAAAGTTTATCGCCGGTATGTCCAGCGGTTTTATTTATTATGTCTCAACATCCGGGGTCACAGGGATGAGGAAATCGCTTCCCGAAGGCTTATTTTTAAATGTTAAGCGAGCTAAAAAAATAACTAAAAAACCGATCTGTGTCGGGTTTGGTGTTTCTGACGCGAGGCAGGTCAAACAAATAGCCTCAGTTGCCGACGGAGTAATTGTCGGGAGCGCTATAATCAAAACTATCAATGCTAATATTAATAGAAAAGATCTGGCTAAAATTGTTTCTTTGTATGTTAAAAGTTTAAAACGCTATATATAGTTTGTTATTAAGATATGTATAAGAAATCAATTCTGCCTAATAAATTGCGAATTGCCACTCACGATATGCTGGATAAAAGCAGCGTTTCTTTGGGGCTTCTTTTAGGCGTCGGAAGCAGGTATGAAGGTAAAACCCAAAGCGGCTCCGCCCATTTTCTTGAGCATATAGTTTTTAAGGGAAGCGAAAAATACAGTTGCCAGGAGATAAAGGAGTTGATCGAGGGTAAAGGCGGAAACCTCAATGCATTTACAAGCGAAGAGGTAACATGCTTTTACGCTAAAGTTCCCTCTGATAATCTGGAGCGTACCTTTGATATCCTCGCAGATTTGGTCATTTCTCCCAGGATACTGCCCGAGGATGTTGAGAAGGAACGTTCGGTTATTTTAGAAGAAATAAAAATGTATAAAGACCAACCGCAATATCAGGTCTTAGAGCTTATCGACAGCCTTTTATGGCCGAAGCATCCTTTAGGCATAAATATATCCGGCACCTCAGAAACCGTTTCAAAATTGTCGGTCGATGATTTAAAGAAGTTCCATGCGTCATATTATGTGCCTAACAATATGGTTATCGCGGCCTGCGGAAAGATCCGCCACAGTGAATTTGAGTCTATGGTTTTAGCGCGGATGGGAAAAATCGCAAAGAAGAGCGTATCCTCATATACAAAGGCTGATAATGTGCAAAGCGCCCCCCGGATCAAACTCGTAAAAAAGCCGATTGAGCAGATGCATGTGGCTTTTGGAGTGATCGGTCTTGATATCTTCGACGAGAATAGGTTTAAATTGGCATTGTTAAGCATTATTTTAGGAGGGAATATGTCCAGCCGGCTTTTTGCCGAATTAAGGGAGAAAAGAGGTTTGGCCTATTCCATAGGAAGTGTTGCCAAAGGTATGCAGGATACGGGATGTTTTCTTATCCGGGCGGGGGTTGATAATTCAAAGCTGATCGAATCGCTTGATTTGATCATCGAAGAGCTTGAAAAGATAAAGAAAACAGGAGTGACAGATAACGAATTAAAAAGGGCTAAAGAGTATGTTTGCGGGCAGTTAGTTCTGGGGCTAGAAGATAGTATGGAACATATGCTTTGGGTGGGAGAAGCTATTCTGTCCAAAGATAAATTTAATACTGTTGATGAAATTATAAAAAAGTTCCGCAGAGTCGAGCCGGATGACATAAAGGATATCGCCAATAAATTGCTGCTTAAAAACAGATATAATCTGGCAATTGTAGGGCCGGTAACCGAGAAGCAACAAAACCGGATAAATAAATCTTTCAGTTTAAAGTAGCATAGGTTTTATGAAAATATTGCTGGTAATACCGGATTACGGTTCTAAGAAATATTATACTTTCCCCTTAGGGATCCCTTACATCTCTTCCTATTTAAAAGCCAGAGGCTGGAATATTACGGCTTTTAACGCCAATCATTACCCGGGTGAGAAATTATCGCAGATTCTTCAATCCGATAATTATGCTGTTGTCGCAACCGGCGGGATGTTCACTCACGCCGCAATTATGAATGAATTTGTTAAAACCGTCAGGGCTTTTTCTCCCGAATCGAAAATAATATTAGGCGGGCCTATTGCCGCCGGTGACCCGGAGTTTACTTTTGATATCCTTCGCCCCGATTTTCTAATTACCGGTGAGGGAGAGAGGGCTATGGATTATTTGCTTCAGGCTTTAAAGAGAGGAAGCGGCTTTAGGGATTTACCGGGAATATTTTTTAAGGAAAACGGTAAATATATCAGGACCGAACCCGCTGGGTTAATCGAGAACCTGGATGAGGTCCCATTCCCGGATTATGAAGGATTTGAGTTCGGCTATTATCTGGATAATTTCAAAGAGGATAATCAGGCCTTTCAATGTATCGGAGGCGAATTGCTTAACAGGCGAACGGGAATAGTCGTCACAACCCGGGATTGCGTTTCAAAGTGCACATTCTGTTTCCGTTTGATGGGAGGAGTATACCGCGCCCGCAGCCTAGAAAATGTCATGAAGGAGATTAATTTCTTGAGGGAGAATTACAAGGTCAATAATATCGCTTTCTGCGATGATATGTTCGCCGCGAACAAAGATAGGGTAAAAGCCTTTTGCCGGGAGTTAAAGGTTTTGGGAATTCCATGGCGCGGCCAGGTCAGGGTTAATGTGGTTGATGACGAATTGCTTAAAATTATGAAAGACTCCGGGTGTTTCTTTATAAGTTATGGGTTTGAAAGCGGCAGCCACTCGGTTTTGAAGAGCATGAAAAAAGGCATTACTACCGAGCAAATTGACAGGGCGATAACATCGGCGGTTAAGGCGAAAATATCTATTCAGGGTAACTTTATATTCGGGGACCCTGCCGAAACAATAGAAACAGCAAAAGAGACAATAAGGTTTGCCCGCAAATATAAGAAATTCTGTTTAGGGTTCGGCTTTATAATCCCTTATCCCGGTACGGAACTTTATTACAAATTGATTGATAATGGCCGTATGGATAACAAATGGGATTTTTATTTGAAACCGGGGCACAAATTTTATAATATGACCTCACTATCGGATATTGATTTTGAGTATTTAGATAAAAAGATCGGAGTGGAGTCGCACTATCGTGGCCAATGTTCTAATGGCAAGCTGTCCAAGGTGCGAAGAACCGGGAAATACATAGCCAGCTTTGCTTTAAAGTGCCAACATTGCGAGGCAGAAAACAAAGTTAATGATTATAATATTGAAGACGGGGATGAGATTGTCTGCCGGGAATGTTATCAGCGCATCGGCATAAACCAGTGTGATTTCCGATTCGGCCGATGGCGGGTAATGGCCAGAAGGATATATTATCTTTATTTTTTACGTCTGGCGACTATGAGCCCTTTTGTTTACAGGATATTTAGGCCTTTTCTTGTTTTATTTTCCGTCGGCAAGAGTGCATTTAAAGTATAATAAAACATTGTTCAAGGGGTAGGCGGCAGCTGGGATAAAAATTTATCTTTTTGTATTTTAGAATTTGACAAGAATAACATAATTAGGTAGAATTTAAACATTCTTTAACTGCGATGGTAAACAAAGAGGAGGAGCAATCGATGGAAAAATTGTCATTCTACGATGTTAAGAGCAAGAAGAAATTCGAAGTAACTGAATATTCTGTTAAAGAAAAAAGCGGGCGTTTTTTTGCGGTTACAAAATCACCTACCGGTGGGCATGAATGCTGGAGAGTTTTAAGCAAAGACCAAGCAGCCAAGCTAAAGAAGTAATTTGCTCTTATATTTATTTATCCGAAACTTTTTAATTATTCATTATTGAATAGTTATTATCTTTATTTATTCCGACTTTTGAAAGGGACCTCGTTATAATCAAGACTTCATCATCCTCAAGAAATATATCAAAATTAATTGCCAAGTTCGCGGCAGAAAAGAAAGCCGAAGAAATCGTAGCCCTAGATATGCGCGGGCTAGTTAACTTTTGTGATTATTTTGTGATCTGTAGCGGGAACACCGACAGGCACGTCAAGGCGATCGCCGATTATATTGATGAAGAACTTGCTAAGTTGGGCCAGAAGGCCCGTTACAGGCAGGGCCTCAACAAAGCCGACTGGATAGTCCTCGACAACGGCGATGTGGTTACCCATATATTTCAAAAGAAGCTGAGGGAGTTTTATAACTTGGAATATCTGTGGCAAGAAGCAAAGCCGGTTAAATGGGAATAAAAAGCTTTCCTTAAATACCTTCCTTAAAAAAGCCATGTTGAAAGAATTAAAGTCAAACTTAGAATCATTACTCAATGCTTCAATGCAGGAATTTACCGGGAATGTAGATGGGCTTTCTAAGATTTTCCTTGAGCCGCCTACGGATGTTATATACGGCGAGTTCACTACCAATATCGCCCTTAAATCAGCGAAATTATTTAAGAAGCCACCGCTTGTTATTGCCAATGAATTACAAAAAGTATTTTTGGAGAATATCAAGAATTCAAATCATTCCTCAGATATCGAAAAAATCGAAGTCAAGACCCCGGGTTTTATTAATTTCTATTTAACTCCTTTTGCTGTTTCAAGGGTAATTGATCAGCTCTTTGATGAAAACGAAAATTACGGGCGCGATACTTTTGGCAATAAGGAAAAGATCCAGATCGAGTTTGTGAGCGCAAATCCGACAGGGCCTTTAAGTATAGCCCATGCCCGGCAGGCTGCTGTCGGTGACGCTTTGGGGAACATACTCGAATTTCTTGATTTTGAAGTGACAAAAGAGTTTTATCTTAATGACGAGGGGAATCAGATAAACCTCTTGGGTGAGTCGATAAAATGCCGGGCAAATGAGATCTTAGGGCAGGCTGTTGAGTTGCCGGAAAACGGCTATCAGGGAGAATACATCCGTGATATGGCCGCCGAGTTTATGAAAAAAAACGGCATAAAAATCCTCAAAGATATCGAAAAGTTTTCGGCCGCAGATTGGCGCGACTTTGGCGTAAACTATCTTTTAGATGTTATAAAAAAAGAGCTAAACGATTTTAGGGTATATTTCGATGTTTGGGCGCATCAATCGAATATCGGTACGGAGAATAATATCTTGCAATTGCTTGAGACATTGAGAGCAAAAGGCGTCACCTACGAAAAAGACGGGGCTTTGTGGTTTAGGTCTACGGATTTTGGCGATGATAAGGACCGGGTTCTAAGAAAAAGCGACGGAGCTTATACTTATCTTACTCCGGATATTGTCTATCATAAGGACAAGTTCGAGCGCGGCTTCTCGAAGGTTTACAACCTCTGGGGCCCTGACCACCACGGTTATATCCCGCGTTTGAAGGCTTCAGTTCAGGCGCTTGGCTATGACAAGAATTGCCTTTCGGTTATAATTGTTCAGCTTTCGACATTATATAAGAACGGGGAAGTGCTATCCATGTCTACCAGAAAGGGCCAATATATAAGCTTAAGAGAGGTGATGGATGAGGTAGGAGTTGATGCGGCACGGTTTTTCTTTATGATGCGGCATGTATCCGCGCATCTTGATTTTGACCTGGAATTGGCCAAAAAAGAAACTTCCGAAAACCCTGTTTTTTATATCCAATATGCTCATGCCCGTATTCACAGCATAAATGTTAAGGCCAAGGATGCCGGCTTAACTCCTAAGGATAAGAATTTTAAACTTTTAAACAGCGAAGAAGAGCTAATACTTATAAAAAAGATCGGCTCGTTTAACGATTCTCTTTTGATGTGTTATTCGCAGATGGACCCGTATCCGTTGGTTAATTATTTACAGGAATTGGCCAATTGTTTTCACAAGTTTTACGACAAACACAAAGTAATCAATGAGGCAAATAGCGAACTCTCCCGGGAAAGGCTGGGATTGGCTAATGCGACAAAGATCGCCTTGGCCAACGGATTGGGCCTTTTAGGATTAACTACCCCGGAGAAAATGTGAAGTACCTTTAAAACCATGCAGAAAAGATGGGAAATCAAGCCTTACAATATCAAGCTGGCCCGCGAACTCGAGACTGAATTAGGAATAAGCCGGGTTCTTGCCCAAGTTCTTATCAATCGTCATGTAAAGAATTCTTCCGAAGCCGGGTTTTTCCTCGGAGCCGAAAGCAAACCATTGCATGATCCGTTCCTTTTGAAGGGCATCGATAAGGCTATAGCCCGGATTAAAAAAGCCGCAAGCAATAAAGAAAAAGTTATAGTCTTCGGCGATTATGATGCCGACGGAGTGATATCATCCGCTATGTTGTTTAAATTATTAACCTCTTTGGGTATCGGGGTGATAAATCATATTCCCCACCGTGTAAACGACGGGTACGGATTAAACGAGTCTATAGCCTTGTTTGCGAAAGAAAATGCGGTCAAGCTGATTATTTCCGTAGACTGCGGTATAACCGCCAAAGAAGAAGTCGAGAAGATAATGGGATGGGGAATAGAAGTAATTGTCATCGACCATCATGAGCCGGAAACGGGACGAGTCCCGGAAGCGCTGGCAGTTATCGATCCTAAGCAAGCAGATTGCCGGTATCCTTTCCGCGAGCTTTCTTCGGTCGGGCTTGTTCTCAAGCTGGTCCAAGCGATTAGTGGGCAAGTCGACGAAGAATACCTTAACTTGGCGGCGATAGGCACTATCACTGATGTTGTGCCCCTTATAGGAGAGAACAGGCTGATAGTCAAGCAAGGGCTTAAGAATATAAGCGGGACAAAAAATATCGGCCTTGCGGCCTTATTGGATGTCGGGGGGATTAAAGGGAAAAAGATCAGCCCCTATCATATTGGTTTCATCGTCGGCCCAAGGCTCAATGCCGCCGGCCGCATGGACTCGGCGTACAAATCCCTTGACCTTCTTTTGTCCGAAGATTATGACGAGGCCCTAAAGTTAGCCCAGGCATTGGAAAAAGACAATACTAACCGCCAGAAATTACAAAAAGAAATTGAGAAAGAAGCGGTTGATATAGTTGAGCGGCAAATAAATTTTAAGGACCATAATGTTATCGTCCTGAGCAAGGAGGGATGGCATCGTGGTGTTTTGGGGATTGTTGCCTCGAGGATAACGGACAGATATTACCGCCCGAGCATAGTTATTTCTTTGTCGGAGGGGATCGGCACGGCTTCCGCCCGTTCGATAGATGGGTTCCACTTGCATTCGGCTTTAATGAAATGCGAAAGATTACTAGAGAATTACGGCGGGCACGAAGGGGCGGCGGGGTTAACAATAAAAAAGGAAAATATCGCTCCTTTCACTGACCTGTTGAACGAAATAGCCCGCGAAACATTGGATACTAAGAAACTTATTCCTTCTATAATGATTGATAGCGAGGTGCCTTTGGAGCAGATTACCCTTAAGCTGTCAAATGAAATTAACAGCCTAGAGCCGTTCGGAGAGGGGAATGAAACCCCGGTTTTTTGTTCCACAGGTGTCATGGTAAAAGGATATGCTCAAACATTGGGGAAAGATACTTTAAAGTTTTGGGTTACTGACGGAAAAAACACGGTTTCCGCGGTTGGTTTCGGTATGGCAGGTTATAAGCCCCTGGTTGCGCCGAACGCGAAAATAGATATAGCTTATAATATAACTATAGATGATTGGAATAAATCGCCGCAGCCGCAATTGAAGATTAAAGATATCCGGGAGTCAGAATAAAAGAGGCAAAAGGCTTAAGCTTTGTTTATTTTTCCGCACTGGATACAGCTTGTGCATACCAGGGTCCGCTTTGTGGTTCCGTTAAGAATGATCTTGATCTTTTGCAAGTTAGGAAGGAAGCTGCGTATAGTCTTTCCGACTATTTTAGAACCGGCGCCGCCTTTTCTTTTGGCCATACCGCGCCTCTTGTATTTGTTACCGGGGATTGCGCCTTTTCCGCAGATTTCACATATTTTTGGCATAACTAATAAACTCCGTCATAAATTTTTATCGAGAGTTAAAGTATACAAAAAAATCAGACAATGTCAAGTCATTATTTAGCCGGGTTGTATATTAGATTGTGTGTAAATTGATTTTAAAGCTTTAAAAAAAGGCGTA
>JADFZM010000062.1 GCA_015232535.1 Candidatus Omnitrophota bacterium
AGAGATCTATCAGCCGGTGATTCTGTTTTCAAGATTGAAGACGGGGCAGTAATTAAACTTACAGTAGAACCTTTTAGAATTCCAAGCTCATTAATTATTACTAAGGAGCGAGGCACTATTTTTGATAGTAAGAGAATATATTTTGACGAAGAAGACGCCCGGGCGGATGCGGCCGGCAAATCCGCTTCTTCCGGCGACCCGGCGATGCTCTCTATAGAAACAATGGACTTCTCCGCGTTAGAAGTAAACCTAAGGCCGACAGACAGTACCCTGCGATATACTCAGGAGGAGACGTTAGCGTTTGCCATTGGAATGGGCGAGAGATATTTGAAGTTTAAACCTGATCAACAATACGGTGAATTGTTCTGGATACCTGTCAATGAGCAGGAGGTTTTGATCTTGCCTGTGGAACAGGATTATTTCAGAAGAGGGGAGGCATCAACGCAATTAAGAAAATTATTTGAGTTGTCAATACCAGTGGACGTGAGTGAGGTTACTAATAAAGATCTTAAAGTAACTAAACCGTGCCGGCTACGGAAAGAAGATGATGCCTGGGTAATAGAAGCAAGAGGCTATATTGAAGTTAATGAAGATAGTAAAGCCGGCCGAAAATGGATCGAACAAAAGGCAAGAGAAGCACAAGAAAGAGAGGCAAGAAGGAAGGCCTCTTATTTAGCCACTGACGCAAATGGAAATGAAAAAAATATTTCTGTGGGTGATGTTGTTTACGATTTCGATCGCATGGGAAAAGTGGAACGCTATGTTGTCGAAGAGGTTATTAGTCCGACCCAATTTAAATTAGCAGGTCAGCTTACTCCTACCTTTGTTGTTGGTTACTATTTTAACGAAGCTGAAGCGCGGGTTGATGCGGATGCGCAGGCAGCCCGCAGAGCCGCTTCTTCCGGGGGCCAGGCTCCCGCGCAGCCCGCTGCAAAAAGCACCATCGAGGACCCGGCTCCCGCGCAGCCAGTAGAGTTAAAACCCGCTAATGAGCCGGCAATCCTAAAGGGGGGAAATGAAAATATTCCTGAAATCATCTATCATTGGACTTTCATAGATGCTGTAGCAAAAAGAAGAGAAGTCCACCCAAATGATGAAGTTTATGTGCTTAGCCCTATTAATTTACCAGTGTCGGTTACTATAAGTCATTATAATAATAAAACTAAGAGGGTTCATTTGGAGAGCGGTAACATTTCGGTTCCAATGGGAAGTTGCTACCTTGATAAAGAAGACGCGTACGCGCACAGACGGAAAGGGTCAACTGAGCCTTACTATAGCGATATTATCGTATCTTTAACGGACAAAAATGGAATAACCAGAGACGTTTCCGTGGGTGATTCTGTTTACATGATAAAAAATGACGGTTCAATAGAGACAATAATTGTACTCCCGTTTAATCTTCGCAGCGAACAAATAAGATATGGCGAGGATTTTAGATATCCTATGAGTGAATTATATTTTAACGAGGAAGACGCCCGGGCGGATGCGGCCGGCAAATCCGCTTCTTCCGGTGACCCGGCGATGCTCTCTATAGAAGCAATGGACTTCTCAGCGTTAGAAGTAAGACTAAGTCCGACAGATAGTACCCTGCGATATTCTCAGCAGGAAGTGTTAGGGTTTGCCACTCAAATGGAAGAGAAATATTTGAGTTTTATACCTGATCAACAATACGGTGAATTTTTCTGGATACCTGTCAATGAAAAGGAGGTTTTGATCTTGCCTGTGGAACAGGATTATTTCAGAAGAAGGGAGTCAGCAACGCAATTAAGAAAATTATTTGAGTTGTCAATACCGGTGGACGTGAGTGAGGTTACTAATAATGATCTTAAAGTAACTAAACCGTGCCGGCTACGGAAAGAGGGTGATGCCTGGGTAATAGAAGAAAGAGGCTATATTGAAGTCAATAAGGATTGTAAAGCCAGCCGGGAATTGTTTGAAGGACAAGAAAGGCAAAGGAGAGAACGAGAAGAAAGAAAGAAGGCCAAATATCCATTCACCGACGCTGCAGGTGAAACAAGAGAAATTTCAGCTGGAGATGTTGTTTATACTGTCAATGCCATAGGAATCGTTATCAGCCGTGAAGTTTCGGAGATTATTAGTCCTACCCACGTTATGTTAACAGGAATTCGTAACCCTGTTTTTGGACTGGATTTGTTGTATTATTTTAAAGAAGAAGACGCTCAGGCGGAGGCAAACCGGCAATCCGCTTCTTCCGGAAGCCGGGTTTTTGCACCGCCTGCCGCAGTGAAAAGCGCTGAAGGGCCGGAAATTGCTGATAGTGCAAAGAATAATTTCCATACAATAATCTATAAAGGGATCTTTACTGACGGTGCAGGGAAAAGCATAAGATTTAGAACAGACACTGAAGTTTTTGTGCCTGGCCCCGGAGATAGGATATTTTCCCTTAGAATATCGCATATTAATAATGTGGACAATAGAGTTCATCTTGAGAACGGCACGATTTCGGTTCCTATGGATTTATGTTATCAAGATCGAAAAGACGCGCAAGCGGCTTTGTATAAAGGATCAGATCCGGCTACCCTCAAAAAAATTACGGTATCTTTATCGGATGCAAAAGCAATAACCAGAGACGTTTCTTTTGGAGATACTGTTTACATGGCTCGACAAGATGGTTCAATAGATACAATAATCGTAGGGCCGTTTCTTCTTCCCAGCACAATGATAAGATCTGGCGAGTGGTTCACCTATCCTATGGGTTCTTTATATTTTAACGAAGAAGACGCTCAGGCGGAGGCAAACCGGCAATCCGCTTCTTCCGGTGACCCGGCGATGATGTCAACTCCCTCCGGGCCCGGGGAAAGTTATAATGAAGCCGTTGCTCGGGAGCTTGAAAAAATAAAACCCCTTCAGTTTAGGCCGCAAGAGGCAAAAGAATTGGGATGGGAAACGGCTCAAGAGACGCCCCGAATATTGACCAGAGAAGCAGTTCGCGAGCGAGGAGGCATCAAAGCCACGGATCTTTGTTTGGTCCGGCGGACTTCAGCATTGCCGGAAGGGGGAATCATCACCTCGGGAGCCGAAGGCGGTATTAACGGCGCAAGACGCACCATTCACTTTGCTGTGAATCACGCAGTCAAAGCGATTTTTGGCGGAGGGAATTGGGACGCGGAAAAATATTTGATCATTGTCCCTCTGTCTAAAATACCCAAAGATTTGATCGAAGGATTTAATTTTGTTGATACATGGGTGCGCGGGTCTCTTGAGCTGCCTGAGGGCTCTCTGGTTTTGGGGCCCGATTCGCTCCCGGAAGGGATTAATTTGGGAAAGGCTACTTTTTTGCAAATTCTGGAAGATATTCCCAGCGATACCGACCCTTATGAGCCCGGCATTTACGGCCCTGCCATTGAAAGGAATCAAAGGACGATAGAACAAGTTATTGAAAAGCTTGGATTTACTCCGGTCGAAGGCGGGGATTGGGGATGGTATGGCGATGATGACTTCTGGTCAGGGGAACAATTTAATTTTGCCAGATCTGAAAATATTGCTCAAAGAGGCGGCTCGCACGGTTGGGGTAATTGGGCGAGTGGCTTCGATAACTTGCTTGATAAAGAAAATTTATTTGTTAATTTTTACGACCCTGAAAAAAAGTTTTTTATTAACGAGGAAATGATTGAAGATTACTTTTCAGGAGAAAATAGCGAGGATAAAGTGCTGCCTCTTTATGCCCGTATTGCCATTTTACAGAAACTCGCCCGAGAAGCAACTGATGCTCTCGGCCAGGAAAGGTGGGAAAGATTATACAATAAACACATCCCGCAGTTCTTGCGAGAACTCGTAGGTTCGGCAGAAGACGCTTTGAATGTTAACTGGCAGAATATTCCTTATTGGAGAGCCCAAGCACGGCGGTTGGCCCGCGAATATGGCCCTGATTTTGCCGGCGGTATCATGGGCCGTAATTATTCTGCCGGTCGCGTTCCTCATGATTCTGTTGTTCCAATTGCAAGCAATGCCACAGAAGCCGGCTGGGCCGAAGAAGCGACTGAGGGAAAGCCGGGAGAAAAAATCGCCATAGAAGCAAAGGCCGGCGGGGAGGAGGAAATTTCAGAAGGAGTGAAGAATCAGAGCTCAAGAGGCGGCTTCTCGAAAGAAAGTCTGACACGAACGACTTGGATATCGGTTAATGGCGACTTGTTTATTATTCCCAATATTGTTATGCAAA
This sequence comes from Candidatus Omnitrophota bacterium, assembly GCA_015232535.1. Lineage (GTDB taxonomy): Bacteria > Omnitrophota > Gorgyraeia > Zapsychrales > Zapsychraceae > JADFZM01. Next base: position 4,181 of record JADFZM010000062.1, read on the forward strand.
GTAAGGCAATTTTTGATCAATTAAGACGGGAAGCAAAAAACAATTTGGTAGAAGTTAAGTCCCTAATGGAGAATGAGTCTAAAATGAAGGCATTAATGAGAAATAAATTTCCATTAGCAGCAGCTACTAAAGTAAGAGGATATGGGTGGAGCGCTGAAGAAGAAGCCACGCTTATTGCGGATATTGTTTTGCAAGTGGCGCAAAATGTTTCAGGCAGAACCCTTAACGCTTCCGATCAAGATGTCTACAGTTTGGTTCAAAAGAATAGAAAGCAATTTGAAGAAGATATTGCGGAGATGTTTAAAACAGGATCTTATATCACTATTCATCCGTTCCTTGTGAGAATGGCTGATGGTTCTGATATGGGAATTGATGCTATTCGGCGGATCTTGGAGGAAACAATAGCCCATGAGAGATTTCATCAGCTTTGGCAAGAAGAAATAACTTTTGGCTATTATGAGGCAATGGAGAAAATTATTGCAAAATTTGAAAACGACCCGGATTTTAAAGATTTTTATGATCGTCTTATAAGAAGTTACGGGCATATACAGGATGCTCACGGACGGCTTCTTTTAACGGAAGAGTTTTGGAGCCAAATATATTTTAACTCAAACCCAGAAAAATCTGTGCAGGAGAAGATGGCTCTTCTTCGGGAAAAAATAAGTGCAAGTTTTTCTTCTGATCGGGAAGGGCAAAAGGTCACGGATATTTTTGTAGAACTTAACCAGAGGGCAAAGGCTGCTGTTGATAAAGGGCGTCTTGATGTTGAAGCGATGGAAAGAATTGGCGCTGTAGGAAATCAAGGCCTAAGGTTTGTTAAGGCTGATGATGGCGCCCAAAAGAAAGGCGGTATCGATTTTAACCCGCGTAATTTGAAAATGGATGTACGGGGGCGCGCAGGGGATATGCAAATACCCGCCCGGTTTAATAGTTTGGAGAATATTCAAATCGATGGTTTCGTTCCGGTCATTATCAACGTCACTCCGATAACTAATTTGCCATTGCTACTGGGTATATCGCTTGAAAACGAGCCGGAGAAGTTAAGCTATATTAGGTAGTAACTCGCGAATTTATTTGTTCGACGCGCTACGAGATTATTTCATAAACATCAATGGCCTACCCCCACCAATTCCTGTCCAAGCTACGGTATTGAATGGCCTCGGCAATATGTTCTGGCAAGATTTCATCTTTGTGTGATAAATCGGCGATAGTTCGGGCGAGTTTGATTATTTTATCGTGGGCCCGGGCGGAAATTCCCAGCTGTTCAATCGCGGCTTTAAGCAGATTTTTACTTTCCTCGGCGAGCGGGCAGTACTTGGCAATCTGGCGGTGGCTCATGAAGGCGTTGGCAAAAATTCCGCTTCCGGTAAAACGTTTTTCCTGAATCTTGCGCGCCGAGACTGTCCTTTCTTTTATCGAAGCGGATGTCTCGGATGAGGGGCGGCTGAGCATTTCCATCGTAGTAAGGGAGGGCACTTCAATATGCAAATCGATACGGTCTAAAAGAGGCCCGGATATTTTTGACATATATTTCTGGACCTGCGGCTGGGTACAGGTGCATTTTCTCCGCGAGTCCGAAAAAAAACCGCACGGGCAAGGGTTCATCGCGCAGACCAGCATGAATTTTGCCGGAAATTTCAAGGTCTTTGCCGCTCGGGAAATTGTGACAAAATGGTCCTCCATGGGTTGCCTAAGCGCCTCAAGAACGTTGCGGTTAAATTCCGGGAACTCATCTAGAAATAGAACTCCATTGTGGCTTAAAGTTACCTCTCCCGGCTTTGGATACGATCCGCCTCCGACAATAGCGGCGGACGAGGTTGTGTGATGAGGACTGCGGAAAGGCCTCTTTTTGATATATCCTATTGCCGAATCAACAAGCCCGGCTACGGAATGTATTTTTGTTATTTCCATTATTTCTTCAAAGGTCATATCCGGAAGGATGGACGGGATCCTGCGCGCCAGCATGCTTTTTCCGCTTCCGGGCGGGCCTATTAAAAGGATATTGTGCGAGCCTGCCGCCGCGATCTCCAGTGCCCTCTTCACGGCACTCTGGCCTTTGACTTCAGCGAAATCCGGTTCATTCTGGGGTGGGCAGATTAAGTGCTCGATGACCCTTGGCGGCAAAGGAGAAATATCATCGGATGAAGAAACAGTATGCACCGCTTCGCTTAAAGTTTTTACGGGATAAATTTTATCCATCTGGGTTATGGAAGCTTCATGGATGTTATGATAGGGTATTAAAATGCCCTTTGGGGAGAATCCTTTTAAAGAGGTAATGATAGGTAAAATGCCTTTGGCCGGCTGAATTGTACCGTCGAGAGAAAGCTCTCCCAGGAAAAGAAAACCCTCTAATGGCAATTTAGGGATCTGGTCGCTTGCCGAGAGGAGGCCTAAGGCGATTGCGAGGTCAAATGAAGGGCCTTCTTTTTTTGTATCGGCCGGAGAAAGGTTGACTGTAACCCGGCCAAGCGGATATTTGTATCCGCTGTTTTTTATAGCCGCGCGGACTCTTTCTTTGCTTTCTTTAACGGCATTATCAGGAAGGCCGACTATTATAGTCAGCGGTAATCCGGGCGAAACATCAACCTCGATAGTTACCGGATAGGTATCAAGGCCGTTGATTCCGAAACTGAAGACTTTAGAGAACATAATATTAATACAAATAGGGATATATACTGAGCAAATTGTTCTTTTGAAAATAAGAGGGGAAAATCAGAACAGTAACGGTTTAAAAGCCCTTGCTTTTTTGGGGGTCAATACTATAATGTAAAATAACACATTTTATAAATAATGTCAAATTATTGAAATTCGGGCATATTATGGCCTATTATAATCTTCAAGAAGCGGTGACCAACAAAATTTTGCTTATTACTTTATCGGTATGGGCAATTACCCAGGGGTTAAAGGTCATTTTTGGGGTCATCCGGGAAAGACGCTTTAATTTCAAATGGTTTATCGGAACAGGGGGGATGCCGTCATCGCATACCTCCGGGGCGGCCGCTTTAGCCGTATCCTGCGGATTGTCAGCGGGATTTGACTCTGTTATTTTCGCGGTAACTGCTGTTTTTGCTTTGGTGACCATGTTTGATGCCCAGGGCGTGAGAAGGTCGACAGGACAACAGGCCGCGTTATTGAATAAGATAATGGACGACCTATATCACGGCAGGGTTGAGGCCGATAAGCTAAGGGAACTTATCGGACACACGCCTTTGGAAGTGATAATGGGTTTTTTTCTGGGAATTTTTCTTTCGCTTGTTTTATATCAAATATGGTAGAAACAGGGAGCTAATCTAGCTCTCTTTTATGGGCTCTTTATTTGGGAGGTTCGAAAGTGAATAAAAAATTATTAATTTTCCTGCTAATATTGGCTTTGGGATTAAGCGCTTGGTGGGTGCTATCAAAAGATAAGTCTATGGGGCCTGTTGGCGAGCAGAGCCTATCCTCATCGGCTGGCGGCAAAGCGGAAGCGAGGGAATCGGTTCAGGAAATGTTTGAGAATGCCGATTCCTTTATTGCGGACAGAAAGCTGGCCGAAGCCAAAAATGTCTTGCAGAAGATTATTTCCGATAATCCGGATTTTGATAAGATCGAGGAAGTACAGCAAAAGCTCGAGGGTGTTAATATGGAGATAATCCTTTCGAACTCCGCATCCGCTAATAATATTATTCATCAAGTAGAACCGGGTGAAACATTGGGGAAGATCGCCTCCCGTTACGGAACTACGGTTAATCTGATCAAAAAGAAAAACAACCTTAAAAGCGATATTATCCGCGCCGGGCAAAAGCTCAGTGTTTGGAAGGGAAAATTCAACCTTTTTGTAGACAAATCTCAAAATACCCTGATGCTGAAACAGGAAGAAGAAGTGGTCAAGATATATAATGTGTCTACCGGAGAGAACAACAGCACGCCGGTCGGAGAGTTTAAGATCAACTCCAAGCTTGAAAATCCGGTATGGTTCACGAAAGGCGCGGTTGTCCCTCCGGAGAGCCCGGAGAATGTCTTAGGGAGCCGCTGGCTCGGTTTTGACACGATGCCGGGGTACGGGATACATGGCACTATCGACCCCGGTTCAATAGGCAAGCAGGCAACGGCCGGATGCGTCAGGCTTAAGAATTCGGATGTGGAAGAATTATTTGACCTTATACCGATGGGCACAAAAGTGGTTGTTGTGGATTAATATTATGGAATATTTGGAATTTCTGAATTGGTTAGGAAAATAAACATGCTCAGGGCCAATAGCTCTAAAGGAGAGGCAATCTTGTCTCCGGATATAAAAAATACGGATCATAAGCTTGATAAGATTAAGCAGGAAGCTTCCGGGAGCCTTTCTACTTGGCAGAGGGTGCAGATTGCCCGGCATTCGGATCGCCCTTATACATTGGATTATATAAGGATGATGATGAGCGATTTTCTTGAGTTGCACGGGGATAGGCAGTTTGCCGATGACTGGGCGCTCATAGCCGGTGTGGCCAAGCTGGAAAAAGAGAGAGTCATGGTAATCGGCCACCAGAAAGGCCGTGACGTGAAAGAGAATATCCGCCGTAACTTCGGATGCGCTCATCCCGAAGGATATAAAAAAGCCATACGCCTTATGGAAATGGCGGCAAAGTTTAAAATGCCGGTGGTTGTTTTTATCGATACACCAGGCGCTTATCCCGGTATCGGGGCGGAGGAAAGAGGCCAAGCCCAGGCAATTGCCGAGAATTTGCGGGATATGGCCGTGGTTAAAACACCGATCATTTGTACTGTTATCGGAGAGGGAGGGAGCGGCGGAGCATTGGGGATCGGAGTCGGAGACGTTATAATGATTTTGGAACACGCTTATTATTCCGTTATCTCTCCCGAGGGCTGCGCCTCAATTCTTTGGAGAAGCAGCATTAAAGCTCCCGAGGCCGCGGAATGCTTGAAGATACACGGGGAATATTTGATCAAACATGGTATCGTTGATGAGATAATCAAGGAGCCTTTAGGCGGAGCCCACAATGACCCCGTAATGGTAAGTGGTAATTTAAAGAATGCCATATTGAAACATATTCAGTCTTTGTCTGCGTTGGACCCTTCCGAACTTATCCAGAAAAGGTATGCCCGTTTCCGCAGGATCGGCGAGTGGGAAGGAAAAAATTCATAGCTATTCCATAAGATGGATAAAATAAACATTCTAGATTTAAGCTTAATGCAGTTGCAGGAGATATTAAAAACCAACGGTTTTCCCGCCTACAGAGCGCTTCAGGTTTTAAACCCAATTTATAAAGGAAACGTTTCGGAATTTCCCGGGATCAAGAATATTCCCGAGGAATTGCGCTTATTTTTAATGAAGAAGTTCGAACTGATGCCGGCGAAAATAATCAATAAGCAGGCTTCTTCTGACGGGACGGGAAAATACCTTCTTTTATTGAACGACGGAGAAAAGATCGAGTCGGTTATAATTCCGGCGAAGGACCGCCTTACCGCTTGCTTATCGACGCAGGTCGGCTGTAAGTTCGGATGCAAATTTTGCGCGAGCGGTATTTTAGGTTTCAAGCGGAACCTTTCATCGGGAGAAATTATTTCCCAGCTTATTTTATGTGCGAGAGAGGCAAAAAGAAGAATCACCAATATTGTGTTTATGGGCGTAGGGGAGCCTTTGGATAATTACGAAAACCTTATGAAGGCCATCCGCATTATTAATTCTCCCGGAGGGATCAACATAGGCGCGAGGCGGATCACCGTCTCAACCTGCGGTATCCCGGATAAAATAAAAAGGCTTTCGCAAGAGGGGCTTCAGGTGGAGCTCGCGATTTCTTTGCACGGCTACAACGATGAAACAAGAAGCAGGCTTATGCCTGTCAACAAAAAATACCCCCTTGGCGAATTATTGTCGGAGTGCCGGCGCTACTCGCACGAAACAAAAAGGCAGATAACCTTCGAATACCTGCTGGTAAAAGGCCTAACCTGTATTCCCGAGGCCGCGGGATTTCTGGCCAAGGCCTTAAAAGGCATCACCCATAAGCTTAATTTGATTGTTTATAATGAAGTGAAAGAGCTGGGTTTCATTCCTCCGACGGACATCGAAATAAAGGAGTTTGAAAGGGCTCTTGAAACAAACGGGATTCATGCTGTTTTGCGAGCTTCCAAAGGCAGGGATATTTCCGCGGCTTGCGGCCAGTTGAGGATAAAAGCATGTAAATAATTATTATCGGCT
>JADFZM010000063.1 GCA_015232535.1 Candidatus Omnitrophota bacterium
TTGGATAATTCTTTATCAAACACTCAGAAAGATGCGGTAACTCAGTCAATTCGTGAGTCGGGGCAATCTCCGTCAGGCGGTCGCATGATGTCTAAATTTATTAAATCCGGTTCCCGGCTAAACATTTTTGCTGAATCAGTTCGTCCAGATGGTGTAGCTAGGCCTGGAACGAGAGGAAATGACATGTGGTTTAATGGAGACGATTCCAGCACTAAAAATATTGTATCTCATGAACCATGGGGTTCTTCTATGGATGGTGGGACAATTTTTACCCATGAATTAGGCCATGCTTCCTCTGGGGGAAACTATTCTTCGGAAATTCTTAATGTAAGTAATACAGAAAATTTATACCGTGCATGGAATGGTTCTCCTGCGAGGAACGATTATGGTGTTTTGCATAATCCTAACATTTTGGATGTTTCCACACCTATCCCAAATCGTAGTGTTTGGCAGGGGTTAGCACACACTTATTAAAAGCAGGAGCTACTAAAATGAAAAATTTTATTCTCGGGCTTGTAATTATTGTAATTTTAATAACTGGAGTTGTTAATATGGTATTTTCGTCGGTAGATATTTCTGTAAAGGGAGACATCAAAATATTTTATCAATCTGGGAAATATTATGAGGATGGGAAGGTTTTTGACCCTATTGCAGGGAATTTTTCCATTGAAAAGAAAATAATTGATGAACAAGCTGTAAACAATTTAATTAAGCTGGCAAGCGAGGATATTGGCCAAGACCAACTGTTTGCTCAGCTGGGCATTAATAAAATTTGGCTTGAAGATAGGGCAAAGAGCGCAGTGGGGGAATTCTTGAAGCAGGGGAAATTCTCAGAAGACGAGACAAGGAAGATAGAAAATCTCTTTGTTGATGAAGAATTAGTAAAACAATTATTATTGAGAAATTACAAGTCGGGAATTACGGATAACTATCCTACGATCAACATCGCGATCAAAACCAAAGAAGATGAAGTAATTAATATTTCTTCGAAGTCACAATTCCCCTTTATGCTCCCTTGGAAGATTACCAGGAACGGAAAAGAATTTGACAGTAACAATACTAGCATAAACAAGGCTATTATAAGCTTGTTGCCAAAAGAGTTTGAAGAATCAAAATCCTTAAATGGTAAGAATCTCGAGCATTTTGTGGCAGCGTTACTATACCTAGAAAGCAAGAAATAAAACTCATATGTTTTTAGTTGATTAAGAACTTCTGAAAGATCCGGGGACGCATACCTAATTATTATTTTTATCTTGTCTCGTTGTGGGAATTCCGGGGACGCGTACCCAATTAATTGAGTAAGCGTTGTACTAGCTCAATAATTCGGTAACCATTTGCAGTTTATCAAAAGGAGGCTGGTATTTCAAGCCTTCGTGTCTTCTTAGGTGGTTATATTCAAAAAGATAGTTGCCCAAATTGGCGATTAATTCTTCGCGAGAATCAAATTTGTTAGGGTGCATGAATTCGTTCTTTAAAATTTTGGGAATTCCGGGTACGTATTCCTAATTGTTAAAGAAGTCGAAAGCCGCAAAGCCCCCATCCGCAAAACCTTATTGTCTTTGCGGATTGAAAAGAGGACTGTCACCCGGAATCACAAAAATTCCTTCCAGAATTGAGGGGGGCAAAAAATAATTGAGTACGCGTCCCCGGAATTCTAGTTTAAACCTTTACATCCCCTTAAATACATGTTACAGATATCTATATGAATTTAGCCGTATTTGTGGGACTGGGCTTTGAGGGGAAACTCCGTTCAAAGATATTGCCTTTGACCGCTATCAAGGAGGTTGATAAGGTTTATATCTTCAGAAGGGAACCGCTCGTAACGCCCTTGGAGAAGGCCGTCTGCATATCTCCTCCTTTGAAGTTAAGAGGCATCAAGATCCTCGCAGAGCTCTACCGGATTTTTGCCTATTTTAAATTAAGGTCAAAAGTAAAAATCGATTATATTATCGGGATATATTTCTTCCCGCATTTATTTTCAGCTTGGGTTTTATCCGTATTGTTAAAAACGCCGCTTATTAGCGTAATAATAGAAAACCCGAATCTATATAAAAAAAGCCTCACATTTAAAGCTATATTAAAGCGCTCTTTTGCCGTTGCCGTCCGAGGCACGCATTCAAAAAACATAATAGAATCGCTGGGAGTCGACGCCGGGAAAATAATAATCCCCCATAATACCTACGAATTAAAACCGCTTAAGCCGCCGCAAACCAAGGAATATGACCTTATTCTCATCGGATACTTCGACCGGGATAAAAGGATTGATGTTTTTATCAAAGCTGTCTTCCGGCTTAAGGAAAAACTATCCGATGTCCGGGCGGTCATAGTCGGGGACGGAGAGTTATACGGCATGATGGAAGGGCTGATCAAAGCTCTTAATTTAGAAAAGAATATCAGCCTCGTCGGATTCAAAGAAAATGTCGAGGAGTATTTGCTTAAATCAAGGGTGCTGGCCATAACTTCGCAGACGGAAGGCATGCCGATGGTGGTCCTTGAGGCGATGAGCCAAGGCGTGCCTTGCGTTTCATCGGAGGTAGGTGACATTGGGGATTTTCTCGAACACGGGAAGAACGCCCTTTTAGTCGAGGCAAATAATGTCGATAACTTCGCGCAGGATTTCTACCGCCTTCTTACCGACGATGACCTTTACCGCAAGTTTTCCGCAAGCGCCAGGCAGACTATAGAGAAAAGAGCGGCCGAGTTCAAGGTCGGTTATATTGCCGAAGAATGGACTAGGGTGTTGACCTAATATGTGCGGGATAGCCGGAAAATTAAATTTTGACAATGAGAAGAAAGTCGAGGCCTTTGAGATCGAGTCGATGTGCCGCCTTCTAATCCACCGCGGCCCGGACGATAGCGGGATGCTCCTTGATGGTAACTTCGGGTTCGGCATGCGCCGGCTTAGCATAATTGATGTCGACGGAGGCAGGCAGCCGCTTTTTAACGAGGATAAAACAGTAGCGGTCATACTTAACGGAGAAATATATAATTTCCGCGAGCTAAGAAACTCCCTTTTAAATGCCGGGCATAATTTCCGCACCAAAACCGACACTGAAGTGATAGTCCATCTCTATGAAGAGTTTGGCGAAAAGTTTGTCGAGAAACTTAACGGGATGTTCGCCTTAGCTATTTATGACAAAAAAAGCAAGAAGCTTATTCTAGCGCGGGACCGCCTTGGGATTAAGCCTTTGTACTATACAAAGAATGAAAAAGTCTTGATATTCGCCTCCGAGCTCAAGGCCTTGATAGAGGACAAATCAGTAAATAGAGATATCGATTTTAACGCCGTTGATCTGTATTTCAGCCTGATGTATATTCCCGCGCCGTTTACGATCTATAAGGACGTAAAAAAACTATCTCCGGGATATATGCTTATTTGCCAGGGTAATTCTACGAGGGAAATCAAATATTGGGACATAACATTTGCCGCAAAATCGTCAAAACGGAAGGAAGAGAATTACCGGGAAGAATTCCTTTATTTGCTGGAGGATTCGGTTAAAAAGATGATGGTTAGCGATGTCCCCTTAGGGGCTTTTTTAAGCGGCGGGATAGATTCGAGCTCAATTGTCGCGATGATGCGCCGGTCGGGAGATCAGGTTAAAACCTTTACGGTGGGTTTTAAAGGCGAAGGGTATCATGATGAATCGAGGTATGCCGGGCAGATCGCGGATCAGTTTAGTACCGATCACCGCCTTTATAATGTCGACGGAAATTCTCTTCTTGACTGGCTTGACGAATACATTTATTATTTCGACGAGCCGTTTGCCGATTACGCCGCTTTTCCGACACACGCGATTGCCGAAAAAGCCAGGGACAAGGTCAAGGTGGTATTGACCGGAGACGGCTGTGATGAGTTATTCGCCGGTTACGAGCGCTATGTCTCGGAACTTATGGCTAAAATATATTCTAAAGTACCATCCGCGCTAAGGGGAAAGGCCTTGCTTCCTTTATTTAATTTTGGGAAAAGAATGTCGGTCAAAAGCGAAAGGATCAATGATTTCTTCTCGGGCGCGGTCAAAAAATCTCTACTAATGGAGTTGGATGAAGACACGCGTTATACCGAGAGCCTTTTCCACTTTTCCCGCGATCAAAGAAGAATGTTGTTTTCCGGGGTTAAAACGTTCGACGAACAATTTTCCGGCAATGTTATGAAGTCTTATCTGGAGGATAAAAAAGAATGGGAGTTTTTATCGCGCCGCCTGTATCTTGACGTCAAAACTTCCTTGCCCGAACAGATGCTCACGAAAATCGACCGCACCACTATGGCGGTTTCCCTGGAGGCGAGGGTGCCTTTTCTCGACCATAGGCTGGTCGAATTCGCGTTTAAGGTGCCTTCTTCGATGAAGGCCGATTTATTCACTACAAAGAAGTTTGTGCGACGTTGCGTTAAAAATATTCTCCCCGAGCAAATAGTTTCCCGGCCAAAGCACGGTTTTTCATCGCCGATGGATAAGTGGATAAGATACGAGCTCAAGGATAAAGTCACCCATATGCTCAGCAAGAAAAACATTGAAGAGGCGGGTTTTCTTAATTATGATTATATTCGGGCTATGATCACGGCCCATCAGTCTTATGAGGCCAATTTCGGAAAACAAATATTCATGTGCTTAATATATGTCCTGTGGAACCGTAAATTCATTTAATTTACACCATGCGCTTAAGATGTTTGGCGCGGGTGTTCGTTAACTAATACACGCCGCGCGAAGAGGTATGGCGTGGGTGTTCGTTAACTAATACACGCCGCGCGAAGAGGTATGGCGCGGGTGTTCGTTAACTAATACACGCCGCGCGAAGAGGTATGGCGCGGGTGTTCACTAACTGTGAAGGAGGAATGATGTTCGATAAGTTAAAATGCATTTTCCCCTGTAAGGAAGGCGCTCCAAAAAAATCGAAAACTAAAACGATTTTGCTTGTTGAAGACGAACCGTCACAGATTCGCATGATCGAAAAAACTCTTAGCAAATATCGCTACAAAGTCGTGACAGTCACTAATTCCGAAGATGCTTTTAAAGCTGTCAATGAGACAAAATTTGACCTTATTCTCTTGGATGTCATTTTGCCATCAAGCAAAATAAACGGCGATGAGATCTGCCGAAACCTGAAAAGCAATCCGGCTACGCGGCAAATACCGGTGATATTCCTTACGGTACAAGACGGCCCGGTTGATATCATCCGGCACTTCGATCTAGGTGGCGAATTGCATTTAACAAAGCCGATTAATGCCCATGAGTTGGTATCGCATATAGAGTCTGTCATAGGCAAATAGTTGTGCCGCGGGAAAATCAAGGCTTTTTAAATGACCAAATTCCCACTCAGGATAAAATTAATACTCGCTTTCTTAACAGCCGCGATAATACCTTATGTCCTCGCTTATTTTCTCATCTATGCCTTTGTTTATAAGAGTAACGATCAGATTAATAGTAAGCATTACGGCCAAGTCCTAAGCCAGATAACAGCCGAGATCGACACTATTCTTGAAAACGCAGTAAATAATATCAGGACTCTATCCGCCAATCCCGTTTTGCAGTCCAGCTTCAGTACTGACGCAGATAAGCTTGCCCAGATTAAAATGATACAGGATTATTATAAAATATTCCGCGATATCACGATTTTAGACGTGAACGGAAAAGCAATTTTATCAACAAGCCCGAATTATATCGCCAAGGAAGAAGATAGAGCATTTATCAGGCGCGCGCTTCGGGGTGATGTTTTTATATCACAGCCAAGGCTGCTTAGCGGCAAGCCGCCCAAGGCAGTTATGAGTGTGGCATATCCGATCCTTAATGAACGGGGAATTGCCGATAAGGTTATTTCTGCCCTTATAGACATGTCGTATATCTGGGCAGTTACCGACCGTTTCAGGGAAGGATCAACGGGGTTTATATATATAGCGGATAAAAATGGTACATATTGGGCGCATAGGAATAAGGATATGATATCAAAGAGGATTTCAGAAGCGACTTTAGCCGATTTGATAAAAAAGAAGGAAAGCGGCCTCTATCTGTTGACAGTTCCATATGAGAATAAGATAACTTATTTTATGCCTTTTACGTGGCAGAAAGATTCTCCTTCTACCGGATGGATAATAGGGATCTTGCAGGATGAGTGGGAAAAAAGGGTAATTATCGACAAGATAAGAGGGTATATCATGGCCGTAGGAAGCCTGGGGATACTTATCGTATTGGTTACTGCGGCAATTTTTTCTCAAAGTTTAACCAGGCCGCTTAAGAAATTATCTCAAGCCTCCGCGAATATAGCTAAGGGAGATTTAGAGATGCGGGTACGCATCTCAACGCAAGACGAGCTCTATGATTTAGGGGAAGCCTTTAATAAGATGTCGGAAAACCTTAAGCGCACGACTGTTTCCATGGAGGTGCTAAAAGACGAGCAAAAAAGGTTTCGCGATATTGCCGCTAATTCCGGAGACTGGATCTGGGAAGTCGACAGCGAGGGCAAATACACTTATGTGAGCGAAGCGGCCGGGAAGGTTTTAGGTTATTCGCCGTCGGAGATATTGCAAAAGCATTATTGGGAATTCTTTCATCCCGAGGTAAGGAACAGCCTTAAAGACGAGATGCAAAAGATATTCTTTTTCCGAACGTCTATCAAGCATTTTCTGACCAAAAACATCTCAAAGGATGGCAGGGATATTTTTCTTGAGACATCCGCGATGCCGGTTTTTTCTAAAGACGGTTCTTTTTGGGGTTTCCGCGGGGTAAACCACGACGTTACAGCCTTAAAAGAAACGGAGGCCTCTTTAAAGGCGGCTTACAAGGAATTAGAAGAAACGCATACGCATTTGGTTCACACCGAGAAACTGGCCGCCTTAGGGCAATTAGCGGCCGGGGTCGCGCATGAGATAAACAATCCGCTGGCTTTTATAGACAATAATCTTGATGTTTTTAGGAAATATTCGGACAAGTTCTTTGAACTATACTCGATTGTGCAAAGCATAAAAAAAGACATATCGGTTGAGGGCATAAGCAATCTGGATGACAAGCTTACCGATTTGGAGGAATTTGAGACCAAAAGTAATGTTAATTTTATGCTCAATGACCTCTGGAAGCTGCTCAAGGAGACCAAAGAGGGTGTAGATCGGATAAGAAAAATTGTCTATGACCTTAGTACTTTCTGCAGGAAGACGGAAGACATCCTTGAGGAAACAACGCTTCAGGAAATCTTGGAAAATGTCCTTAACCTGATTGAAGGAGAGCTCAGGCGAAAAGCTGATTTGAACGTCAAATATTCATCATGCCCCACGATAAGAGCTAACAAGCAGAAAATAAGCCAGGTTATATTGAATATTTTGATCAATGCTATTCAGGCTATAAATGAATACGGAAGGATTGATGTGAACTTGTTTCGCGAGAATGAATTCGCCTGCATGGAAGTGGAGGATAACGGTGTAGGCATTGAGCCGCAGAATATAGATAAAATATTCGACCCTTTTTATACTACAAAGCCTGTGGGCATGGGTACCGGGCTCGGTTTAAGCGTGAGCTATGATATCGTGAAAAAATACGGAGGAAAAATAATCGTATCTTCCGAAGCGGGCAAGGGCTCAAAGTTTACCCTCTTTTTACCCGTTCACGGCAGTTCGGCGTAGGTCATAATTTTATTCTCATCGATTGACTAATAATAGTCTTCATATTATTATGATAGCTAAACAAGGGAGGAATATGTTTAATAAAATATTCGGTTTTACCGGTATTTCTAAAAGGGAAAAAGAGGCTAATTCACTTCTTAATATTCTTGTGGTCGATGACAGCGAAATTGACCGAACGCTTATCGGATACATCCTTAAAAAAGCGGGATACAACGTTTTTTATGCCATAGACGGTAAATCAGGGCTTGATGCCGTAAAATCCAACCATATTGACCTCATTTTGCTTGATTGCCAGATGCCGTTAATGGGCGGGGTTGAAATGTGCCGGATACTTAAGTCCGATGAACACCTTAAGGGTATCCCGGTGATCTTTGTGACCGGCATAGATACGCCGGTAAATGTAATCAATTGTTTTGAGGCAAGCGCGGAGAACTTTATAATCAAGCCTGTTAATCAAAGAGCCATTTTAAAGCATATAAAATCAGCCATAGCAGTTAATCAAACCGCGAAAGAAAATAAGTAAAGGCCAATAATGTTAGATATAAAATTAATCAGGGATGATATAAATGCTGTTCGCGAGAAGTTGGCCGGGAAAAACGTTAAAATCGATTTAAGCGAGGTTGCGGAAAAAGACAAAATCCTAAGGGCCCTTCAATCCGAACTAGATAATTTACGTAACATCCAAAACAAGTCTAATGACGAGATAAGCAAACTTATTAAAGAGAAGAAAGACGCTAAAGAGAAGATCTCTTTGATGAAAGCTATTTCTACAGAGATCGATTCGCTTGAGCCGAAGATAAAGGGCCTGCAGGAAGAGATCAGTAAGATACTTTTGTTTATCCCGAATGTTCCTCATTCTTCGGTGCCTGTGGGGACCCCGGCAAATAACAAAGTTGTCCGCAGTTGGGGCGAGATAAAAAACCTCGGTTTTAAACCCAAAACGCATATTGAGATAGCCGAAGATCTGGATATAATCGATTTTAAAAGGGCTTCCAAGTTAAGCGGCTCCCATTTTATCCTGTACAAGAAAAAAGGGGCGTTATTAGAGCGGGCGCTGTATTGCTTTATGCTTGATTATCACACAAATCATCATGGCTATACGGAAATATTCCCGCCTTTTTTGGTCAATAGGGAGTCTATGACAGGTACCGGACAGCTTCCGAAGATGGAAGAGGACATGTATAGGCTTGAAGCCGACGATCTATTCTTAATACCCACCGCCGAGGTGCCGATAACGAATATTCACCGGGATGAAGTATTAAGCGAAGAGGCTCTGCCGATCTATTATACCGGCTATACCGCCTGTTTCCGCCGTGAAGCCGGTTCGTACGGAAAAGATACCCGCGGTTTGGTTCGGGTGCATCAATTTAATAAGGTGGAAATGGTAAAATTCGTTAAGCCGGAAACATCTTATGATGAGCTGGAGAAGCTGGTCGCTAACGCGGAGAAAATATGTCAGCTTTTGGAGATCCCTTACCGGGTGGTCATGCTTGCGACCGGGGATTTGAGTTTTGCCGCGAGCAAATGTTATGACCTAGAGGCACACGCCGCAGGGGTAGATAAATGGCTGGAGATATCCAGTTGCTCGAATTTTGAGGATTTTCAAGCCAGAAGGGCGAACATCAGGTTTAAGGGAATTACGGCGAAAAAACCGGCCTTTGTCCATACCTTAAACGGCTCAGGTTTAGCATTGGCCCGTACGATGATAGCGATATTGGAGAATAACCAGACTCCCGAGGGAGAAGTTGTAATCCCTAAGGTACTGCGACCATATATGGGAAATGCCGAAAAAATAACAAAATAAAGGGACATTCATGGCAAATTTCTTTATACATACTCTCAAGATAATTTTTGCTATTCTTTTGATTCCGGTTGTCATAGCGTCGGCGGTTGTTTTTTACAAGCATTTACTGCTTTATCCTGCCGGATACGGCGAATTCTTCATTTGGGGAGCCTTAAGCTTTCTTTTGGCTTTTTTATTCATATATCAGTTCTGGGGAGTGCATGAGATCGGTCAAAAGGCCGGAAGGGGGGTTTTCAAGATCTTGACTCCGGCGGAGGTTGTTTTGGCTAGGATGTTCCCTTTTTATTTGTTGGTCGTCCTTATTGTTTTTCTTGTTACAAAAAAGTTTTTCCGCTTTGATTCGGCCGACCATTATTTCATGTATTTTACCGGATTTATTTTTGCGATGAATATCCTTCTTGTTGCCCAGGAATTGCAGGAAGAAGAAACAGCTGCTTTCAAGCCGAATTACTTTTTCTGGATGGGGCTTACTTTTACCATTAATATCATAATTACGATCTTGCTTTTGGATTTTATTACGGGAAAAATGACTTTTATGAGGTATTTCTGGTCGATGGTGGATGAGGCCAAGAAAATATATAACATGATTTTGTCGATCAAGTTTTCTGTTAAGATCTCAAAATAGTCGCGATGTGCTTAAACAGCGGGGCGCACACCTTACAAAAAGTGCATGCTGAATTTATTATGGAGAGTCCGCCTCGCCCACCAAAATTGCAAAGCAATTTTGGTGAGGTGGGCGAGACTTCTCCAAAATTTCTTTATAAATTTTGGAGAGGTGGCTGAGCGGTTGAAAGCGGCGGTCTTGAAAACCGTTATGGGCCTACGGTCCATCTAGAGTTCGAATCTCTACCTCTCCGCCATTTTTTATATAAACACTTCCGACGAGAGCCCAATCCATTTCTAGCTCTCGCAGAATGGAATTAG
>JADFZM010000064.1 GCA_015232535.1 Candidatus Omnitrophota bacterium
GATGTATCCCCCGAAAAAGAAACCAAGGCATATAAAAACGGCAATAGAAAGGTTCACATTCCCGCTTTGATAATAACGCAGTGCCGCCAGAAAGCCGACGGGAAAGACCATGATCGCGAGAGTCGTGCCCTGAGCCGCATGCTGCGTTAGCCCGAAAAGATAGACTAACGCCGGGATAATAATTATCGCTCCGCCGATGCCGAAAAGCCCCCCGAATATACCGGCAACAAGCCCTAAAAGCACATATAATATTTGTGTCATTCCATCCTCCCTTAACCCATGGCGCAGGTGCCGCCGCCAAGTTTTGTTTTATATAATTTCTTGTTATAAGGCAGTCTCATCAATAACATCCCCATAAGGCAGTTATCCGTTAACCCGGCAAAAATAAGCCCGCAGCTCACAAAAAGCGATATAAAAATAAACGCCCAATGAATGCTCCAGGAAAACAATATCCCCAGCAACACTAAACTGCCCGCGATGACCCTGACCTGGCGCTCCAAAGAAATGCCGCCCTCGCCTTTGATAACAGGGAGGCCTTCTTTCTGCCAGCGTGTCATACCGCCGTGCATGACCTTAACATCGTGTATCCCCGACTGTATAAGCATATCCGCGGCCATAGGCGAACGATTGCCGGTGCGGCATAAAACGATATACTCCTTACCTGATTTACTTAAATCAATGATTTTTGCGGAAAGCGAATCTATGGGGACATTGATCGCATCTTTAATATGCACTTGGTTGAATTCAAGAGCGGAACGCACATCTAATAACGCGACACGCTGATCCTTTTGCGCCAAAGATACGGCCTCTTTCGGAGAAACCATTTTAAGCAAAGCGGCCTCGCCTTTTTGATTGACGCGGACTATATTATCTATATTGAAAGGCTTGGGGATAACCTTGGAGCGCATGGTTTTGACAAATGTTTCTTTATCGTTTTCTTTTAGAAAGGGATTTTCATTTTTCTCCCTGGCTAAAATAGACGAGTGTTTTTCGTGGTAGTCGTGGCCGGGGAAAATCATAGTTGCCTCCGGCAAAGACTTTATTTTCTGCAAGGTTTCAAACATCGATTCAGGAGAGCCGTTTTGGAAATCCGTCCTGCCGACACTGCCGATAAGAAGCACATCGCCGGTAAACAAACTATCTCCCGTATACAGGCTGAGGGCATCATCCGTATGACCGGGGGTGTAGAGAACCCGAATACTGCCTGAGCCAAGGGGTATTTTCTCATCGTCTTTTAATCGCCTATCCGCCACGCTGGAAATTGCCTTCTCATGCATCAAAACTTGGGCGCCGTATTTTTTCTTCAGCACCGCTGCTAATGAAAAATGGTCGGCGTGCGTGTGGGTATCGATAATAAATTTAAGGATTAAATTTCCCTTAGTTAGGTAGCCGGCATATTCTTCCAGCAGGCTGATGTGCGGGTCGATAATCAAAGCTTCCGTATCAGAGCTTAAGATATACGAGAAGCAACTTCCTGCCGCAAATTGTTTAAATTTAAAATTTTCCATATGTGTCCTCCTTTTAAGAATTAATTGACTGTTTTGTTTCTTAGCAAAGTTTCTAATTTAATAAGGCTTATTTGCCGGCACTGTAAAGTTTAGGCGCCACAATCTTGCGCATCGTTTCGAAAATAAAAATCAAAAGTCCGGGCAGCAGCGCAATGCCCCACTCAAACCCTTTCAAAGGAACGGTGTCAAAAAACCGATGCATGAAAGGCACGTAGATGACCAATAACTGCAGTGACAGTCCGACAAAAACAGCGCCGAACAACCATGGATTTTTAAAGAATCCCAGCTTGAATATGGTCTTCTCATCCGAACGGGCGTTAAAAGCCACCAACCACTCGAAAATAACAATGCAGCAGAAAGTCATGGCCCGCGCCTCGTGTATCTCATAGTGGCGTAAGGTCCAAGAGAATACGAGGAAAGCGCCGATGCCTAACAAACTCGATATCACCCCTATACGTAACAGCATCCCGGGATAAATAATCCCAACCTTAGGGCTACGCGGTGGGTACGATAATTCATCTCCCACCCGTGGCTCCAATCCCAGAGGAATCGCGAGCAATGCGCCGGTCACAAGATTAATCCACAATATTTGCAAGGGAATCAAAGAAGCCTGTCCCAAGAAGATAATCCCTAAAATAAGCGCCAATAGTTCCCCAAAACAGGTGGTCATAAGAAAGAAGACAACGCTGCGCAATCGATTAAAAATTGCCCGGCCTTCTTCAACCGCCGTGACTATCGTGGCAAAATTATCATCAGCTAAAACCATGTCTGCGGCTTCCTTGGCAACATCGGTTCCGGTAATGCCCATAGCTATCCCAATATCTGCCGCCTCAAGCGCCGGGGCGTCATTGACCCCATCTCCGGTCATGGCTACAATAGCACCGCGGCTTTTAAAAGCCTGAATAATTCTTAGCTTATGCAATGGCTCGATGCGCGCAAAAACCGAAACATCTTCAATCTTCGCATGAAGAGTCTCATCTGTCATATCACTGAGCTGGCTCCCTGTTAAACTTAAACTCCCTTTTATCCCAAGCCATGAACCAACCGCTCTGCCAGTTAGGAGATTATCACCGGTTGCCATGATGACTTTAATGCCACCCGCATGGCACGCGGCAATGGCTTTTTTCGCTTCTTCGCGGGGAGGATCTATCATGCCGCATAAACCGACGATCGTTAACGTTCCATCGATATCATCTTCTGTCAATTTTTCTTTACCGGGAGCAAGCTCTGCCAACGCGATGGTCAGCACTCTCATCGCTTTACGGGCCATCGCATCGGCGGTGTTCATAAATTCCTTTCGAAACTCTTCGTTTAAAACCTGCTTTTGGGAATTCCGAATAAAAAATTTTGCTTTGGGCAATAGCCGTTCTAAAGAGCCTTTCACGAAAATTAATTTTCTTTGTCCGTCACGATGTAGTGTCGCCATATACTGCCGTTCGCTTTGAAAAGGGATCTCATCCAAACGAGGGTAATGAACAGATTCAACTTCTTTCTTCATTCCCGCTTTAGCTGCTGCCACGACAAGCGCCCCTTCCGTAGGATCGCCGATAATCTCAAAGGTTTCTTTCTTAGCAAAGAGCGAAGCATCATTACATAAAAGGCCTATGCGCAAACATAATTCTAGGCTCGATCCTTTAGCGACTTCAACATTACGGCGGTCATGAAAGAAGCCGCCCTCCGGCCTGTATCCCTGCCCCCTGACCTCGATTATCTTGCCGTCGACTAAAATTTCTTGAACTGTCATTTGATTCAATGTCAGGGTGCCGGTTTTATCCGAACAAATCACCGTGGTTGAACCGAGCGTTTCGACAGCAACCAGTTTACGGATGATCGCGTTGTGCCGCGCCATACGTTGCATGCCGCTTGCCAGCACCACCGTGACGACCGCCGGAAGGCCTTCAGGAATCGCCGCGACAGCAGCGGCAACCGCAAGCATAAAAACATCGACCATGGCCATATTTTTCCAAAGGCCCAGAAGCACCAATGCACTGCATACACCAAGAATGATCCAAATTAATGAATGACCTAAATTGTCGATGCTCCTTTGCAGTGATGTTTTTTCTTCTTTGATGCCTTGCACCGCAGCCGCAATCTTTCCAATTTCCGTTTGCATGCCGATGGCCGTTATGATGAACTGCCCTCGTCCAGCGACAACAGCTGTGCCGGAATAAACCATATTTTTTCTTTCCCCTAGCGAAGCATCCTTGTCGATCGCAGCGATATTTTTCTCAACAGGTAATGATTCACCGGTCAAGGATGATTCGTTGATCTTAAGCGAAGCGGTCTCAAACAGACGTCCATCAGCAGGCACTTTATCTCCCGCCTCCAGGATAACGACATCTCCTGGAACAATGTTCTTGGCTGGAATGATCCGGACATTCCCATCTCTTTTGACTTTCGCTTTTGGAGCGGATAATTGGAGAAGCGCATCCATGGCTTTGCCCGCTCGGAACTCCTGAATGAATCCAACGACCGCCATAAAAAGAAGAACAGCAAAGATCGTCAAGGCGTCAAGCGGCCCTTTAACGATCGCCTTGATCGTCGCGGCTGCAACTAAAACGTATACTAGTGGATTTAAAAACTGGCGGAAAAGAATGAAGACTGCGGTGATTTTTTTCTTCCCTGTAAGCTGATTCGTCCCGTGGGTGGAAATTCTTTCTTGCGCCTCTTTTTCCTTTAGTCCTGGTAAAGCAGATTTTAATTCAGAAAAAACCTTATCTATATCTTTTCGGTATGCGTCAATCATTTTACACGATGTACCTTCCTTTAAAGAATTACTTAAATGGCAAAAAAAGCATGCCGCCTATATGCTGCCATTTTGGATTTTTAAACGTCCCTATCCCGTAGGTGATCGATTGAATATCGTCGCGCACCCTGAAGCTTTTAAATAAACGGTCCCAAAAAGAAAAAATAGTCCCGTAATTTGAATTTGTTTCTCCCATGATCTCGGAATGGTGAACCCGGTGCATCCGGGGCATAACGATCAAATAATTTAGAAAATTATCCGATTTCTCTGAAAATGCGATATTGCTGTGATGAAAAATAATTACCGGAACCATAACCGTATTGTAAATCGCCAAGAAAGTAAAATCAAATCCCAAAATGGTCAAGAATAGGAAATTCAGGAAATATGAAAAGATTATTTCAATGGGATGAAACCGGACAGCTGTTGTTGAATCCATCTGCGGGTCGGTATGATGCATGCGGTGAAAACGCCAAAGAAAATAAATTTCATGATTGAGGCGGTGCCAGATGTACATCCATAAATCGAACAGAATGATGGCAACGGATAATCTTAAAACATTGCTATCGATGAATGATAATATGCCGCCAAAGCTTTGACTAATCCGGTCTAACCATAAAGTAAAATAGGTTATACAAGCCAGGATAATAATTCGATTGATTGCGGCTACTCCCAAATTATTTAGAGTGTGTTTTATCCGATTGCCATAATTCTTAAAAAAAGGAGCAATAAACTCTAGAGTGAAAATTATGCCAAACGAAATTAAAGCAATTAATGAATCACTGCTCATTGAGGCTCCAATTATAAAATGTATATTTGATCCTCCATCGGGCCGCATCTTGGGAAAGGATCTTCCCTTCTTCCTCAGGGAGATAGCGGGCGATAAAACGCAAAACCGATTCGGGCCTCCTTCCAAAATCTTCCTTGAACCAGCCGAAAATCGGCGAGATAACGGCTGTCTTTGATTCAAAGTTAAATGAATTCTTTTCCTCTTGGGAGATAAAAATTCTTCCCTGATCATCTAGTTGCTTATCAAGGTTATCGGCTTCATAAGCTTCATCCCTCAAGGGCGGACACCCTTTCGCCGCGCAGACAATGGCAAAATGTATACGGGGGTCTTTAAAAACCGGGCGAATAATTTTATGTTCGATATGGCTAAGGGAAGTTTTTTCGTTATTGATTATAACTAATTTTTTATCCCAAACAGTATTTTTAAGCAGCATGCCAAGCGCAAGGCCGCCGGAGTGCAATTCATTAATGCTTTTTAAGGGATAGTTGTCGCAGATGATTTTTAGCGTCCAGGAATTGTAGGCATTGATCCAGAAGGCAAGCTTTTCCTTATCTCCTTGAAGCGTGTTTGGATCAAAACTTTTGAGTTGGCCCAAGTATTGATCGAAACGTATATCTTTGCATAAAGACTTATAATCAACGCTTCCTAGCTTAACGTGCTGATTTAGGATGACGCTCAGGGTATCATGTTTGTTTTCAGAAAAAGATCGGGTTGGGCATACGACAAGCAAAATGATTAAAACAAAAAACCTCCTCATTTTCTATACTCCTTTGCCAGTTTCTCGGGAGAAACACCGGCCAGATATTTCAGGATCAAAATCCCGTTCTTGATTTGCTGGCGTATTGGTCCGTTTTGTTTAAATTTGCGCGCGGAAGTTAAGACTTCCGCAGGAAAAGAATGAATTTTTGTTTTTCTGCGTGCCCGGCGCAAAAAATCGACATCCTCAAAAAGCGGCCACTGCGGAAACCCGCCTAGTTCATCAAATAAACTGCGCCTTACAACGATACACTGATCGCCGAAACGCGAAAGTATTGTGTCGAAGCGTGTTAAATATCCGCATATTCTCAAAAACCAATTATCGCTGTCAAAGCGCAGGCGAAAAGTGCCGATCTTAACTTTTGGATTAGAAAATAAATCATTTAACATAGTAAAGGTGTTATGAGGCAAGTAAGTATCGGCATGCAGGAAAATCAATATGCCTCCCTCTGCAATTTTGGCCCCGCAATTGCACTGAAAGCCTCTTCCCGGTTGACAGCGGATGACCTGCGCGCCTGCTTGCTCGGCTATCAGAGCTGTTTGGTCGCGGCTGCCCCCATCGACCACGATTATCGAAACAGGCGAATTGATAGCGCGCACCATTTTGATGCAAGCTGCAATATGCCCCGCTTCATTTAAAGCAGGTATTATTACGGAGTAATCCGGCATTGTTTTAATAAATTAAACTGCTATAATCAGTTTGTGAAAAAAATAATATTTCTAACTTTTATTGCATTTTTTTGCACAGTAACCTTTGCCGATACTATCAATGATATTTTCCCCTTTCAAGAGGAAACAGACAGCGTCATTTTTATCGATAAAAAAACTAAAGAAAAACGCTCCGAATTCACATATTTGTTTAAGAAAAAACTATCGCCGGGCGAAACGATTTTTGACTTTCTTCGCCTGGGCCGAGGCAACTTTGATAAATACAAAGATATTTTATGGGAAACGACCGCAAAACTTAAAGAAAAAGACGGTTTTCTTAACATATTGAATTCATCTTGCGCCGCCAAAGAGCCTCAAGGAAAAACCATCGTTCGGTATAATAAAGAATTTGATTACGATAAAAAAATAATTACCTGGCGGCAACTTGATACGGACGGAAAAATTATAAAAGAAGCGCGATTCCCTATAAAAGGCAAAACCGCCGATGATGTGACATTAATGTACTTTTTAAAAGCCTATGTCGCTAACCGAAATAAGCCCGGCTATCAAAACTATTATTTGCTTTCCAATGAGCCCAAACTTTATAAAGTCAATATTAAAGTTATCGGCACAGAAACGCTCAACCTCCCTATCGGTAAGAAAAAAGCCATAAAGTTAAAACTGACCGGAGATATGGGGATCATCGACGATATCCTCGATAAATATGTGCCTCATACCTATACCTGGTATGAAGATGCCCCGCCTTATGAATGGCTGCAGTATGAAGGACTTGAGACCAGCATGAAATCGGCTAATATCATTGCTTATGTCACAGAACGCTCTCAGAAATAATCAGTAACTGTCTTTTAACGCGTACCAAGTTCTAAGCACTGAAGTAAACCACAGAATTAACAACAGCCGGATCCCCTCATATCCTTTGAATCGATATTTTGGGCCGTAGTTTCGCAGGCTTGTTTGCCGGACAGGCAGGGAAACGGCCCGAAATGGCGGCTTTTATCTCCGACTACCTTAAAATGTTTACCGTAACGCGTGTTTGAAAGCATCGAAGCGGTATTCCCGCACACCAGCATCGGTATGCCGGTGAAAAAGACATGATGATCATCCAGGACAAATTGATGGGGGAGCCCTGGGATCGTTCCCTGATAATAAGCGACCTGCCCGAAATCCTCGCAAATGTCCTCAAGGTCATCCAGTTTGAACGCCCGGACGGTTACGGAGCAGAAGGTTATATTTCCAGTCTTTTTCAAGATTTTAGGGTCATTAATGGTGATAGCGCGCTTTGACATGTAACGAACATCCATACAACCTAAGTCCCTTAGCATACGCCGGAAATCTTCGATATACATAGCTCCGCCGAGGCATTCGCCGTAAAGTACCGGGTCATTTTTGACATCATCAGGCACGCGCCGGTCAGCAAAAACATCAGAAAAATAAAGCTCGCCGCCCGGCTTAAGCACGCGGAAAATCTCAGAAAAAACTTTTTTCTTATCCGGGGACAGATTAATGACACAGTTTGAAATAACCACATCCTGTGAATTATCTTTGATGCCGGCTTCTTTAAGGTCCTCGATATAACCTTTCTTAAAATCCACATTACAACGCTTAAACCCAAATCGCTTCATCTGAGCGTCTTTATGTTTGCGGGCGATATTTAACTGTTCGTCAGTCATATCAATCCCGGTAACAAATCCCTCCTGCCCCACAAGCGATGAAGCGATATAAACATCACGGCCGGTGCCGGACCCCAAATCCAAAACTCGGCATCCCTCTAAAAGAGGCGGCAAAGGGGAACCGCAGCCATAAAACTTATCCAGTATTTCGGGCTCTATATTTTTAATAATGGATTTCATCGGTTCCGCAAAAGCCTCTATCGAACAGCACGAGCTGGTTTTAAGGTCGTTTTTTGTTTTAAGAATTTTTCCGTAGTACTCCTTAACACTCGCTTGCGCGTCTTTCTGAACATTGAGAGCACACTTATTCTCGCTTGTTAAAGCGCCCTGGCAGCTTGATCCGTTGCCGGCGGTACAGGCCAGACAGTGTTCGCCGGTAATGATCTCTCTTCCTTTAAGGTGTTCTAAACGCAGCTTCTTAATATTCAACTCATGGCCGGATTTGTCTTTTAAATAATACCCCAGCGCGAGGTTAAAATCACAGTCGTAGAGACGGCCGTCATGTCCTACGCTTAAAAATGATCGGCACATCAAGTTTTCAATCGTCGCCGGATTAAAATTGCGCGTAAGCACATCGGAATATTTTTCGTTTTCTTTGGCCGAGTCCAGATAATTTTTGAATTTCTTAATCGGGACATTGGTAATGGTTAAAAGACGGTTGAATTCAATCCCAAAATTCTCCTTAAGCACTTTTTTATAATCTTTTTCCAAAGAAACCTGCGATCCGGGAAGATACGCGCCCAGGGCGTTATAGACCAAGTCCATTTGAAGGTTGCCTCTTAGGGTAAACCCTTTTTCATTAAGCAATTTAAGCGCCCGGATACTCTTTTCAAAGACACCGGCCCCGCGCTGCCGGTCGACATTTTCTTTCGTGTAGCATGGCAAAGAGCAAATGAGGTGTACTTTATTCAGCCGGAAAAATTCCGGCAAATGTTTCTTATTCTTCTGAAGAAGAACCGTAAGATTTGAGCGCACAATAAGTTCATTAACTAAAGGCCGCGCCGACTCCACAAAATACCCGAAATTCGGATTTAATTCCGGTGCTCCACCCGTAATATCCAGTGTTTTTATCTTATTCGACTTCAGAAAGAATAAAATATCGTCTACAGTCTTGCGCGACATGATCTTTTTGCCTTTTGGAGACGCTTCAATATGGCAATGAGCGCAGGCCTGATTGCACAAGTCACCCATGTTCACCTGAAGCGTTGTCAGCTCCGTCCTGCAAAGAGCAGTACTTTTTATTTCATGTTTTTCTAATACATTTAAAAAAGTGTTCACAAACGAACCTCCCATTAAGAACAACAAGTATTTTCTTGGTTCTCTTTTCCATCTAATATCTGTGTCACAGCTTGAACCAGCTTTCCTTTGTCAAATAAAGGCTTATTATGGCTGAACTGAAAAAACAATTTGCCGTTAATCATAATGATCGGCGGATGCCATGCCCCACGTGCCAGGCAATACCAGCCATTGTCAAGCCAGGGTTTGATCTCAAAAATAACATTCTTGCCTTTAAATTCTTTTTCGACAAGAGCGCGCAAGTTATGTGTCGTTAAATCACATTCGTCACAATGAGATTTGATCTTGATCGGCCCCCAGGAGCCGGCCCATTTATATTGAGTTATAAGAACAAAATTATTCTGAGCTTTTTCCATATAAAAATATTCTAGTATTAGTAGCGGTACTTTTATTTTTCTTTAAAATCTTTTTCAATCGTTCTAAATCATCACAACAGTCTACGTCCTGCCAAGGCTTAAGTAAATAAACATTTTTCTTGGCTTTCTTAGCTTTGGCTAAGCTTTGATTAAGAACTTCGGAACTGCTCCATTCTATATTCTGAAATATGTTCCGTAAAGGCATTTTTAAGCCTACTAAATAATATCCGCCATCCCTGGAAGGCCCGAAAATCACATCATAAGAAGAAAGTTTACGAAAAGCAGTTTTAATATAGCTCAACGGCAAATCAGGCGCGTCTGAACCGATGATCACAGTTTTAGCGGCTCCTTGATCCCTTGCGAATACAAACGCATTATACAGCCTTTGCCCTAAAGAAGAGCCTTGCTGTTTATAGAATGTGTGGTCTTTGGCAATCGTTTTTAAATAGGTCGGATTTCCCCGGTCATGATAAGCAACTATTTTAG
>JADFZM010000065.1 GCA_015232535.1 Candidatus Omnitrophota bacterium
TTTTGCTCCCAAGGTAACTAACTCCCGCAAATTAACACAAATCAATGTACGAAGATAAATAAAGCTCAAATCTTTCATTAAATTTTCTCCCTTTAATATTCCCCGCCCGAAATCAACAATGCCCAAAATGATCTCCCAAACAATCAATACCAGCATACGCACAACAGTTGGAAGATGAGTCAATAGCAAAATAACCAAACCCATCGGGTTAATTTCTTTCCAAATCTTACCCCATCCTAAAGAAGTGGCACAAAAATGGGATTCTTGGGAGCCCCCGGAGAAAATATTCGAATACGAACTGCCTCCTTCTAAGAGCCCCTGACCTTGTCGGGCCAGTCGCTGTTCAATTTCAAGGACAGCTCCTCCGTTATACATTCGGAAAATTTTGCCGCTTTCTTGATCTAAAAAAGCAAAAGCCGGAACAATTTGTTTAACGCCGTAAAATAATTCACCTTGAACCGATGGAGTACTTGACGGTAAACCGGGGTAATGCGGATAAAGCCGATAATATTTCTTTTGATAGAGGCCTTTAAGAAAAGGCATTTTCTTATCCGTGAATGCTTTAATTAACTGCATCTGCGAGAATCCGTCAATCTGTATAAGCACAAGTCCCGGCTCCGTTTCAGCCCCTTCTGCCATAGGAAGACGCAAAATCCTTGCCGACCATTCATTTAAGGATAATAGCCGCGGGATCTTAAGAAACAGGCCTCTGTTTTTCTTGACTATCGGTTTTTCTGAACTTGTCGTTTCAACTATGGCTGCGCCGCCGGCTTGCATCATATTTTTAAACATATCCCACTCATTCTTGAGGCGATCTACAAGAGCATACCATGGGCTATCTTTACGATAAGTCGAAGCAAATTCCTTAATACTAACATCCTGATAAATCTTAAGCATTCTTTTAGCACATTGGTCCAGGGCAAATTCCTTTGTAGCCGCTTGGGCGTTTTTCCTCATTTGTTCAAACTCGCTTTTGGGTTGATTCAAACACCAGGAAAGAGCCTCTATAAAATTGTTTTGGCTTTCTTCGAAAATTAACCTCCCGTTGTAACCATCTTTAACAACTTCACGCACCCCCGGAGCATCAATAGCGACAACCGGAACTCCGGCAGCCATCGCTTCAACCAGGACAATCCCCTGAGTCTCGCTCAAGGAAGCAAAAGCAAATACATTCATCGCATGATAACAATCAACTAAAGCTTGGCCCTTTAGCACGCCGGCTAAATGCAGTCTTTTTCCCAACCCTTGCTCGTTAAAAACACTTTTGATCATATCCTTTAACGGCCCTTCTCCGCCCAGCAAGAAATGCGCTTTATCTTCTTTCTTTAAGTACCCCGCAACGCTTCGGCTCAAGAATTCCAAATTCTTTTCCAAAGCTAACCGGCCGATATAACCGATTACTGGAGCATCTAAAGGAATTCCTAAACGCTTGCGAATAACATTACCTCCTCCTTTAGAAAACTTTTGCAAATCAACACCCGTGGGAATCACTTCCATTGATGTCTTAACGCCGCGTTCCAAGAGTAAGGCGCGAACACTTTCGCTGGGGACTATCACCTGGTTAGCCATATTTGCGTAACCAGTGAAAAGCTCGGTGATAAAGCGTTTGGTTCCTTCATTTTGGATCGGCAGATAATGCATGTGCTGTTCAAACATCGTATGATGAGTAAATACCAAAGGAATTAGCGCTTGACTGCTCAGGCGCAAAGCGATATCTCCCATCCAAAAAGGATGGTGGCAATGAATAATATCCGGCTTGAAAGTTTTTAGCAATTCCGGCAAAAGGCTAGACATGGGAAGAGCCATTGAAAAGTCTGAATGATTGATATTTTGGATAGCATGTATCCGTATAACTCCAACTTCATCAAGGGGCACACCCGCACATTCAGGGGCAACAATAAAAACTTCATGTCCCAATTTCTCAAACTCAAGGGTAAAAGAGCGAATAGATTGCTCTATCCCGCCAACCATTGGGGCATAGCTATTTGTCATCATGAGAATCTTCATGATCTATCCTTTTCAATTATTGCTAAGGCAACAAATAATTTCTTGATCTTCATGCTAATAGAAACCTTTACTCCCCTCAATTTACTTCTTCAAATGCCGGGGTGAGATTGTCCGCAGCGAAACCCCAATTTATCAGTTTGGCGATAACTGCGGCAACGTAATCCGCCCGGCGGTTCTGATAATCCAAATAATATGCATGTTCCCAGACATCAATTGTCAAGAGCGGTTTTACCTTCATGCTCAACGGAGAGTCAGCATTGCCTGTTTTTACGACTTTGAGCTTACCGTCATCCAGCACGAGCCACACCCAGCCGCTGCCGAAATGTGTCGTTGCCGCAGTAGCCAACTCTTTCTTTAACGCATCCAATGTTCCAAATGATGATTCTATTTTTTGCTTCAAGGCTGCGGACGGTTCTCCGCTACCCTTGTGCGTCAAACTATTCCAGTAAAACATATGGTTCCATGTTTGCGCGGCATTATTGAAAATCGCCACCTTATCCGCCTTACCTGCTGTTGCAGCTATGGTCATCTCTAATTTCATGCCGGCGAACTCAGTACCTATTATCAGTTTATTTAGCGCATCAACATATCCTTTGTGATGCTTACCATAATGAAAGCCAATGGTGTTTGCAGAAATTACAGGTTCGAGCGCTTTCTCCTCATACGGCAGAACCGACTGGACATGACCAAATACATTATTAACCTTATTATCACTCATTGTTCTTCCTCCTTCTTTATTGATGCCTGTTTTTTCAGGCTGTGATTGATTTGCCTGAGCATGAGCCTTCTTTTGACAAAAAGCTAATATTCCAAAACCTTAGCCGGCTATCGGTAATTTTTCCTCGATAATGCATACGACTTTTTCCTCATCTCGTTACCGCATTTTTAATTCAACACAATGATTTCCTGGAGAAGTTATAATTTTTCCAAAGCCCGGCAATTGAATGTCTATCGGCGGCTCGTTCACGAACCAATTGCCTTTCCATTCAATAAGAACCTTTTGCCCTTGGGGTTTTATAGTAATTCGAATATCACCAAAGCTTGTTGGCGCAGGCCCGAAGTAAATCGTTTGATCCTTATCAAGCCATATTCTCGGGATTCCCGAGCACAAAATTAATCGATTTTCTTCTTCGCGCACAAAACAATTTCTGATCATCAAAACCCATTCCGCTGCCGCCCATACATGCTGTCCATCTCCCATGCATCCTCCTCCGGTGCGGGGATGAATCGCCTCCGGCCATTGTCCCGTGGACGTTGCGAGATTCGCAACCGCGGTCATCAAATCAAAATACCTTGTGTCGCCTGCCCGTAAAAGTACTTGTGCTAAATGCAAAGTTAAGTAAGGATTAATTCCGGAATGAGTCATATCATGAAAAAACCCGCCGTTAATCAAGCAATTCTTCATTAAAAATTCAGCTGTGTCTAAAACCCTTTGGTCGTTGTATCCAAAAACGCGCAGCGGGTAGCTGGCAACCAAAGAGCCGATCGCCCCGGTATCCAAACGCCGATAGGGTGAAGCTGGTATCGCAAGCCTTTGTAACCGTTTGCTAACTTTCCCTAAACTTTGATTGATACTATTAAGCAATTCCTGTGATTCCTTATCAAATAAAATAACCTCATCATTATCCTTATAAGCAGCACACAAAAAGGCCGCGGCTTTTAATCCGGCAACGGCCCAAAAATCATCCCAATAATAAAAATCATTTGGCCCCAAATGCTCTGCGCTGAATCCCGACGGCAATAAGCCGGCATGGGAGAATTGCAAATTACTAGACAAACGCTTTTTACAAATCCACTTACCAGCTTTTCTTATAGATTCTTTCCATCCTTTTGGCGGAACATTTCCCGTCATCTCACAGTACTGGCGCATAATCCACAGGGCCTCGCCATTAGAATCCCATTCGCCTTCTTGAGAAAGGAAATAACCTTGGGCTGTCTGACGGGAACGGAAGCAATCCAAAGCCCGTCTAACACGTTCTTTTAGCCCGACACACAGCAAGGCATATAATATAAAAGCCGCATCGCGAAACCAAAACCGCCGGTAAATATAAGGCCCGGGATAAACTTCCTTGGGAGAATGCAAAACCATGGTATGAATAGCCGCTTCATAAATAAACTGAAAATTCTTATCGGGAATTTGCAATGAACATGCCTCTTTAAGATTTATATTCCACGCCAATTGAGCAGTACGCTCGTCTTCATAGGTGGCTTCCCTTTCAATTCTATTTTTCGCCAAAGGTACCGAAACTGTAATTTCCCGCGGTTGTCCCTCATCCAGCTCGTATAACGCTGCCGCGGAAGCCATGCCGACCTTACATGAAACTTCTTTTTCATTTTCCCCGGCCGAATTGACTGGATTCGGCACCCCTTCGCCATCTCGCTTTGCGTGCCTAATGGAGGCTACGAAGGACAAACTTGCCTGTCCGGTAAATAAGCGGCTATAAACATCGCCTCGATGATAATCCGAAAAAACGTATTGATCCGGAGGCTTATCAAAATAGACGGGATTTTCTCGATTCACTTGCCAACCCGACAGCCCTTCAAGTAGAGCAATATTATGTATGAAACTCACGCCTTCAGGGTTATAAGGCCGGAGAGAAATGACTAATCTCGCCTTTAGATGAGCCACTCCTGTTATATGAATCTGGCAAAAAGGTGATTGAGCTGAACCAATTACTTGTACTTTCAATTGAAGTTTTAATTTATCAAGGTTTGATTCTGTAATAACACAAGGCTTATCTTCGAAAACCATCTTTTGCGATACGTTTTGGCTCCCTGCCTTTCCGGCACGAAGTCGCGAAGGTATTAACGGCTTTCCGTCTTTTGGAATAATCCAAACATCAATAGACCAACTATCGTAAAAGGGAGTAACCAGTCCGCGCGGATCTATGAGCGGAAATTCGGTGCCGTCGGGAACGCCCAAAGCCGTCCAATTTCTATGGGTAAGATTGATTTGAGTTAACGAAAATGACCGTGGTATAAAAGCATCGTCTCTAGGGTCATATTGACATTCGACCCAATACGGCCAAATCCAATCAAGATTATGCTGGATTGCCAAGCTGTTCATCAAACCGCGGGCGTGCAAGACAACCCCTGAGCGCAAAAGTTCCGTCGGAACTGCCACCTCGGATGGTTGGGCAAACTTCTGCATCTGAGAAATTATTTTAATCGGGTCTAAGAACCCTTGCCGCCGCGCGGCATCACTTACTAAAATTCTCCACGGAAACCATTTCCACCACATATTATAAGCCTCCCCCTTCGGCAAATATGATTTTTGCTTTTCGCCTCTTAAAGAACCATAATGTTAAAGAATAAAACAATACGCTTAATGCTATTCCCAGGATAAAACTTCCCACTGTTAACGCATAAAAGAAACGGGAAAACGTATCATAAGAGAAATATCTTACGGTATCCCAGCCGAGAGGAGGATATGTGCCCCCGAGCACTTTCCTTCCTAAGCCATACCCTGCCCACGTTATGAAAGGGATTGTCAGTGGCAAAGAAATATTCATTCCTAAAAAGATTGCCACCTTATTAACGCGTCTCAGGGTAAGCGCCGCAATAAAAGCCATTATGATATGAAAGCCATAAAAGGGAGTTATCCCGATAAACACACCTATGGCTATACCCAATGCAATTTCATGAGGCGAACTATTGCTCTTCCAAAGATTAAGAAAACGTACCTTCATTGTTGATCGGTCTTTGGATGTGTTTTCCATGTCGGATCAAACCCTAAAAACCCACCATTTAAAGCAAACAAAGGTAAATAAGCTTGTTACAATAGTGGCAATGACTAAGGCTACGAAAACGGCCCCGGGCCACAGGCTGAGAAGAATTTGATTTATTAAAACATTAATTCCTAAAGCTAAGAAATTAATTAGCAAATACCGGCCGCCTTCGGCGTAAGATGGCTGGTTGAATTTAAATGTCCAATATTTATTAAGTAAATATCCGACAATACCTGCACACGTAAAAGAAATTCCTTTAGATATGCTTAAAGACAAATAATGAAACAACAAATAATAAATACTAAAATCCGTCGCGTTTACAACGGTTCCGGCGATTAAAAACCGAAATATTTCTTTTTTAGCCTTGTTATCAGTCTTTTGTAAAAGAGCGTTCTTTTCTGTAGGAATAATACCGGCCTCTCCCGCGGGAACGTTGCAATACACAATCTTCCTCGTGGGTTCTTTGGCCTTATTTCTTTTTTCTAAGAACTTAGAGCCCTTGGCCTTGATACGCTGCCATAAATCGGCCCAACAGTCTAAATCTTGATCTGTCGATGGCACTTTATAGTTATTTTCTGCGGAAACAAATACCTCGCCGGTATTCTTTATTTCGCTATATTCTTGTGCGCTATTTTTCATACCTCAATTATCCCCTCAATCCTTGTTCGGTCCTTCGCCCCCTACCTTCGGACTCAAGATATTTTGCATCAAGGACTAGATGGCCATGCATGATTCTTCGGACAACCGGACGATTTCGGGCCCTTATATGTCCGCCCAGCGACTTGGAAGCCTGCCGTTGCATTGACGGTTTCTTGCTGTCTCCCCTACTTTCTCTAGCCATTTTCATTGCCTCCTTGTGTATTGTACGATTCCCTGCCTTTTTTCATACTTGCCATTATTGTGTTGTGGTTGTAGTAGTTGTTGTTGTGGTTGTATTAATAACGGATGGGGAATAGAGCGTAATGTACCGCGCTTGTTTCTTCCCTCCCCGCGTAACGAATTCAACCTTTACAACGTCGCCGGGCCTTAGCACTAATTCTACCGGTTGTTTGCTTGGGCTGCGCATAACAAAAATGGACTTTGGGTCGAAAACGAAATCGGCTTGCCTATTTATTTCCTCTTGGCCAACCCTTACTCTTTCTTCCACGACAAACGTTCCGGCTACGACGTCTATCTCCTTAAGCTCTCCGAAGGCCTGTTGAAACTCAGACGCTGCCACGGGCTCGACAATGATCTTTTTGACAACTTTATCCTCTTGACCATTGGCCACTTCAATAGCAACATTTTGGCCTGCCCGCAAATCCCCGATATTAAGAAACTTCTCATCCTTGGGATCAGTGACCCGAGTCTCATTCTGGGTAATTCTGTACGCTGT
The DNA here is from genome assembly GCA_015232535.1 of Candidatus Omnitrophota bacterium. Taxonomy (GTDB): domain Bacteria; phylum Omnitrophota; class Gorgyraeia; order Zapsychrales; family Zapsychraceae; genus JADFZM01. The sequence continues at coordinate 7,111 of JADFZM010000065.1, forward strand.
TGTTTTCGCACCTGTCGGTGTTTCGTTATTAATCTCCAACTTGCCTTGTTGGACATCTACCCAGCCAATTTCTCCCGATACCCAGCGGACAGAAGCTGTTTCATCAGCGTGGGCATAAATACCAGTTAATAACACTACGGCCGTCACTGCGACAATCAATTTAAAATAATTTACTTTCATATGACACTTTCCTTTCTGTTGCTTACCATTAACTTATTTTTTTCTAATAAGAGGCTACTGTTTTAAAAACTTTAAAACTTTAACTTAACTTGCCCTTTGCCTTTGTCTTGGGCCTCTTCTATTTTCTTTTTTGCTTCCGCTTCAACCACCGACTTCTTTTTTACCCGTTTTTTAGCCCTTTTTATTTTATTCTTTTTATTATTGAACACAGCCCGATTGCGTTGAAATTTGGCATTTTCATCGGCATGTTTATACGCCGATTCGCTGGGTTTAGGGCCATTCTTCCCTTCAGCCAAACCTAAAACCGGCATAGCAAATAATAGAGAAAACATAATAGCCATCATCTTCTTTTTCATTCTTTTCTCCCCTTTAAGGCCATTCTACCCATCCTCTTTTCTTTACCGCTTTGAAGTTACATCCTTGACATATTATTTATAAGCCTGCATTGTTTCAATAACCCGCTGGCTTACTCCTTGTTTATTTAAATAGTTGATGTCATCTGCGGTTAAATAATACCTGGAATTTGCGGCCTTGATTTTAGATATAATCTCATCGCTCGGCACGCCTTTATTGGTCCAATCAACTATCTGCTGCATGGTAATCTGTACTAAAGATTGATCAGGAGCGTTCTGAGCTGGTTTATCAATCCGCGACCCAACCATTGCTCCTCCGCCTGCGCCTACAGCACCGCCTATCGCAGCGCCTTCCAAGGCATGACCGCTCTGATAGCCTATAATTCCGCCTACAACTGCACCGGTAACCCCTCCGATACCGGCCCCCTCAGTTACCCGGGTCTTATTGGCAGTACAGCCGACTGAAGCAAATATAAAAGCTAAAACAATGAAAAAATAAAGCATCCTTTTCATAATACCTTCCTTATTTAGGCCAGTTTACTCCTCCCCTATTTTGACCGCCTTGAATTTTAATATACGGCCCCCCTTCTGGCAGCTTAGTAGCTGTTCACAAACTAAAAACAATATGGCAAGGCCTAGGTGAACGTTTCCTCTTAAATCATATTTTAATTTTTGCGATTGAGTTTTCATATTAGCCTACCTATTTTTCGTTTAATAAAACTAGGGATCCTATTTATGAGCTAAACCTAAAAATCCGCCTATGCCAGCGACCAATCCGCCAATCAGAAGCCACAGAGCCTTATCTGTAGGGGCGCCCGTGAAAAAGCGCGAGACATCGGAGCTAGCAGAGTGGTAGGCCTCCAGCCCAAAAATTAATAAGATAACTCCTATAACCAGAAGTACGATTGACATATTTTTATTCATATATCCCCCATTTTCTTAAAAACAAAGTTTTTGTTATCCATGAAGCAAGTATTCCTATGTTAAATACCACGGCTCACTTCGGGTCGAACCTCGTGAGCTTTATGGTCCTAAAATATATTCCCCCTTCTCTTTTTAATCATTCCAAGAAAACTAAAAACACCCGATAAAAGCAAAAAATCAAAAAACAATATTATAGCGATATACAGAGCCGCACTCACATTTATCGGGAAAAACAAGACTGCCGCCATAATTGCGCTCGTAAAAAAAAATAACTGCCCATAATGGCCTGGTTACCATATAAACCTCCTTCCGGCTCTAGGCTCTTTCGCCAAAGAGCGTTAAGAAACTATTTTGGAGAAAATATCTCCGGATTATTTCTTCCCTTTCTTACTGCGAAAAGGTTCCTTAACTACAACCTTGATTCCGTCAATGGTTCCGGTTGCCGCATGTTTTACTTTATCTCCGACTTCTGAACTAATCTCATAAGCAGCCTTAACGGCGCCGGTAGCAGCGGCAGAAACTGCTTTTTCCGCATCAATCCCCGTTTCTTTTGCCGAATGGAGAACCCCTTTTAGCAGGCCTTTAGTTGCAATCACTACATCCGCGCCTGTATCTATGGAAGTCTTTATAATCGTGCCGGCTAAAGTGCCAATTGTAGCGAAGGCTTCCTCTCCCATTGATTTAGAGCCCTTTAATATTCCTATAACGAGGCCCTTCACGCCGTCCTCCAAGCTCTTTCCGGTTTTAACGACACCGTGAATTGTAGCGCCAATAACCTCCTGTATCGCTTCAATCAATGACGCTCCGGTTTTCCCTGTATCTTTTACTAGGTTGCTAACCATTCCGCTGATCGTATCTACAATAGCGTTCACGATATCCCCTGTGCCTGTTATCACGCTAACGATACTGTCTTTTACTGATTCGACGACCCCTTTTTTTGCTAAAGTAGCCATGATATTCCTCCTTAAATGAGCCCTAAACTTACGGAACTATGGTGAAGGTAAATTTGTTGGGCTAATTTACCCCCGAAAATGCTCTGGCATTTTATGGGGTTCTTGGTTGTCAATTTACCCCATCTTCACGGGATTACATTTGTTATACATTTATTTATTGCTACTCTGCGGGTAGAAACTCTCTACCCGCTTTTCTCAAGAACAGCCTATGCGCGCCTATGTGTGCCTTACAACAAAACGTGTCAGGCCAACTAAAACCACTGCGCCGACAAGCGCCAACAGAAAAGCGCCGATCGTACTGCTTGGATATAGTCCAACTATTCTGGACATCCATCCACCAAGCATCGCTCCTACGATTCCTATCACGATGTCTCCGATAATCCCAAAACCCCGGCCCCGCGTGATCAATCCAGCCAAAAATCCGATCACTCCTCCGACAATAATAAACCATACCCAATATCCAATGTTATTTATCATTTTTATTTCCTCCTTTTTTTATTACCCATCACCGCTTTTTATTTACTCTTTTTCTCTTATATAATTCCTTACAGATGACAGCAACTCTTAATCATTATGATCCACAGTTTTTTGAATGCTTCCCCCCGCATTCTCAATATCTTTGCCTGCGCCTCTCATCATGTTACAGCCCAAGATCAAGGCAGATATA
>JADFZM010000066.1 GCA_015232535.1 Candidatus Omnitrophota bacterium
TTCATCTTCAGGATTACATAATTCAGGGGGACACCCTTCCCACCGCGCGCCAAAATCAATCATCTTTCTTGTAATACCAGAAATAATTCCGGTGCTATCAATAATAATTCCTGTTGTATCCCAAGCAGTGCCAACTTCCCCATAGCGAGCTAAATCAATATATTCCCAAACATCAACAAAAAAACTGACCTTATGCGTTTGTGCCATGCTTTTCAGCCACTCGATATATTCTACCACTCTATCACTATTAGCTGATCCGTTTGAAATTACGTTATATATACCGTTCGAATCGATAATACAAACATAGGAGTCCCAAGTGTCCATTAAATAATCGTAATCAAATGATAGAAGATATTCCGGCCCAAAAATAATATCGGCTTGAAGATTTTGGTTTTGTAGAATGTTCGATACCTGATTTTTTAACCATAATATTCGGTTTTCAAAGGAGGTGGCTTCCTCCCGGGGGATAAATCCAATGATTCCGACAGTGACATTTCTTTCAATCGCGAAGATTGTCTGGTGAGAAAATCCAAATAGAAGCAATGTAACAAAAGCAATTGATATAAGGTGCTTGCGCATAATAATTCCCAAGGCGGTTTTCCTTCATCATCAAAGCCCGCATTTAAAGTATACATTGCCTTTTCCCCTTCGGCAACAAGGCCGGGGCGGCCTTGCTCCTTTGCAATCGTTTGTAATCCTATTTACTTATGACTTGTCAAGGAACCTATAAGAATATATAATCTAGAATTGTTTGTAACCCCTAATAAATTACCCAAGGAGCTGTCATGTTAAAAATAATGCGCAAAAAAGGCTTTGCCAAAAAAGTTTTGTGGTTCGTCACCGTGATAATCATCCTTTCTTTCGGAATATTCGGGGCGGCCAGTTACTATTCGAGGCAAACCGGCCGGGATGTCGCAGGACGGATATTCGGCAAGAAAGTCCCCGCCGCGGAATTCTTAAGGACTTTGCAAAACGTCCAGGTCCAGGCAATGATACAATACGGCGATAAGTTCAACCAGGTAAAGCAATTCATGAATTTCGAAAACGAGACCTGGGACCGCCTGATATTAAGCTACGAAGCCGCGCGGCAAAAGATCAAAATCGCAAATGAAGATGTAGTCAAGGCGATTCAGAGCTACCCCTTCTTCCAAAGAGACGACAAATTCGACAACAAGCTTTACAATGACATCTTAAAATTCGCTTTCCGAATGACCCCCGTTGAGTTCGAGGATAACGTGCGAGAGCTCCTTAAAATAAGCAAGATATTCGACGCCAACACGAAAGGCGTAAATTTATCCGACCGGGAAATTTACGACGCATTTAAAAATCAGAACGAGAAAATCCAGGTCAGTTATTTCCTTATCTCCCCTGAAGACTATAAAAGCGAAGTAAAATTCGACGAGGCCAAGGCCAGGCAATATTACGAAGAAAACAAAAACACTTTTGTCCTTCCGCCTTCTATCAGCATCGACTATATCAGCCTCGCCTTCCCCCCGGATTCTACCGAAGAGCAGAAAAACGCCCTACGCGAAAAAGCCGATTCAATCATGAAAAGTCTGGAAACATCTCTTGATATCAATACAACCGGCAAAGCGCTCGGGATAGATGTTAAAAACAGCGGCCTCTTCAGCCTGGAAAGGCCAAATTTAAGCCTGGGATTACCGTTTGATTTCATAAATTCCCTTTTTAAGCTGAAAGAAAAAGAATATGCCGTGCCGGAAGAAACGGAAATGGGCATCATTATCGCCCAGATAAAAGAGAAGAAAGATTCGCATGTAGCTGTTTATGAAGAAGTCAAAGACGCGGCCAAAGATATTGTTTTAACTATCGACGCCGAAGCGATCGCGATCAAGAAAGCGGAAGAGGCGTTTGTAAATTTAAAAAACGAGATGGCAAAAACAACGCTTAATGATTTTACCGGCTCGGCCAAGGCTTTAGGGCTTAAAGCCGGCCAGACCCCGCTTTTTACCCGCGGGCAGTATATCCCTGAGATCGGCATTTCCAGGGAATTCCAGGACGCGGCCTTCGCACTCAATAATGATAAAAAATTAAGCGATTTGGTCAAGATCGCCAACGGTTACTGCGTGCTTTTCCTCGATAAATACGAAGCGGCCGATGACAGCCAATACCAGAAAGACAAAATCCAGATATCGGCTAAATTACTCGAGGAGAAAAAGAATTCCACTTTTATGGATTTTATGGCCAAACTAAGATTGGAAGCGAATTTAGAAGACTATACACCGAAGGATGAAAAAGAAGGGCATTAATATTTGTCAATTGTGGGGAGATTTTAAGTTGTCATTGCGAGCATCGCTTTTTGTCTTTAGCGAAGCAATCCCATTAGAGATTGCTTCGTCGTCCGCAAAAGGCTTCCTCCTCGCAATGACATTATGTTTTATTGCTTCACACACTCCTCTATCCAACTTAAATAATCTTTATTTCCTTTTTCTATCGGCAGGGAAATTATTTCCGGCACGGAATAACTGTGCAGTGACTTGACCTTAGCCGCCACTTTGTCGAATAATTCTTCTTTGGTCTTGATAACCATCAAAACCTCTTCGGAATTTTCGATCTTTCCTTCCCAGAGGTAAATTGAGGTCACCTTCTCTATAATATTAGCGCAGGCGATCAGCTTATCAGCAAGCAAACTTTCGGCTATCTTCTTTGCCTCTTCTTTGCTTGATGCGGTGACAAAAATTACGGTATACATTTCTTCCTCCCTATATAATGTTTTTAACCAGCAAAGACAGCATGCGGCCGGCGCCTTCGCCATCTTTGCGGTGGGAAAAGCAATTATCCCCGCAGTAAGTGCAGATCCGGCAATCAGAAATTTTTCTTATGTCCAAGCCTGCCTCAACAAGCTGATTTCTATTGGCTAAAGCTAAATCCAGAAATAATTTCTTATCGCGCAAGATTATCTCCCGAGGGAAATGTTCTTTAAGTTCGCCCGAAACCTCATAGCAACAACTTCGTATGCAGGGGCCGAAAACAGCCTTTAAATCTCCCGGATCAACCTTAAAATGCTCTTTCATTTTCCCGACCGTCTTCTGTGCTATCTTCTTCGCCGTGCTTTTCCACCCGGCATGAATAAGGCCCAAAGCACGCGATTTATCATCGCACAAAAATATCGATAAACAATCCGCAGTACGCACGGTTAACACGGCATTGTCCAAATCCGTTATAAGCGCGTCGGCAAAAGGCACTTTGCCGTCTTTTAAATATTTATCATCGACAATAACAATATTATCCTCGTGCACCTGCTTGATACTCGCAACCCTGAGGGGGCTTACCTTAAACTCATTTTTGACATATTCTTCTTGTCCGGAGTTAAGAAAATTCCCGGCTTTAGGGTAGGCAAAATTAATTTCGGCGCCGGAAACAAAAGCCGAAACATTCTTAGGGAATATTTCAGTGAATCGAAGCATCTTCTTCGTGGCTTTCGATCGCGATTCTTGGCTTTACTTCCTCATCGGGGGCTAAGCTGGTGTAGGCGGGAAGGTCCTGCACATTCTTTAACTTCTTCTCTATGGTTCGGCTTTTTTTAGCGGCGGATTCTATCTCTTCGCTCGCCTGCCTTAATTTCTTCTGGGTATTGTCAAGTATCTCGCCGAACCGGTTAAACTCGTGCTTGACCGATCCCAATAGCGCCCAGACCTCGCTCGCCCTTTTCTCAACGGCCAGCGTGCGGAAGCCCATTTGAAGCGAATTAAGCAACGCCGCGATAGTCGTCGGGCCGGCTACGGTAACGCGGTATTCCCTTTGCAGTGTTTCGCTTAAGCCGGGGCGGCGCAGAACTTCCGCGAAAAGGCTTTCGGCTGGCAAAAAAAGCACTCCGAAATCGGTTGTCTTAGGAGGGTTAATATATTTTTCCTTTATTTTCTTGGCTTCCAGCTTAAGGCGGGATTCAAGGGCTTTCTTTGATTCTTCGATCAAAGCAATATCGCCTTTTTCTTCTGCCAAAAGCAATCTTTCATAATCTTCTTTAGGGTATTTCGCGTCAATGGGAAGCAAGACTTGATTGCCGTCCCGCCCGGGGAGTTTTATAACAAATTCAACTTGCTCGCGGCTTTCTTCTTTGGTCACTACATTTTTTTCGTATTGCTCGGGAGATAAGATCTGCTCTAAAAGCATCTCGAGCTGTATCTCCCCCCAGGTACCTCGGGTTTTAACATTGGTGAGGACTTTCTTCAGATCGCCCACTCCGGAAGCGAGAGTTTGCATCTCGCCTAAGCCTTCGTGCACCTTCTCCAGCCGCTCGCTGACCAGCTTAAAAGACTCGCCCAGGCGTTTCTCGAGCGTGGAGTGAAGCTTTTCATCCACTGTCTCGCGCATCTTCTCGAGTTTCTTACTATTGTCTTCCTGGAGGAACCTCAGCTGGTTTTCGATTGTCTCGCGGATCTTATCCAAACGGGACTGGTTTGATTCGGTAAGGCTATCCAGCCGTCGGGAAAATGTTTCGGCAAAAGAGCTCATGTTTTTGCCTAATTCTTCGCGGTTGCGGCCGAGCTCTTTAAGGAGAAGGTCTTCGAAGCGGGAACTATCCTTATTCGAGCCCGAATTCCTCACCAATATCAGAATAAGCAGGCAGAGAATAATACCCAGAAGTATTAAGTTTAACGCATCCATAATTTATACTGCGGTTTTCTTACTTCTTGTTTTTGTCATCCAGCAATTTTACGATTTTATCCAGCCGGGCGGTTATAGCTATCGGGACAAAGATTATCCAAGATAATAGAAATATTTTCACTCCGAAACAAACAACCATATCCATACCCGATGACATTAAAGGGCAAGTCATTCGTACCTCCGTTTTTAATAGTTATTAACTATCGGTTATTATAACAGCAATAATGAAGCTGTAAAGGGCCGTCGCTTACTGCAAGTATTTCTTTAGTGGACACAAAGCGCAACAAGTTTTAGCGCGGCAGAATTTCTTCGCGGTCTTAACGATCAACGCGTGGTACTCGTTGAACAATAGCTGATTCCTAGGAAGATTGTCCATAAAATGTTTTTGTACAGTTTGATAATCCGCATCCGATTGTATGATTTTATGGCGGTAAAATATCCTTTTTGTATAAGCATCGACGACGAATACAGGTTTTTCCAAAGCATAAAGCAAGATCGAATCAGCTGTTTCTTCTCCTATTCCATTTACTGACAGAAGTTCTTCGCGCAGCCGGCTTAAGGGAGCTTTTTTCATCAGGCTGATTTTCCCTTTATAAGCATCGAAGAAAAAACGGATGAAATTCTTGAGCCTTTTGGCCTTTACGTTAAAATAACCGGCCGGGCGGATCAATTCAGCAAGTTTCTGCTCGGGTATCGTTAAAAACGCGGCAGGAGAAAGTTTTCCGGAGGACTTTAAATTGCTAATTGCCTTCTCGACATTCTTCCAATTAGTGTTTTGGGTAAGGATAGCGCCGATTATTACTTCAAAAGGAGTTTCCCCCGGCCACCACTGCTGCGGCCCGAAAGACTTAAACAGATCGCGGTAAATCCCGATCAAAACCTTTCCGTCAGCCTTAACCATTAAGAGCGCCGGCGGGACTTTGAGCGGACTATATCGTCGAACGACCAGTCCTTGTCTTTTTTCTGTTCGGCTTGGGCCGCGGGTTCAAATGAGCGCGGGTTAAACTTTACCCTGGGTTTTTTGTTTGATTTTGACATATCATTCAAACTTGTAAACTTTTCTTATTTTCTCAATGACCTCCCAGCTGCAGCTAAGCCCCGAGGGAAATGTCACTAAGTCTCCGGATGAGATCTCCACTTCCTCAACGGAGGTTTTTACCTTTACTTTCCCTTCGTAAACATAAGCAACCTCTTTTGAATCATAATGCCAATCGAATTTAGAAGGCTTGCACTCCCATACGGACCAATCGGATGTGTTTTCGCACTTTACGGGAATTTTTAAAGCTTTTTTCTTTTCTTCGGATATGGGGTTAATTTGAATCCGGCTCATCCTTCGCTCCTTCGTCTTTTTCCAGCCTCCACTCAAGCAACATTCCTTTCTTATCAAAATAAACATAAACATTATCGGAATCGAAATATTTGGTCGAATAACGGTATAAGCTTTCGGTGACTTCTTCGTTGTTTCTCTGAACCTTCTTGTCAAAAACAGAATCACCGAACGCTATGCGGAAAGTCTTCCTGGTCTTATATTGCTCGACGGTACCGTTATTCACCGCCTCCAAAAGGTCCTTGAACTTAGCGTCCTGATCCGCAACATACTTTTGTGTCGCCTCCTGAGACTCGGAATACTCCTTTAAGGTGAGAAGTTCGTCGAGATGCTGTATTGTTGCACAGCCGCAGATTAAAAATAAAGCAGTAAAGGCAGATATTATCTTTAACAAATTTTATCTCCTTGTTAGGCCCAGCGAAAATGTACAAAAATCCTGCCCCAGTTCTTATCGTCTTTCTCTATCCTATGATAAATCCCTTTATAGTTCTTTTCAAGGAAACGTAGCACATTCTTCTTTAAAGCCCCGGAGCCTTTTCCGGGAATAATTTCCACTTTCCGCGCCTTAAGGCTTATGGCCTTCTCCATGACGATTCTTAGGGAATTATCCAGGGCTTTGCCGTCGGAATAAATATCGTGAAGATCGATCTTTAATTCCATATCATTTCCTGCTTATTTTTTCGTGCTCTTCTTTCAGATTTTTTACCGAGCTTTCGATTTCCCTTAACCTTGATTGGATATCTTTCAGCCTCTGACCGAATTCTTTTAAAGCATTAGGGTTCTTACCGAATGCCTCGGACATTTGCCGGGATTTAACGTAACTTTCCGTCTCTAAATCTTGTTTTTCTCTATCAAGCTTCTTTAATTGGTCCTTTATCTGCGCTATCCTATTTAACGCGTTCTTATGCTGGCGGTGCAATTCCTCAAGCTTCGGATCGAGGACTGCGGTATCGTTCTTCTTCTCTTTTTTAAGGCGCCGGCCTTCTTCCTGCAGGGCCTTCTCCTTATCTTTTAAGGTTTGTTCGTCGCCTTTTCTTTTCTCAAGGTAATAATCCAGCCCGCCGTGATACATCTTAAGTTCGCCGTTATTCACTTCAATTATAAAATTCGCAACTTCCTTAATAAAAGAAAGGTCGTGGCTGATAAAAACCATCGTGCCGTCATAATTCTTAAAAGCATTATTCAAGGCCTTTACCCCATCGAGGTCGAGATGGGTTGTGGGTTCATCAAGAAGCATGAAATTCGGCGGGTTGATCAATAATTTCGCCAGTATAACCCGGCTTTTTTCCCCTCCGGAAAGCACGTTGACCGGCTTAAAAACATCATCACCGTGAAAATTGAACAATCCCAGCAAAGTACGGACCTTAACCGCCTGAATGCCCTCCTGAGCGGCCGATGTAACTTCTTCAAAAGCGTTGCGATTGGGATTTAAAACATCAAGCCTGGACTGGGAAAAATAGCCTGCCTGGACGTTATGCCCGTGAGTGATTGTGCCGGAATCGGGAGGGATCGCGCCGGCTATCATTTTTAAAAGCGTTGATTTTCCCGCGCCATTTGGCCCGACTAGGCAAATTTTCTGCCCGCGGACGATTTCCAAATCGACATTCTCATAGACCTTCTTCTCTGCGTAGGACTTGGCAATCCCCTGCAGGCGCGTAACAACATATCCGCTCTGCGTTATCGAGGAGAATTCGAATTCGCCGATACTTTTACTTTCCTGAGGGATATCTATTTCCTCAAGGCGCTCAAGCATTTTCCTTTTGTTGCGAACCGCTGCCGCCCGGTTAGGCTGGGCGTGGAACCGCTGGGTGAATTCCTCAAGTTGCTTTCTTTTTTTCTCGACAACTTTCTGCTGGCGCTCAAGATGTTTTTCCTGAATGCCTTTTTGCATCTCGAAGGTCTCGTAATTACCCTTGACCTTGGTCATTTGAGAGCCTTCCAAAAGGATCGTATAATTGGTGATTTCATTTAAGAAAACGCGGTCGTGCGAGATCAAAAGAAATGCCCCGGGGTAATTCTTAAGAAAATCCTTAAGCCACAAAGTCGCCTCCAAATCAAGGTAATTTGTAGGCTCATCCAAAAGCAATAGGTCGTAATGATGGGTAAGCAATTTAGCCAAAAGAGTGCGCATCTGCCAGCCGCCGCTTAGGTGATTTATGGGCTTATGGAAATCTTCTTCCTTAAAACCTAATCCGACCAATATTTTCTCGGCCCGATGCTCTAAATCATAAATGCCTAAAACCTCCAGCTCGTGCAAAACATCCCCGTAGCGGGCGCTAGCGGCCTTTTCCTCCTCTTCCAGTCGCCTTCTCTCCTCAATCAGGTTCTTTATCCGACGGTCGCCGGTTGTAATTTCCTCCATAACGGTTCGCTCGGAATGAAAATGCGCCTCTTGCGGAAGATAACCGATATCGATATTCTTCTGTATCTGCACGTTTCCGGCAACCGATTCCATGTCACCCAGAATTATATGGAATAGCGTTGTTTTTCCGGCGCCGTTAGGGCCGGTTAACCCGATTTTTTCATTAGGGAAAATACTGAAAGTAACGTCTTTAAAAAGCGTCCTTTCGGTAAAACCCATTGTCAGATTGTTTATGTTGATCATTTTACTTTGAAAAAACCTTATTTATAAAATAGTAAAAAAACCCGATTATAATAACGCCGATTATTATTAATCCCAAAAAACTCTTAACCGAAACCCCTCTAATCAAAGAAAGAAGGGGATAAATTTTTGAATCGCCCCAATCCAGCTCCTGCTTAACATATTTCGAAATGTTTTTAATGTACTCAGCAGCTGTCTTTTTGCAATATTCATGCTTTTTCGTCTCGGATATGTATTGAATGTAATCGCAGTAACGGTCAAAGTTCTGTGCTTTCCTCTCAAGCCACTTACCGACACAGGCCTTTTGCTTGGGCTTATCTGTTTTTTTGCATTGTTCATATTCCTCATTATCCGAGCCGCTATTTTTCTCCAGGTCTTTGTCCGCCATATAATCCAAGTAGCGTTCCGCCGCACATTTATCCTGATCGACATCATACTCAGCACATTCGCTTTTTGCGGCTTTAAAATATTTTTCCATAGCCGAAAGCTCGCTATCGCTAAAACTTTGCGCAAAAGCAATATTTGCATACGCTAAGGCACAGCAAAAAACGATTGAAATTGTTTTAAACCGCATAATATTAATCATCATCTAGGCTAAAAGCTTTTGGATCTCCTCTCGGGACAAAGAACGGAATTTGGAGGAAGGCAAGGCTCCGAGCTTTAACACCCCTTCCGAAACTCTTTTGAGGTAAATAACCTTTTTCCCGATAGCTTCACACATTTTTCTTATCTGTCGGTTCCGGCCCTCATGTATCGTGATACAAAATTCGGCCGTGTCTTTTTGCGTTTTGATATTCTTTATCTCTGCCGGAGATGTTTTCTTCCCGTCTATCATAACACCGGTTTCCAGCGCTTTCTTTTCTTCCTCGGATAAAATCCCGTTTATCCTCACAAAATAATTCTTTTTAACGTTGAACTTCGGATGGGTAAGACGCTGGCTGAAGTTACCGTCGTTTGTTAAAAGTAACAGGCCTTCCGTATTCTTATCCAACCTGCCGACCGGGGACAAATGCCCGAATTTTGAGGGCAAAAGGTCATAAACCGTTTTCTCGGCAAATTTGTCTTCTTTTGTCGTAACATATCCTTTTGGCTTGTTCAAAAGCACATACTCGTAATCTTTAGGCTTGATAAGCTTGCCTCCGACCCTAACCATATCCTTTTGCGAATCAACGTCAAAAGACGGTTCATCGACAATATTACCGTTCACCGAAACAAAACCGCTTTGGACAAGGGCAAAGGCCTTTCTCCTCGAGCAAACTCCGTTATGTGATAAAAATACCTGTAAGCGCATGTTTAATGAGCCCTAAACTTACGGAACGCTAGTGAACGTAAGTTTATCGGGCGAATTAACCCCCAAAAATGCTCTGGCATTTTCTGGGGGT
>JADFZM010000067.1:0-6868 GCA_015232535.1 Candidatus Omnitrophota bacterium
ATATAAAGCAATGTTTCGCATTCATCTCCCATATTTAAACTTCTGACGTCAAGAAGGATATCCCTTATTTTCTCGCTAATAACAACTCCGCCGGGCTCGCGAACCAGCAAGACTTTCTTCCCGAGTTTCTTTAAATATTTGCATGCCAAATCTATTTGGGTAGTCTTGCCCGAACCCTCCGGGCCTTCAAAGGTTATGAACTTCCCCCTCATGCTTTTCTCCATTTTTGGCCGTCTTTTCCGTCTTCGACGATTATTCCCATGCTTTTCAATTTGTCCCTCAGTTCATCCGACCGAGAAAAATCCTTGTCTTTCCTGGCCTGGGCTCGAGCGTTTAATATCTCCTCGATTGCGGAGTCTATTGTTTCTTTTGTCATGGCCACCCGCAAAGAAAAGACGGAAGTTAATACTTCTTTAATGAACGATTGCGCCTGTGCTTTTTCCTCCTTAAAAGACGGGAACTTTTCTTTTTTGTTCACCTCCGTTATCAGCTCATTGATTACGCCGAGCGCCTTAGGCGTGTTAAAATCATCGTCCATGGCAACTAGGAATTTCTCTTTGAATTCACCAAGCGAAACAGGCTCTTTCAAAGAATTAGCAACGGAACTTTCACCGCTTCCCTCGAGAAATATCGTAAAGCGCGATAATGCCTTGTGCGCTTCTTCGATCTTCTCGGCGGAATAATCTATGGGGCTTCCGTAATGAGACAGGAGAAAAAACATTTTTAGGTCTTCGGGACGATGTATTTTGATTGCATCCTCAATGGTTATAAAATTCCCCAAAGACTTGGCCATTTTCTGCCCGTTGATGGTCAAAAGGCCGTGATGTATCCAATATTTGGCAAAGGGCTTGCCGGTCAAGCTCTCGGACTGCGTTATTTCATTCTCATGATGAGGAAAAATCAAATCCCGCCCTCCGGCATGAATATCCAAAGTATCGCATTTTAAATACTTCATGCTCATGACCGAGCATTCTATATGCCAGCCGGGGCGCCCATCTCCCCAGGGGCTATTCCAAAAAGGCTCGCCCTCTTTCGATTTTTTCCACAGCGCGAAATCAAGGGAGTCTTTTTTCTTCGGGTCATGATCTATTCTAACCGCCTCAAGCATTTTTTCTATGCTCTGCCCTGATAACTTACCATAGCCTTCAAACTTCCGCACGCTGAAATATACATCGCCTGCGCTCTCATATGCATAGCCTTTTTCGATCAAAGAGCGGATATAGCTTATCATCTCCTCAATATTCTCGGTCGCCCGCGGCTCAAAATCGGCACGGCTTATCCCCAGAGAATCAAGGTCTTTGCGGTAAAGCTCTATATTCTCTTTGACCACATCCCCGAAAGACTTGCCCAAATCATTGGCTTTTTTGATTATTTTATCGTCGATATCGGTAATATTACGTATAAAATTCACCTTAAAGCCGCGGTATTTGAGGTAATTCTTTATTACCTCAAAGACATAAAGGCTGCGGGCATGCCCGATATGGCATTTATCGTAAACCGTAACGCCGCAAGAATACATATTAATCGTATTTCCGCTTATCGGGACTAACTGTTCTTTTTTCCGCGTAAGCGAATTATAAATTTGTATGCCCATGTTTTGTAACCTTATGGATATATTAGAATGCGTCCGGGAATTGATTAAAGGCACTCAAGAATACTCGGGCCTTTATTGACTTTTCTCTAAGGTTTTAATCTTTTCTTTTAATTCTTCTAATTGCTGCATAACCGGGTCCAATATTTTGCTGTGGTCGAGGTAAGTGTCGATCCTTTTCCCGTCCTGACGGGTGACCCTGCCCGGAACGCCGACAACAGTCGCGTTTTCGGGGACAGAATTAATTACAACCGCATTGGCTCCGATATATGAGTTCGATCCAATTTCGATATTCCCGAGGACCTTCGCTCCTGCTCCGATAACAACATTATTGCCTATTGTGGGGTGCCTTTTACCCGTTTCTTTACCTGTTCCGCCTAAGGTAACACCCTGATAAATCGTGACATTATTCCCGACTATGCTCGTCTCACCGACAACAACCCCCATGCCATGGTCGATGAAGAAACCCTGCCCTATCCTGGCTCCGGGATGGATCTCGATACCTGTCAAAAACCGCGCCAGTTGAGAAACCGCCCGTGCGATAATCTTAAGCCTTCCTATCCATAAGCAATGGGCAATACGATAAAATATCAGCGCGTGCAAGCCCGGATAGAAAATAATTATCTCCAAATAACTTTTTGCCGCAGGATCTTTATCTTTTGTCTCCTTGATTTCTTTTGCGAAGAGCAAAGATATTAGCAGTATCAAAAACGAAATAATAAGGAATATCGATAATAATAAGACCACAATGTTCATCTTCTGTTCCTTTTGTTCATTTAAAAATAATTACGCTTGAATAAGCGGCTATGCCCTTTTTCTCGCCTATCGCTCCTAAGCCTTCCATGGTCGTGGCTTTGATATTAACGTACCTCTCCTCAACTCCCAGGGTCCGGGCGATATTGCCCGCCATTTTCTTCTTAAAAGGCAATAATTTCGGCTCCTCAGCTTGTACGACACAATCAATATTGCTTATGTTAAACCCGTCTTTATGCAGAATCTCCCTTACCTCCTTTAAAAGCTTTAGGCTGGATATGCCCTTAAACTTATCGTCGGTATTAGGAAACAGTTCTCCTATATCGCCTTTGCCCAGTGCCCCGAGTATCGAGTCGCAAAGCGAGTGCAAAAGGACATCCGCATCGGAATGCCCGTCTAAGCCCGTCTTATGCGGTATCTCCACCCCGCCTAAGATAAGCTTTCTTCCCTCAGAAAGCCTGTGAATATCGTATCCTATTCCTACTTTGTATTGCATAATAATCCTCGGGCAATTATTAAATCTTCCGGGGTGGTTACCTTGATATTCCTGTAATCCCCTTTTATAATTTTTACTTTAAGGCCCATCTGCTCGATAAGATAACTATCGTCGGTAGGATTCCCGTCTTTTATTTCGCGATGGGCTTTCTCCAAAATATCCCTGTGAAACGTCTGCGGGGTTTGCGCTTCCCAAAGCTTATCCCTTTGCAAAGTAGCCTCAACCTCCATTGACCCGGGGTCTACCCTTTTTATCGTCGGCTTAACAGGCACCGCGACAATAACAGCCCTATATCTTTTACAAGTTTCAACGCTTAGGTCTATAAGCTTAGGCGTAATTGCCGGGCGCGCTCCGTCATGGACGACGACCATCTTAGTATCTTTATCAAGGCAAGCAATTCCATTAGCGACTGAATCTTTTCTGGTCTTGCCTCCGGATACAATTTCTTTGACCTTTTTTATTTTGAAACTTTTTACCAACTTCTTAAATCCGGTTAACTTATCTTGCGGGACGACTAAAATCACGCTTTCAACTTTTGAAGATTTTTCAAAAGCCTTTAAAGTGTAAAATATAAGGGGTTTACCGCCGATTGAAACAAAAGGTTTAAGAACTTTTGACTTCAACCTGATCCCGCTTCCGGCACTTGGAATTATCGCCTGCGTTTTCACTCGCGTACCTTCATCTTAAGACAATTTGGCAAAAATAATTTTTCCGGCCTGCGTTTGCAGTACCGATGAAACGACCACATCCGCCTTCTGGCCGATAAGCCTTCTCGCCTCGCCGACAACAACCATGGTCCCGTCATCAATGTAACCGACGGCCTGGCCCGGCTCTTTTCCTTCCTTTATCAGGCGGATATTAATTTTTTCTCCCGAGAAAACAACCATTTTAACCGCATTGGCCAATTCATTTATGTTTAACACGTCTATCCCCTGAGCTGCGGCGATACGCCCGAGATTAAAATCGGTCGTACAGATACTGGCATCCATCATTTTAGCCAGATTGATCAACTTGGTATCAACTTCCGTCCCGTGGGAATCGGTATCGTCCTCGTGTATGCTTATTGGTATCTTAGAATCCTTTTGCATATTCCTTAAAATCTCCATTCCCCTGCGGCCTTTTTCCCTTTTTAGGTCATTAGCCGAATCAGCCAGTTTCTGCATTTCCTCAAGTACCGAGCGCGGCACTATCATCCTCCCCGGAATAAAATTAACCCGGAAAATATCCGCGACCCTTCCGTCGATAAGAGCGCTCGTATCAAGCAATACCAAGCCTTCCTTAAGTTCCTGCCTTTTGAATTTAACATAAGGAATAATAACATTAAACTCGTCCTTCCCCCGAAGGGCAATTACCGCCCCCATATAGGAGAAAACAAGCGTCAGGACCAGCTCGGATACTGATAGGATAAATTCATCGACCGGAAGCAACCTTAGTATATTTGCAATCATTTTCGCCATAAAGACACCTAAAAGCAATCCGAAAACCAGGCTCGACAAACCCCTGACCGAAACCCTCTTTAATTTGAGCTCGACTAAAATCAAAAAGAGGGCCGCCAAACACCCGATCATCGCCCCGTATAAAGAAGGGGCTATTACCGCCTCTTTGTTCTGAAGTTCCAACAAAGTGCCGATATAATATCCGACTATGCCGCTTACAAAAACAAAAAACGCCCTAATAAATGATAGTGTCATCAAAACCTCCTTTATACCGCATGTACCCGATTACCAGTCACAGGTTAAATAGTTCAATCAACAACTTATTTAGGGCCTTTCTAAGATATCTTTCGCTTCTTTAACCGTCTCAACCGGTATTATCTCCATATTCTTGCTGGTTAACTCAACTTTACTTTTAAGGTTATTCCTCGGAATAATACATTTCTTAAAACCAAGCTTCTCCGCCTCATTGATCCTAGTCTGGATCTGGCTGACGCTTCGCACCTCGGCCGATAAGCCGACTTCCCCCAAAACGACAGTTTCAAACGATACCGGTTTATCCAAGAGCGCTGATGCGATCGCGATAGTTACGGCCAGATCCGCCGCCGGATCCATTATCTTCACCCCCCCGACGACGTTCAAAAAAATATCCTTATCATAGAGATTCAATCCCAAGCGTTTTTCCAATACGGCAACAAGGAGCGCCAAACGGTTACCGTCAAACCCTTGGGCTTTCTGCCGCACCATCCCAAAACTCGCCCGGGAGACCAAGCCCTGTATCTCGACCAATATAGGCCGGGTCCCTTCAATTATTGGGACTACAACCGAACCGGATGAATTCTGCGCCCTTTCCGATAAGAAAATAACGGATGGGTTATTGACCTCGATAAGGCCGCCGGCCGTCATCTCAAAAACGCCTATTTCATTGGTCGACCCGAAACGATTCTTTACCGAACGCAAAATCCGGTAAGTCGAATACCTCTCTCCCTCGAAATAAAGAACAGTATCGACTATATGTTCCATTACCCTCGGGCCGGCCAGCATACCGTCTTTGGTAACATGGCCGATGATCAAAAGCGATATCCCTTTCGACTTAGCGATATTGGTCAATGTAGCCGAACATTCCCTGACCTGGCTGACGCTTCCCGGGGTAGAGGTCAAATCCGGATTAAAAAGTACCTGGATCGAGTCGATAACGACAAAATCAAGCTTCATTTTATTCAAATAACTCAATATCACTGTCAGATCAACCTGGTTAACAATGTATATATTTTTGCCGTCTTGTTCCTGCAAGCGCTTTGAGCGGAGTTTAGTCTGCTGGATCGATTCCTCCCCGCTGATATAAAGGACTTTGCTCCCTTTTTTGGCGAGAGAAAAAGCCATCTGCAATGAAAGAGTGGATTTACCGATCCCCGGGTCTCCTCCTAAAAGAGTGACCGAACCCTTTACCAAGCCGCCTCCCAAAACCCGGTCAAGCTCTAGAATATCGGTCGAAGCGCGCTCTTCGTCTTCTTTTGACAGGGCAGTCAATAAAACAGGCTCATCCGTGAATACATGCGCAGCCCTTTTTTCGGGAGAAGGTTCAAAGGCCTCCTCAACATATGAATTCCAACTCTCACAATTGGCGCATTTACCTTGCCATTTGCTAGACTGCATCCCGCAGCTCTGGCAGACAAATATTGTTTTAGTTTTTACCATAAAATTACTTTTTTGGGCGGTATAATAATTTCCAGGGATTGGCCTTTAAATCCGCGCTTAATGACTTCAAATCCTCGAAAATTGCCTCATCCGCTAAAAGATGGCCTATTGTCCCTTTGCCGTCTTTTAGCTCCTGGACGATCTCTTGAATCCCCGCCGAAGTCGTTATAAAGTTCTCCGATGAAACACTGAAGTTATTGAGGATGTTGGAGAGGTTTTCTTTATTCTTGGGATCGTTGACAATAAGGTTAAATCCCCCGATGGTCTGATCAACTTTATTAGCCACCTCCAAAACCTTGCGGGATATCTCTTCCTGAGAAATAGGATCTTTCCCGACGAACAGTTGCCCCTCTCCCATGAATTGTTTCTGGTCGAATCCGGGAACTATCTCGATATACTTCTCTCCCATCAGACCCAGCTGATTTATAGTAGCACGGGAATCCGCCGGAATCTTGGCATCTTTGTTGATCCACAAAGTGACCTGGACTTTGGTGCGCCCATCCTGGCGGTCATAGAATAATATCATGTCCTTTACAATCCCCTGATCAACTCCGGCAACCCTCACCGGAGCGTTCTTTTTAAGGCCGTTAGCAAAACCGAAAACAACTTTTATATTCTTGCCCTCGGAGAATAATGAAGTATCGGTAACCGAGAAAATAAAAAATGTCAATCCGATCAAACCGATAATAACGAAGATTCCAACCTTAAATTCCAGGCTAGGCTCTTTAGGCATAATATATCTCCTTCGTAGTTAACGAACACCTGCGCCCTACCTCTAAAGCGCAGGGTGTAATTTGTTAACGAACACCCGAGCACTTCCTCTTAGCTCGGGGTGTAAAATATTAACGAACACCTGCGCCCTACCTCTAAAGCGCAGGGTGTAATTTGTTAACGAAC
>JADFZM010000067.1:6968-9922 GCA_015232535.1 Candidatus Omnitrophota bacterium
ACCCGAGCACTTCCTCTTAGCTCGGGGTTTAAAATATTAACGAACACCCAAGCCATTACATTTAAGCTCGGAGCGTAAATAGTTAGTGAACATTCGCGCTATACCTTTTAGCACGAGGTGTAAATTTATTACCGCACGTGCCCGAACACAAGATTTTCGTTCTCCGTTATCGGGCCGTGTGCGTCGCCGGTTATAAACTGTTTTACGACCGGATGATTTGTCATCTTTATCTCGCTGGGAGTACCCTCGGCGATAACCCTCCCGTGATAAAGCATGGCGATTGAATCGGCCACCTTATAGGCCGAGCTCATATCGTGCGTTACAACGATCGAGGTAACTTTAAGCTTATCGTGCAACTCAACGATCAAGTTATTAATTGCATCGGCGGTAATCGGATCGACCCCGGTTGTCGGCTCATCATAAAGGATTATCTGCGGTTCCATGCAAAGTACACGCGCCAGGCTGACCCTTTTTTTCATGCCTCCGCTCAACTGAGAAGGCATCATCTTTTCAATATCCTTTAACCCCACCATCGCCAAAGAATCAGCGACCTTTTGTCGCACAACTTTCCTGTCCAGGCTCATAAACTCATTAAGCACAAACGCCACATTCTCCTCGACACTCATCGAATCAAAAAGCGCCCCTCCCTGAAAAACAAGGCCGATCTGCATTCTGACTTTGTTTATCTCCTTTTCCGTCATTAAAGTTATATTTTCTCCGTTTATCTCGATCGTCCCGGCATCGGGTTTTATGATGCCTACTATGTGCTTTAGTAGCACGCTCTTCCCCACGCCCGAGCGCCCGATAATGACCTTGGTTTCTCCGGGCTTAACCCTCAGGTTGAGATTGTTAAGCACAATGTTATTGTCAATCTTCTTTGATAGGTTATTTATGAATATCATCACACCCTCAAAACAAAATAAAATAAAGTGGTAAAAAGGCAATCAGCAATAATTATCAGGATAAATGAAATTACAACAGACATTGTTGTCGCCTTGCCAACGCCTTCCGCGCCGGCTTTCACGTTCAAACCCTGATGGCATCCGACCAAAGCGATTATCGCCCCGAAACATATCGTCTTGATAAGCCCGGTTGTTATATCGCTTAGGTCAACCGCCTTAGAGACCATAGTAAAATACAAAGAAGGATTAATAAAAAGCTTGTAAACGCATATTACAAACCCGCCCATTATCCCGATAAGGTCCGCGAAAATGGTCAATATAGGAAGCATAATAACTAAGGCCAAAAAACGCGGTACAACCAAATACCTTACAGGATTAACCGCAAAAGCCCTTAAAGCTTCAACCTGTTCGGTCACGACCATCGAACCCAATTCCGCAGTTATTCCCGCGCCGACCCTGCCGGCAACGATCAAAGAGGTCAAAACCGGCGCCAGTTCGCGGGTAAGAGAAACGGAAACAACATTCGGGATATATATTTCCGCCGACAATTCAACCATTTGATACGCCATCTGAAGGGCCATAATCATCCCGATAAAAAAAGCTACTATGGAAGCGATAAAAAAACTCCCCGGCCCTACCCTAAGCATTTGAGTAAGAATGCGATTGGAATTCAAAGGCGGGACAAATAAAGAACAAACTGTCTCTCCCAGAAGAGCGGCTAAAGCCCCGACATAACTTATCCCGCGGTATATCAAATCACTTGCGTATTTTATAGAAGAGAACATATTTTAAAACTTAATGGTCCTTCCCAGCCCGAACATATCCATTTCCTCCTCCCCTGAATAGAGGGATTTTCTTCGGAAATATTTTAATTCAGTCAGGCTGTCATCTTCTTTGTTGCTTTTGATCGTCCACTCAACCTCAGAATCGCTTTTTTTGACTAATGGCAAGAAATGAAAAGCCTTTATCTGTTGCGCCAAGCTCTTTTCGCTACTCAAGTCCAAAGAACCCTGAAGAGAGAATTTCAACCCATCGGTGCCGGTAATCTTCGAGTCCACTACCCTGACATTCGGGAAAAGGCCTTCCAGATTTAAGGTCAACTCGTCGTAATTCAAGTTCTTGATAAACCCGTTACGGCTTTGCACCCTTCCCTGCAGGAATAAGCTTTTTATATTCCCGGTCGCCTTAATCTTCCCGAACAGTTCTCCGACGGAGAAAGAATTATTATCCGGCAAAGCGATATCAATTAAGTCATTGATATCCACCGATTCCAGGTTGAGGGCAACCTCGAGCTTATATGGTTCCTCCAGGCTCAAGAAACCGGCCCCTGAAATATTGGCGAAGGAAAAATCCTTTAAGTAAAATTTGTTATCCTCGATCGAAAACTCTCCCCGCAATTCTTTTATCGGCTTAAAATTCAAAAGAGAATAACGGCTTTTGATTTCGCCTTTGAAATTCCCTTTCTCTTCGGCTATTATATTTGCGAATATTTCCGAAGAAAGCTCGAATAAAGAAAAAGAAGCGTGATCAAGGGAAAGCAAAAAAGAATATTTCCCCTTTGAATCCTCTTTATATCTGCCAATGATTAATCCTTTGTCCTTGAAAGGCACGGATACTTCGCCTGTTTTTTCTTTTAAATTCAACTTCCCGGAGAAAGAGCAAAGATACCCCGCGAAACTAGATTCGCAAGAAATTAAGATCAAAAACGCTGTTATTGATAAAATCTTCCTCATCTATTCAAAGAAAAGCGTTTCAACGCTTCTGACCACCTTTATCTTGCTTCCCGCTTTAGCTTGCCCGGAAATTATATATTCGGCCAAAGGGTCCTCCAGCAGGCGCTGTATTGTCCTCTTAAGAGGACGCGCCCCGTATACGGGGTCGAATCCTTTGTCAATCAACAGCTCAAAAGCGGAATTATCTATCTCTAAGCTAATATCTTTTTCTTTAAGCCTTTTCTCGACGCCTTTGACTTCAAGCTTGACGATCTCAAAAAGGTTATCCCTACTAAGGGACTTAAAGACGATAATATCATCCACCCTGTTCAAGAATTCC
>JADFZM010000068.1 GCA_015232535.1 Candidatus Omnitrophota bacterium
GAGCGTGGTATGCGTTTGTTTGAAAGAGGCAAGAAACCAGTCTCGATAGCTACGCGGGCCAGGGAGGTTTTCGATGTTACCGGAGCAGGCGATGCCGTTATCTCGGTTTTTACATTAAGCCTCGCTTGCGGCGCTAGTAAAAAGTCCGCGGCTGAACTCTCGAATATAGCGGCGGGAATAGTGGTCGGAAAGCTGGGCGCGATAGCGGTTACCAAAGATGAGCTGTTAGAAGCGATAAAGAATAATTGATATGAGAGCGATCGGCGTTATCCCGGCTAGGCTCGGTTCAACTAGGTTTAAAGAGAAGGTTTTGGCTCCCATTTGCGGCAAGCCGATGATCCGGTATGTCTGGGAAGAGGTAAGTAAAAGCAAGCTATTGAATGAAGTGATTATAGCTTGCGATGATAAGAAAATAATTGCTGCGGCGAAGTCATTTGGGGCGAAAGCGGTCATGACTTCAAAAACGCACCAATCCGGCACCGATAGGATAGCGCAGGCGGTAAGGGATCTGAATTTTGACCTGATCGTGAACATCCAGGGCGATGAGCCGCTGATTAAGGCTGTTGTTATCGACGATCTTTTAAAGATGATGCAAAAAGACAAGGATGCCGATATAGGCACTGTTATCAAGAAGATACAAAATAAAAGCGATCTTAATAATCCCAATGTAGTGAAGGTTGTCACCGACGATAAAGGTTTTGCTATGTATTTTTCACGCGCCTTGATCCCTTATGACCGGGAAAATAAAGGCGCGGTTTATTTCAAGCATTTAGGGATTTACGCTTACAGTAAAGACGCGCTTATGAGATTCACCTCAATTGCTAAATCGCGCCTTGAGCAGATAGAGAAACTCGAGCAATTGAGGGCCCTGGAGGCGGGATTAAGGATCAAAACTATTCTTACTTATATTGAAACGATCGGAGTAGATACCGCAGCTGACCTTAAAAAAGTGGAGAGGCTATTAAAGAAATGAGCCGTTTGAATAAAGTAAAAGTAGGCCAGGTAACCTTGGGAGGCGGTTTGCCTTTTGTCCTTATTGCCGGGCCTTGTGTTATTGAAAACAGGAAAATGGCAATAAACACTGCCCGCAAACTAAAAAGTATAACATCAAAATGCAGGGTGCCGTTTATTTTTAAGGCCAGCTATGATAAGGCGAATAGGACCTCCGTTGATTCATTCCGCGGGCCGGGCATTGAAGAGGGTCTGGATATACTAGATGAGGTAAAGCGGACTATTAAAGTTCCTGTCTTGAGCGATGTGCACAGCGTTGAAGACGTTAGCCTGGCCGCCAAGGTTCTGGACATAATTCAAATCCCGGCGTTCCTTTGCCGGCAGACGGACTTATTGCTTGCCGCCGGAGAGTCGATGAAGGTCGTGAATATAAAAAAGGGGCAGTTTTTAGCCCCATGGGATATAGAAAATGTTATTAGGAAAGTCTCTTCTACAGGAAACAATAATATAATAATCACCGAACGGGGAGTTTCTTTCGGGTATAACAACCTGGTCAGCGATTTTCGTTCCTTGGCTATTATGAGTAAATTCGGCTATCCTGTCGTCTTTGATGCTACCCATAGCGTTCAGCAGCCGGGAGGATTGGGGGATAAATCCGGGGGAAACAGCGAATATATACCTCTTTTATCCAGGGCGGCGATCGCCAGCGGATGCGAAGGATTATTTTGGGAAGTCCATCCGAATCCGGGAAAGGCTTTATCCGACGGTCCAAATATGTTGCCGATCGATGAGATAGGGGCATTATTAACCAAGCTCAAGGCGATTGATAGAATCGTTAAGGGCCATAAAGCATAAATAGTACTATGACTTTGAATAAAGCAAAAGAAGTAATAATGATTGAGTCCAAGGCCATAAGTGAATTGGCTAAAAGGATAAATAATGAGTTTTTAAAGGCGGTTGAACTGATAATGCGCTCAAAGGGCCGGGTGATCGTTACCGGAATGGGTAAAACCGGCATCATTGCCCGCAAGATCTCGGCCACACTTTCTTCGACAGGCACTCCCAGTATTTGGATGCACAGCGCCGAGGCTTTACACGGCGATCTGGGGCAGGTTACGCCTCAGGATGTCCTTATCATGATATCCTCGAGCGGGGAGACCGAGGAGACAGTGCGCCTTTTGCCGACGATAAAGAAAATCGGGGCTAAAACAATCGCTTTTACCGGCAATACAAGGTCTTCCTTGGCGAAATATTGCGATGTAGTTTTGGACGTATCGGTTAAAGAAGAAGGTTGCCCTTTAGGGTTAGCGCCTATGGCTTCAACGACCGCGACATTGGTCATGGGGGATGCTTTAGCCGCTTGTTTGGTAGTAAGAAGAAAGTTCTGCCGCGAAGACTTTGCCCTTTTTCATCCGGGCGGGATCTTGGGGAAGAAGCTGCTTTTGACCGTCGAAGATATCATGCGAAAAGGGAATGATTTTTCCAGGGTCAATGCGGAAGATAAGGTCAAGGATGTTTTATTTTCTATTACAAAAGCCCGCTGCGGCTCGGCATGTATCGTCGATAGAAAAGGCGCTTTGGTCGGGATATTTACCGACGGAGATCTGCGCAGAAAAATCGAATCCGACCCGTTATTGCTTGAGAAAAAGGTAAAAGATGTAATGACCAAAAACCCAACATCGATATCGGATACGAAATTGGCGGCCGAGGCGATAGAGCTTTTGGAGGGGAAGAAGATAGACGAACTTCCTGTAATCGATAAAAATGGAAAGCTGGTCGGGCTTTTAGATGTTCAGGACCTGTTGAAGGCGGGTTTGATATGAAAAATAAACTAAAAAAAACAATCGAAGAACTTAAGGTCGTAATATTTGATGTCGACGGAGTACTGACTGACGGAAAAATAATAATGGACGGTAAAGGCAATGAAATAAAGGCTTTCAATGTTGCGGATGGTTTCGGCATTTCGCTTTTACGAAAATCCGGTATAAAGACGGCGATCATTACCGCTAAGTCCTCCGAGGCGGTCACCGCGAGAGGGAAGGATTTAAAAATCGATAAAGTTTACCAGGATGCTTTCCCCAAGATCAATGCTTATAAAAATGTGCTGGAAGACTTTAAGGTCGCTTCCAAAGAAACATGTTTTATAGGAGACGATATACCTGATGTTTGCGTTTTAAGGGAGGTCGGGTTTGCTGTTGCGGTAAATAACGCGCCCAAGGAGGTTAAGGATGAAGCCGATTATGTCACCAAAAGAAAAGGCGGCGAGGGGGCGGTAAGGGAAGTCATAGAATTTATTTTAAAAACCCAAGGGAAATGGGAAGGGATAATAAAGGCAATATGCGAAGGAAGAAAGTTGTAATATTTTTTATTGCGGTTTTCTTGGCGCTGGCCGGACTCTCTTTTTCTGCCGATGTCGAGCAAAAGATCGAAGGTTTCACCCTTAACGGCTACGGCGATAACGGCCAGAAGGCCTGGGATGTCAAAGGCGATACCGCGAATATGGAGGGGTCGCAGGTTATATTGACCAATGTCAATGCTAATACTTATGGGGAGCAAAAAGTCAATATAACCGCCGATAAGGGTAAATTAAACCAGGTAAAAGGCGATATGATCCTTGAAAATGACGTAGTGATAACCAATGAGACCGGAGAGCGCCTGATGACCGATTCTTTGCACTGGAACAAAGACCGTGATTTGGTGTCTACCGAGGACAATGTGATTATTACCAACGAAGGCGTCACTGTCACGGGAACGGGAATGAACGCTCATCCGGGTTTAAAGAACGCGCAGATAAATAAAAATGTTACTGTTATGGTCGATACCGAGCCGGATCAAAATAGCGATAAATTTGTGACCATAACATGCGACGGCCCTGTTGAGATCGACCAGGCGATCCTTAAGGCGACTTTTAAGGATAATGTAGTGGCTTCCCAGGAAGGCCGTATCCTCAAGGCCGATAAGATGGAAGTGCATTTCAGCCAGAGCATGAAAGATATAATAAGAATCGAGTGTATCGGCCATGTCCTTATCGAGCAGGGCGAGAACAAGACCTATGCGGATAAGGCTACATATGACGCCGTAACAAAAAAGGTAACTTTGAGCGGCCGCCCAAAACTAATATTTATGACCGAGGGAGAGAATGCCTTTACAGCTCTTGGAAACTAAAAGCCTGGTTAAAAGGTACGGGACCAGAAATGTGGTGAACGGCCTTAACATCAGAGTCGGCCGATCCGAGATTGTCGGTTTGCTAGGGCCCAACGGGGCGGGTAAGACCACTACCTTTTATATGGCTGTCGGGATAATCAAGCCGACTACGGGGCAAGTTTTTTTTGATAGCGAGGATATAACCCGTCAACCTATACATCAGAGGTGCCGGTTGGGGATGGGTTATCTCGCCCAGGAACCTTCAATTTTCCGTAAATTGACCGTCGAAGAGAATATCATGGCTATCCTGGAGACTCTTAATATCTGCCCCCAGGAGAGAAAAAGAAGGCTTGAGTCATTGCTGGAGGAGCTTAATATTGCTCATTTGGCAAAAAGCAAGGCATTTACCTTATCCGGCGGCGAGAGGCGGAGGCTGGAGATAACAAGAGCGCTGGTTACAAATCCTTCTTTTTTGCTTCTTGATGAGCCTTTTTCTGGTATCGATCCGATTGTTGTCGCCGAAGCGCAGGAGATAATACGCGATTTAAAGTCCCGCGGGCTCGGTATTTTATTGACCGATCATAATGTCAGGGAAACATTGTCTATCGTGGATCGGGCATATTTGATCGCCGACGGTAAAATCTTAATTTCCGGGACCGCGGATGACCTGATAAACGACGCATCCGCCCGGAGGATTTATTTGGGCGAAAAATTTCAGATGTAAAAGAGCCGATTTTTGTGGAAAATCCGCTTGAAAGATGCTAAATTCCGTTCTTCAAATAAACAAACATAGTTCAAGGAGGTTACAAAGCAATAATGAAACTGGATATTAAGAAAGTTGACGCGGTAACAAGAGAGATGAAATTCGAGATCCCTAAAGACAGGGTTTCTCAGAAGCTCGAGGAGATATATAAGGAATTAGAGAAAGTATCAAAGATAAAAGGGTACCGCCCGGGCAAGGCGCCCCGAGCTGTTGTCATCGAGCAGCACGGCAATCTTGCGCGGGAAGAGGTGCTCAAACAGATAATCCCAGAGGCTTATCAGGAGGCTCTGGAAAAAGAAAAGTTGCACCCCATCGATATGCCGGATATTGAGAATGTGGTATACAAAGACGGCATAATATCATTCACCGCGAAAGTCGAGATAAAGCCGGAAGTGGCGATAAAAGATTATAAGGACTTGAAAATCGACTCAAAGCCCGCCCATGCTACCGATGAGGAAATAGATAAAACTATCGATTATTTCAAAAAAGCCCAAGGCGCGGAAAAAGAGATTGTTATCGATGATAACTTCGCCAAAGGCTTGGGCTATCCCAGCCTGGAGAAATTCAGGAAATCCCTGGCCCTACAGATAGAACTGGACAAGGACCGGCAAAACCGCATTGATGCCGAAAACCAAATAGTGGAACAATTGATAAAAAAGGCCAAGCTCACTGTTCCGCAATCTTTGTTAAAGAAGCAGTTCGAGAGAAGAACCCAGGAGATCGAGAACAGGATGAAAAACCAGGGGGTTGCTCAGGGGGAGATAAAAAGAAGGCTCGATGGGATGAAGGAAGAATTGACCAAGACAGTCGAGAAGGACGTCAAGGCTTTTTTAATAATGGATAAGATTGCCGAGGAGGAGAAGATCGAAGTGGCCGAAAAAGAAAGTTTACCGGCAAAAGTTATGGAATTCCTACTAAAAGAAGCGAAATGGGAGGAGGGTAAGTAAATGGAGATAAAAAGCCAGGTATTGGTCCCAATCGTCGTGG
This sequence comes from Candidatus Omnitrophota bacterium, assembly GCA_015232535.1. Classification (GTDB taxonomy): domain Bacteria; phylum Omnitrophota; class Gorgyraeia; order Zapsychrales; family Zapsychraceae; genus JADFZM01. Next base: position 5,846 of record JADFZM010000068.1, read on the forward strand.
AGAAGAGCGGGCACGGAGAGCGGGCTTATGATATTTATTCGCGTTTGCTCAAAGACAGGATAGTTTTTATCGGGACAGCGATAGACGACACTGTGGCAAATCTGATAATCGCGCAATTGCTTTTTTTGCAGAGCGAAGATGCGAACAAGGATATCAATATTTACATTAATTCTCCGGGCGGTTCCGTTACCGCCGGGTTGGCAATTTATGATACTATCCAATTCGTGAAACCGAATGTCTGCACATATTGCATGGGACAGGCCGCGAGCATGGGCGCAGTGCTCTTGGCGGCGGGGACAAAGGGAAAGAGGTATGCTTTGCCTTATTCCCGCATTATGATCCACCAACCATGGGGAGGCACCCAAGGCACGGCCAGCGATATTTCCATACAGGCAAAAGAGATTTTGAGGATGAGGGAGGAATTAAGCAAGATTATATCGAAGCACAGCGGGCAAAATCTGGATAAGGTCATTCAGGACAGCGATCGTGATTATTTTATGTCCGCCGAGGAAGCTAAAAATTATGGGTTAGTTGATGAGGTTATAATCAGCAATAAAAAATAATAATAAAAAAGAAAGGGCAAGCAGCAATGAAAAAGAATTTGTTACTGACACCCGGCCCGACGCAGATTCCTCCGGATATCTGTGCGGCTTTGGGAAGGCCGATCATTCATCACCGGACGCCTCAATTCCAGCAATACCTAAAAGACGCTGTTGAAGGGTTAAAATACGTGTTTCAGACAAAATCCGATGTTTTAATCATGGCTTCCTCCGGTACGGGGGGGATGGAGGCGGCAGTAGCCAATTTGCTTTCTCCCGGCGATAAAGCGATCGTTGTCGAAGGCGGAAAATTCGGCGAGAGATGGACCGAATTATGCAAGGCTTACGGGGCGATCCCGGTTGTTGTAAAAGTCCCTTGGGGTAAAGGGGTCGAGCCGAAACAGATAAAAGAAGCTATGGCCGCTAACCCTGGTGTAAAAGCCGTTTTGATCACTTTGGTCGAAACATCAACCGGAGTCACCAATGATGTCCGCGCGATCGCCGATGTGGTTAAAAATACCGAAGCTGTATTGGTCGTCGATGCCATAAGCGGATTAGGGGTTGTCGATTGCCAGATGGATAATTGGGGAGTAGATGTTGTTGTTTCTGCCTCGCATAAAGGCTTTATGTGCCCTCCGGGATTGGCTTTTATAGCTATAAACGCTAAAGCGATGAAAATGGCCGAGGCCTGTAAATCGCCGCGTTATTATTTTGACCTACGCAAGGCGAAAAAAGTAATGGAGAAAGAAACCGACACTCCCTTTACACCGGCGATCGGTATCGTAATTGCCCTGAATGAGTCAATTAAGCACATTAAAGAACAAGGGTTAGAGAAGGTTTTTGCCCATTTTGCTCGACTAGCCAAGGCCACACGGGCGGCGGCGGTAGCTTTGGGTTTAAAGCTTTATCCGGATGACTCCTGTATGTCCAACGCCCTCACGACGATTTGCGTTCCCGAGGGGGTTGACGGGAATAAAATAATGAAGGTCATGCGCGATACTTACGGAATATCTGTCGCCGGCGGGCAAGGCGAGGAGTTGAAGGGAAAGGTTATCCGTATCGCCCACATGGGATGTATTGACGAATATGACATAATTACCGGGATTTCCTGCTTAGAAAAAGTATTGAAAGAATTGGGATATAAGTTCACCTTGGGCTCCGGTGTTGCGGCAGCCCAGTCTGTATTTAACTCTTAAACTTGATGAATAAATCCCCAAAAGGAAGGGATTTTTGTAATGCCGGCACTGCGCCTTTCAGGGCACAGGCCGTAAAAACCAAGGGAGTCGGACATGAAGATTCTTATCAGCGACAAAATGGCAGAAGAGGGTATCAAGATTTTGAGGGAAGTAAAGGAGTTTCAGGTAGATGTTAAAACCGATTACACCCCCGAACAGTTAACCAAGGCAATAAAAGATTACGAGGCAGTTATCGTCCGCTCGGCAACAAAGCTTAAGGCCGAGATAATCGAGGCTGCGGATAAACTGCGCTTCATCGGAAGGGCCGGTGTCGGGTTAGACAATGTTGACCTGAAGGCGGCGACGAAAAAGGGAATAGTTGCCATGAATACCCCCGCCGGAAACACTACCTCAACCGCAGAACAGACATGGAGTTTGATCCTTGCTTTGTCCAGAAATATACCCCAAGCTGTTGCCTCCTTAAAAAGCGGCAAATGGGAAAGGAATAAATTCGAGGGAGTTGAACTGCACGGCAAGACCATCGGCATCGTCGGGGTGGGGAGGATAGGCTCGACTGTTGCCAAGTTCGCCAAGTCCTTTAATATGCGCGTAATCGGTTTCGACCCGTATCTTCAAAAAGAAGTCGGCGAGCAAAAAGGTGTTGAGATGTATAACGACTTGCATCAGCTTTTAAAGGAGTCGGATTACATCAGTATCCATATTCCCAAAAGCTCCGAAACAAAGGACCTGATATCCGATAAAGAATTCAACATCATGAAAAAATCAGCCCGGCTGATCAATTGCGCCCGAGGAGGGATTGTTAACGAAGCGGCTTTGATCAAGGCCTTGGAAGAGAAAAAGATAGCCGGCTGCGCTTTGGATGTCTATGAACAGGAGCCGCCGGATTTTAATTCTCCTTTGTTCAAATTCGAAAACTGCGTTTGCACGCCCCATCTTGGCGCTTCTACCGAGGAGGCACAGATCAATGTGGCTATAGAAATCGCCCAGACCATCCGCGACGCCCTTTTAGGGAAAGGCATCGTCAATGCCGCGAATTTCCCTTCGGTCAGCGCTGAGGAGCAAAAAGTTTTACAGCCTTACATCGATTTGGGCTTAAAGATGGGCCGTTTCTCGGGGCAATTGGTTAACGGTGCTATAAAAGAGGTGAGGATCACTTATAGCGGGTTAATGACCGATTATAAGGTAGCGCCTATCACTATGTCTTTGGTTTTCGGGATATTATCCCCGATCGTCGGCGAGACGGTTAATTTCATTAACGCGATTGATATCGCTAAAGAGCGCGGGATAAAGCTGGAGGCCATTAACGCGATACAAGAGCAGGAATTCGTCAACTGTATTGTTGCGGAGATCATAACCGACAAAGAGACTTTTACCTGCTGGGGCACATTGTCGGCAAATAAACAGCCGAGGATAGTCAAGATTAATAATGTTTATGTCGAAGCTGTTCCGGAAGAAAACATGCTTTTTATCAATAATAACGATAAGCCGGGCATAGTCGGGGCGGTCGGGACGATATTGGCTGAAGCGAAGATAAACATTGCCGGAATCACTTTCGGCCGGGAGAAAAAAGGCGGGCTCGCCATAAGCGTTGTCAACGTCGATAGCGAAGTTCCGGAAAAGACGATAGAGAAACTTAAATCCACGAAAGATATTCTGTTTGTTAAGTTTCTAAAGGTTTAAGGGCTTAGGATGTCCCGTCGTGATGAGCGCAGTCCTTTAGACTCAAACTCATGACGGGGAGTCCTTCGATAATGATTAGTTTATTGATCGCAGGCTGAAATGAGAAATCCGGATAGGTAAGAATCACAATCTACCCGTCATAATGAGAGCATAGCGACGAAGAATCTTGCAAGGGATCCTTCGCTAACGCTTGGGATGATGATAAACTTTTGGTTCCTCATGACTTTTGCGGTCCGGCTTATTAGGCTTGCTCCTATAGTGTGCTATAGGGGCAAGCCTTGAATGATGTATAAACCATATATGGATTATTCGGCCATAATATTTTTATTGTTTAATGGTTTTGTTGACGCGCTAAATTTATGCTCTTTGGCGAATCTGCTTCTTTTTTCTTATTTATCCTCCCGTTTTTGGCGGAGCAGTATTGATATAGTTGCTTTTACAGTTATGTATTCATTGGCGGTTTGGTTGTTCAATCTTGTCTTGTATTTTGGGCACCTCGATTTTATCTTTAAGATGCGTTTTATGCAAGATGGCCTGATTGGGCTATATTTTATCATCGCTATATTTTTTATTCATCGGGGTACGGTAATTTTTCTTGATTGGATTAAATTCAGAAGGAAAAAAAGCTCGGCT
>JADFZM010000069.1 GCA_015232535.1 Candidatus Omnitrophota bacterium
ATATTTCTAAAAGTCATTTGTTGTAATTGGCGGGGTACATGTTGACAGAAATGTTCGCAGTACACCTCGCCATTTGTCTAGAAAAGATTTGTGGTAAATGGCGGGGTAGCTCAGTTGGTTAGAGCACGCGGCTCATACCCGCGGTGTCAAGAGTTCAAGTCTCTTCCCCGCTATTAAAATTTATATGGTCCTGCCGGCAAGCAGGAAGTCTTTTCCGATCTACTAACATACGAAAGGAAAATTTTGCACTGCCCCAATAAAGAAAAAAACATGGCTGATTGCAACTGTTCTTACGAGGGATGTTCCCGGACGGGGATATGCTGCGAGTGCCTGCGCTACCACCGCTCGAAGAAACAGCTGCCGGCGTGTTATTTTGACTCCGAGGCGGAAAAGACCTATAATCGTTCGATTGAGTATTTTTCTCAAACCCGCAAGAAATAATTATTATGGCAAAAAAGATATTTTATCAGACCGCGATGTTTTGTTTGCTTTATTCTCTCGCCGCTTTGCCAAGTTTTTCCCAGCCTGCTTTCCAGGAAGTATTTGGGGTATCAAAATCCTTCTACAGCTCGATAAAGGTACAAAGGGTAATCGCGACGGATTTGATACAATTAGAGAACGGGGAGAAGGTCAGGCTTATTGGTCTTAAATCACCGTTTAAGCCGCTTATGAAACGAATAGTACGTGATGAGAACGGCCGGGTAATAGAAGAAGATTCTTCCCCCGAAACGCCCCTTCAGGAAACAGCTCTGGAGTTCATGAAAGAGTTGCTTTTAAAAAAGATTGTCCGCCTCGAATTTGACGACCAAAAGAAAGACGATGATTTTAACACCATGGCTTATGTCTTTATACTTGAAGGTGGCATTTTCGCTAACGCCGAGATTTTGAAGCAAGGCTTCGCCAATCTAAGTATTCAACAGCCGAATATTAAATACGCTGATACACTTCGGGCCGCCTACCGGGAGGCTAAGGAGCAAAAAAGAGGATTGCAGGGGGAGTGAAATGGCTTTTAAAATCGTTGCCTTAACTGTTTGTTGCCTCGTTATTGCCCTGGCAGTTTATTTTGCTTATCGTTGGATTAATAAAATATAATTTTCTCATTCGATGGATTTAAAACCAAAAATCGCTCATTTTATTAAAGAAGAGTTTTTGGCTCCAAAAGGCTCTTTAGTTTTAATCGGCCTTTCCGGAGGGGCTGATTCCACTTGTCTTACGGTTATCCTGCATGAACTGCGGTATGCCTTGGGGATAAACCTTGCCGCCGCTCATTTTGACCACTCGCTTCGAAAGGGCTCATCTTCGGATGAGGCTTTTTCCCGGAGTCTTGCCCAAAAATTAAACATACCTTATTACCCGGGTAAATGGGATAAGCCCGGAAAATTAAAAGACGTTTCTGAAGAGCTTGCCCGCGAGGCGAGGCTAGAATTCCTGATTGCGACCGCCAGGAAAATCAAGGCCGATACGATCGCTTTAGCGCATAATAAAAACGATGTGGCGGAAACGATACTTATGCGTATTTTGCGAGGGAGCGGCCTTCAGGGTTTACGCTCGATATTGCCAAGAAATGAGCTTTACGGTTTCTCTTTTATTCGTCCGCTTCTTTGCGCGAGGAGGGATGAGATAGAGAAATACCTTAAACATAAAATGATGGATTTTCGCGTCGATGAAACGAACAGCGAAACCAGGTTTTTCCGTAATAAAATCAGGCTTAAGCTTTTGCCGTTTTTGGAAAGAGAGTTTAAAGGAAGCGTGATCGACAATCTTTATTCATTGTCTTCCGTTATAGCGGCTGATTATGAATTTTTGCAAAAAGAAGCAAGGAGGGCCTTTTTAGGCCAGGCGGTAAAATCCGGTAAAGTATCATTTAATATTAAAGCCTTTCTTCTCTATCCTCTGGCCATTAGGCGAATGCTCATCAGGCTGGCTTATGAAAACCTAAACGGAAGCGCGGATAAACTCGCCTTTTATCATGTAGAAAAGGCATTGAAATTCGCACATGGAAGAGAAGAAAAATCTTTATGCGAACTGCCCTGCCGGATAGTAGTTCTTAGGTCTGACAAAAGCCTTGTTTTTACCAAGAAAAAGAGCGGGCCTGCCGCAAAATAACAAATTACGTTACGACGGGAAGAAGAGCATTTTGTAACAGTCCCAAAGTCGAATGTATTGTCCCGGTATCTTTGGTTTGAATAATTATCTCCTATTAACAATATAGTTATTGATAAAACCGCCTAATTCAGTATAATCTATGAAATAATGAAATTCTCCAGAAAGGAAGTTATGCCAAACGGGAAATCAAGCAGAAATTACAGGCCGGCAAAAAAGCCGATGCCTCCGATGAAAAACGGGCAGAAGAACGGCAATTGGATCTTTTTGGTGATCGGGATTTTTATTTTTATGGTATTGATGAGCAATCCAAGCGCTATCACGAAGTTTGATGCCCCAAAAAAATTGAGTTATAGCGAATTTTTTTCCATATTGTCTAAGAATAAGGAAACACGGCAGATAAAAAGCCTCGAGCTGACGGAAGACCCCGAGAATACTCTTAAAGGGACTTTTAATAACGGCTCGAAATTCCATCTCAATATCCCTCAGGAAGACAAAGCGATGCTGGATTTGATCAGGGAAAATGTCACGGATTTTTCGGTAGTTCCGCCTCAGACATTCTGGCCGAACTTGATATTCAATTTGATGCCTATATTTATTATAATCCTCTTTATCTGGTTTGTCTCCAATCGAGGAGCGCAAGTAGGAAATAAGATTTGGTCGTTCGGGAAATCGCGCGCTATCATTAACGATAAAAACAACAATCCGATAACTTTTAAAGATGTCGCCGGAGTGGATGAGGCCAAAGAAGAATTGCAGGAAATAATAGAATTCCTTAAAGACCCTAAGAAGTTTCAGCGCCTCGGAGGAAAGATACCGAAAGGCGTTCTTTTGATCGGCCGCCCCGGAACGGGCAAGACCCTTTTGGCTAAGGCAGTTGCCGGAGAGGCTGAGGTTCCTTTTTTCTCTTTAAGCGGTTCGGATTTCGTTGAAATGTTCGTCGGGGTCGGCGCGTCGCGCGTACGGGATCTTTTTGAACAGGGAAGGAAGGCTTCGCAGACATCCGGGAAAGGCTGTATTATTTTTATTGATGAGATTGATGCGGTCGGCCGGTTGCGCTTTGCGGGTATAGGCGGCGGCAACGACGAGAGGGAACAAACATTAAACGCTTTATTGGTTGAAATGGACGGTTTTACTAATCAGGGCGGCCTAATAGTTATGGCCGCGACGAACAGGCCCGATACCCTTGATCCGGCGCTCTTGCGCCCGGGGAGGTTTGACCGGCAGATCGTCGTCACTCTTCCGGATATTAACGGCAGAGAAGGGATTTTAAAGGTACATACCCGCAGCCTGAAACTATCCACGGATGTTGACCTAAAAAAAGTCGCGCAACAAACTGTTTATTTCTCGGGAGCCGACCTGGCTAATGTTTGCAATGAGGCCGCGCTTTTAGCCGCCCGCAGGAACAAAGAGTCGATAACAATGGATGAATTCATCGCCGCTATCGAGCGCGTTACAATGGGCCCGGAGAAAAAGAGCAGGCAGACATCTCAGAAGGAAAAAGAATTGGTCGCTTATCACGAGGCCGGGCATGCTTTATTGTCCCTTTTGATCGAAGAGGTTGATACCTTCAGCAAGGTTTCGATAATCCCCCGGGGAATGGCCGGAGGCTATACTATGACTCCCCCGAAGGAAGATAAGCATTATTTGGACAAAAAAGAATTGATGGGCCGCATGGCGGTTGCTTTAGGCGGAAGGGTAGCGGAGGAAATCAAGCTCGGTATCGGCTCGACGGGTGCGGCCAATGACCTGGAAAGAGTGACCGAAATAGCGAAGAATATGGTCTGCGCCTTCGGGATGAGCGAGAAGCTGGGGCCGGTATCATACGGGGAAACCGGTGAACATAGATTTCTAGGGCGAGATATATTCGAGAAAAAAGAATACAGCGAGGAAACGGCCAAACAGATAGATGAAGAAGTAAGAAAGATAATCGATGAGGCCTATAACCGGGCGAAAAAACTTCTCTCTGAAAACAGGGAAAAACTTGATCTGATGGCGCAGCGGCTTATCGAAAAAGAAAGCCTGGATATCGACGAAGCCCGCACTTTGCTTGGCATACCACAGCCTTCTCTTCCCGAGGAGGCAAAGCAGAATATCAGTGAAAACAAAGTATAATTAACAATCATTATCGGTTAAAAGTTTTGCCAATTCAGCATCTTATCCCGCAGACAGAACGCCACCCCGCAAAATGCGGGATGGATGAATGCCGTTCTGGTCGGGATGTCGCCGCCCAGGCTCTGCAAAGCACAAGAGAAAAGGGATCCACGGCTGTAAGACCGAGGGGCTCCATCCGCCATATTTTTAACATAAAGGCCCGCGATTTCGTAATACCGGCAGGCGAGAAGACCCTGGTCATGGGTATTCTCAATATGACGCCGGATTCCTTCAGCAATGACGGTTTATTAGGGAAAAATAGAAGCTCTAGATTAAAACCGATCGATTTTGCCCTTAGATTAATCAGCGATGGCGCCGATATCATTGATGTAGGAGGTGAGTCCACCCGCCCGGGTTCAAAGAGGATATCCCAGAAGGAAGAAATCAAAAGGGTAATACCGCTCATTTCTCTTTTGGCCAGGAAATGCAATGTCCCGATCTCCGTCGATACTTATAAAACGGAAGTCGCTAAAAGGGCCCTTGATTCCGGGGCAAGCATAGTGAATAACATTATGGGCGTTAAGGCAAATAGATCTTTATTGAAGATGGTTAAATCATATAAAGCGGCTATAGTTTTAATGCATATCAGAAAGACCCCGAAAAATATGCAGGAAAATATCCGTTACCGCGATCTTATCGGTGAAATTAAAGAAAGCCTGCGAATTTCAATAGAAAATTGCTTGGAAACGGGAATTAAATTAGATAGAATCATAATAGATCCCGGCATAGGCTTCGGCAAGGCTCCCGAGCACAACCTGGAAATTATCAACCGTCTTGAGGAGTTTAAGGCTTTAAATTGCCCCATTTTGATCGGGACATCCCGTAAATCATTTATCGGAAAAGTTTTGGGAAAACAGCCCCGTGAACGCTTAATCGGAACGGTGGCTTCCGTTTGTGCCGGTGTTTTAAGGGGGGCAAACATCGTACGGGTTCATGATGTGCGAGAAATTAAAGATGCGGTTACGTTAACAGATGCGATATTAAACCAAAGGGCCTGATGTATTATTTTTACTTTCATATACTTAAGCCGATAATCGAAATAGCCGTCCTGTGGTGGGTTTTTTACCAGGTCCTGGTATTTTTTGAGGGGACAAGGGCTTTTCTGGTTTTACGCGGGATTACTTATTTGCTTATCGCTTTTTTGATCTCGCAGATCATGGGATTCGAGACATTAAATTGGCTTCTTACCAAGATCTTCGCTATATCGATCGTCGCCATTTTGATCCTATTTCACCAGGAGTTGCGCCAGGGATTGGCTCGGCTGGGCCAGTCGCATATATTTAATATTTCTCTCGAGGTTTCGGAACTAGATGCCGTTATCGAGGAGGTCACTTCCGCCGTTTATAAGTTATCCCGGCAGAAAAACGGCTGCCTGGTTGCTATCGAGCGCTCGGTGAAATTGGGCACTTTTATCGAAAGCGGCATTAATCTTGATGCCAAGGTTTCTTCGGAATTGATACAAACTATATTCACTAATTACGCCCCTTTGCACGACGGTGGCTTGATAATAAGAGGCGACCGCATAGTCGCCGCTTCTTGCCTTTTTCCTTTGACCGAGAATCAGAACTTCAGCAAGATCCTTGGCACCCGCCACCGCGCGGCCTTAGGGATAACGGAGCACAGCGACAGCATAGTTATCGTCGTATCGGAGGAATCGGGAGAAATTTCGGTCGCGGCTGACGGAAAATTTATACCGATCGTCAACAAAGAGCGGCTTTTTAACCTGATGAGGAATTTGCTGTCCAGCGAGAAGAAAAATAAATCGAAATGATAAACATAAGAAAACTTATTACCAACAATTTAGCCCTCAAGGTAATTTCTTTTCTATTGGCGCTTATAACCTGGATTTACGTTAACGGAGAACTGATCCGCTAGGTTTTGTGCCTTCTAAGGAAAAATTATGCCCAAATTAGGGGTAAATATCGACCATATCGCAACACTTCGGCAAGCCAGGCGGGAATTCGAACCCGACCCTGTTTTAGCCGCGGCAATTTGCGAGGAAGCCGGCTGTGACAGTATCGTCGCCCATCTAAGAGAAGACAGAAGGCATATTAATGACAGCGATATAAAAAGGTTAAGAAAATCCATTAAGACCCGCTTTAACCTAGAGATGTCGGTCAATCGGGAAATAATTGCGATCGCCTGCAGGATCCAGCCCGACCAGGCAACTCTTGTCCCCGAGAGAAGAGAGGAAATAACGACCGAAGGCGGTTTGGACGTCATAAAAAATTTTGATAAGGTCCGCGATGCGGTGTCGAAGTTGCAAAAATCAGGGATTGAAGTTAGCCTTTTTATCCCGGCGGACAAAAAACAGATCGGCGCCGCTAAGAAAACCGGAGCGAAAATAATTGAAATTCATACCGGGTGTTATGCGAACGCAAAAACAAAGAAAGCCACAGAGGCAGAGCTTAAGAAAATAAAATATGCGTGCAAGTATGCCCAAGGTTTGGGGATCACGGTAAATGCCGGGCACGGGTTAAAATACGATAATACTAAAGAAGTCGCCGCGATTCCTGGCATGTACGAGCTTAACATCGGGCATTCGATAATTTCCCGCGCGGTTTTCGTCGGATTGCCAAAAGCGGTAAAGGATATGCTTAAGATTATAAATTAACAAAGAAATTGATAACAAAATTTACCAATTTTCTTTAGGTGGTAACCGAAGTCTAAAACCCCTAGACAGTAGTATAGGAGCTTGATTAAACATGCCATATTTCGTCATCCTGAGCGAAGCGAAGGATCTCTAACCCATATGAGATTCTTCGCTATAGCTCAGAATGACGATTAATAGGATGTTCCGTAAGCTTTGGACTCATTTATGATTAAAGGTATAGGCACGGATATTATCGAAGTTAAAAGGATACAGGCGGCTATTGACCGCTGGGGCGATCAATTCCTGAATCATGTTTTTAACAAAGAGGAGATCGAATACGCCCAGAAAAATAAGAATCCCACCCAGCATTTTGCCGCGCGTTTTGCCGCCAAAGAAGCCGTATATAAAGCGTTCTCCAAAGAGAATATAACCTGGAAAGACATAACTATCCTTAACGACAAATTCGGCAAGCCTTACTGCGAGATAAACAAGAAGAAATCAAAAGTTAAAGTTTTGATATCAATTTCCCATACTGAAAATTATGCGGTTGCCAACGCCATTATTACGTCGTAATAAGCATTCCAACAAATATGATTTCGGGCATGCCCTTGTTTTGGCAGGTTCGAGAAATATGCTCGGCGCCTCGGCTTTAACCGGTTTAGCGGCGATGCGTATCGGAGCGGGGTTGGTCACCGTGGGAGTTCCGAAGTCTTTAAACGGAATACTACAGAAAAAACTTTCCAATGTAATAATGACTTTATCCTTGCCGGAAACAAAAGGGCAAGGATTGTCTTATCTAGCCTTTAAAACAATCAAGAAAATCTGTTCAAAATATGATGCCCTGGCTATTGGCCCGGGATTGACTGTTAATCCGGAAACTAAAAAGCTGGTTTTAAGAATAATCCGCGATATTGCTTTGCCGATGGTTATCGATGCCGATGCTTTAAACGCGCTCGCCAAAAATCCAAAAATGCTTTTAAAGAACACTTTCCCCAAAATATTGACCCCTCATTTATGGGAAATGCAAAGATTGACCGGCCTTAAGAAGGATTTTATCGAAAAGAATCGCCTTCGAGTCGCTAAAGGTTTCGCTGAAAAATATAATTGTGTTTTACTGTTGAAAGGGAACCGTACTATCGTGTGCTCTAGGGAAGGAAGTTATATCAATCAGACCGGCAACTGCGGGATGGCTACCGCCGGGGCAGGGGATGTCTTGACCGGAATTATCACCGGGTTATTAGCGCAGGGAATAAATGCTTTTGAGGCGGCAAAATTCGGAAGCTTTATTCACGGCCTCGCCGGAGACCTGGCCGCAAAGGAAAAAACAAAACCTGTCCTTATCGCCAGCGATATTATAGATTACCTGCCAAAAGCGATAAAAGCCTGTAATTAAAAATGATACCAAAAAAATATACTAAATTTTATTATCCTGGGGTTGCCTCTTGTTCCTGTCATCCTGAGGGAGTGGAACAACCGAAGGATCTCAATGAGATTCTTCGCTTCGCTCAGAATGACACCGAACCGTCATTTCATAAATTTCCTATATTAACCGCTCCTAACAACGAAAAGAAAGTCCTTTTACATTGCTGCTGTGCTGTTTGCGCCGGGGATTTGATTGAAAGCATGCTTAATTCGGGCATTGAAGTAACCATTTATTATTACAATCCCAACATTTTCCCAAAAGGAGAGTACGATAAAAGAAAATCCGAAAGTAAACGTTTTGCCGAAAAGAATAAAATTCCATTCATCGACCCTGAATATGAATCTGAATTATGGGAAAAAAATATTTCTGGCTTGGAATGCGAACCCGAACGGGGCAAGCGCTGCGAGGTTTGTTTTTCGCTTCGCTTAGAAAAGGCAGCTGAGTATGCCTCTTCTCACGGATTTAAGGTTTTTACTACATCTTTAAGCATATCCCGCTTTAAGGATATTAATCAAATAAAGAAATGCGCTGATGAAGCCGCTCAAAAATTTCCGGGAATCATTTTCTGGGATTATAATTGGCGAAAAAAAGGCGGGCAGGAACGTATGGAGAAAATATCGAAGCGCGAAAACTTTTACCGGCAGAATTATTGTGGTTGTAAACATTCCATCCGAAATTCTTAAACAAAAACGATTAATCCCTAAATATCGCTTTTTTCGAGCAGATAGTTGATGTAATATATATATTAATCCCGGATTTTGCATTAGCAAAATCCGCCCAAAGGGCCGCCAACTTGTTTTTCTATATGGCAGAACAAGTTATACGCGGGGTTACCCAGATTTTGCGGCGCACTAAATTGTGCGCTTATTTAAGGCGCTATTTGAATTATAATGCAAAATCGGGGTTAATATTCGTTATTTTAAGTTTCGTTTTACCGTCTTTCTGAGCGAAGCGAAGAATCTCTAATTTTTGAGATCCTTCGTCGTCCGCCCTTTGCGTTCCTCCTCAGGATGACGCAAGGTTTTTTGTATTAGCCCAATATATATATTCGAAAGGATAAAAGATATGAAAGGGATTCTTTTAGCCGGAGGAAAAGCTACCCGCCTTTATCCGATAACCCGGGGCGTTTGTAAACAACTACTTCCTGTTTATAATAAGCCGATGATTTATTATCCTTTGTCTGTTTTGATGCTTGCCGGCATAAAGGATATACTCATAATTTCAACGCCTAAAGACATCGGGAGTTTTAAGGACCTTTTTGGCGACGGGAAGCCCCTTGGCGTAAAGTTTTCCTACGCGATACAGCCGCAAGCCAAAGGAATAGCCCAGGCTCTTCTTATAGGAGAAGAATTTATCGGAGGCGAAAATGTTTGTTTAATCCTCGGGGACAATATTTTCTACGGCGATAGGCTTTCC
>JADFZM010000006.1 GCA_015232535.1 Candidatus Omnitrophota bacterium
ATACGCCTTTTTTTAAAGCTTTAAAATCAATTTACACACAATCTAATATACAACCTTAAAAAAGACCGGTTTGACAAATGCCCGTTCGCATAGTATTCTTTTAATAGAGTCAATTTGCAAAGATTATTAATTCAAGCCACGGAATAATAGATTTCGTGGCTTTTTTTATTGGTTTTGATAAAATAAAAACATGACAAACTCAAACAAAAGTCGGTTCGACTATCCCTTAAAAGTTTTAGTGGTTGAGGACAATGAGGTCGATAAGAAAGTTATAGAATCAATGCTTAACGACCCAACGTCCTCAATCTCCTACATTAAATTAACCAACACCCTAAACTCCGCGTTAAAAATCCTCAAAGAATCTAAATTCGACGCGGTTGTGCTCGATTTAAACCTTCCCGATAGCAAGGGCGTAGGAACCCTCGAGAAACTCAATAAAAGGTTCCCGGAAATTGCGATAATAGTAAATACCGGCGCATATGAGGACGAATTGGGCCTACAGACCCTTACCCTAGGCGCTCAGGACTTCCTGGTAAAGGGCCGGTATACTTCATATGTCCTTAATAAAGTCCTGCATTATTGTTTAGAAAGAAAGAGGGCGGAGGTTGAACTTAAACGGGCTTACGCACAGCTTAAAGAAACCCAAGGGCAATTAGTCCAGGCCGAGAAAATGAAAGTTGTCGGAGGCCTCGCCAGCGGTATTGCCCATGAAGTGAAAAATCCTCTTTCAACCATCCTTTACGGAGTTACATATCTTATTCAACAGTTGAAATCCCCCTCTAGAGATGTAGAAACTGTTTTGACCAATATCAAAGAGGCGACTAATAAAGCGAACAATATAATAACAGGACTTTTGGATTTCGCCAGCCTTTCAAAAGTAGACAGAGAAAAAGCCGACCTAAATCATGTGATCGAGCGGGCCCTGGCTTTGGCTTCCCATTTGATCTCCAAGAATAAAATCAATGTCGTAAAGAAATATCAAACAACATTGCCCAAGATAAACATAGATGTAAACCGTATCGAGCAGGTTTTAATTAATCTTATCCTGAATTCTGTTTACGCTATGCCGAAAGGAGGTAAAATAGTATTAATTTCCAAATCTGAAATATTAAACGAGAACATGCCCGAAATCCCCTTAGAAGATCGTGATAAATTCGAGCCCGGGGATGAGGTAGCCGTTATTAGCATAGAAGATAGCGGCTGCGGCCTATCTCAAGAAGTGTCGAAGCAATTATTTGACCCTTTCTTTACAACAAGGCGGGCAAAGGGAGGGACCGGACTAGGTTTATCGGTATCTAAGAATATCATGGCTATACACGAAGGAAGCATATCAGTTAAAAATAAAAAGACCGGCGGAGCAATAGCTAAGATAATTTTAAAGATTTAGCCCAAAAAGAGAGGAGGTAACTTTGGCCAGAAGAAAAATTCTGATCATCGATGATGAAAAAGGATTTACCTCCATGTTACGCTTGAATCTCGAATCGACCGGGGTTTATGAAGTGTTTGAAGAAAATAATCCAATTAAAGCCATGAATGCCGCCCTTGAACACAATCCCGATCTTATACTGTTGGATATCGTAATGCCGAACAAAGAAGGCCCTGATGTAGCGGTAGAGTTAAGAAGCAATCAAAAGCTTAAAACTGTTCCGATCATTTTCTTGACAGCCACAGTCAGGCAAAGCGAAGTAGACTCAGAAGGTGGATATATCGGAGGGCATCATTTTATAGCCAAGCCGAGCAATCTGCCTGCTTTATTGGAATCAATAGAAAGAAATATTTAAACTGGTTTTAATAATTACCGGAATTTCCCTCCGCGAAAGTTAAATCAAAGCTTTTTCTTCCATAAAAATACCAAGTTGATGAAAAATTAAGAATAGGCCAAAAAGAAAACGCTTTCAACATCTTTAATATATTGTCCTGCAATAGCTTACATAAAATAGCTTAATTTTGTCCCCTCTTGTAATATTTTATACAAAGTGTTATACTTTGCTTCCTGTTTATAATATTATAATCATATAACTTTTACACTCAGAGGAAAAGTATGAAAACGCCACGGACAATCTTTTTTGTATTAACTTTTTTATTCTTATCGTTCCAGCTTATTTATTCCGCAGAAAAAGGATCTGAAAGCGCGCAAAGTTTCTCCGAACAAGGCATACTGCTATATAAATCAGGAGATGTAAAAGGAGCTATTGACCGCTTCAGCCGTTCGCTTCTTTTAGACCCGCATAATAAAACTTCTCAAAACAACCTTATTGCTATCAGCACGAACGAAGACCTTAACGCCAAACAGAAATTAAATCTTTTTCTCCTTGAGGATTTGATAACCCGAATAAAAGACCTAAAAGATAGGATTGATTACTTTACCAATAAAAGAGACTCATTAGCCGATGACATTATCGCCAAAGGATATAAGCAACAGCTTTTAGAAGAAGAGCTAGACAACATCATGAATTATGCAGTTAATTCCAAAGAGTTCATGCAATATTCAAATACCGACAATTCGCTTGACTCAAGCAACCCCCTTGAGGAGGTCAACAGTTCTTTGCTTAAAGTAAAGGAACAGCTTTCTCAAAAAGTAAGCTATTTGAAAAATCAGCTTGATTTTCTCCGCAATACAAATAAAGAAACATTTTCTAAAGAAAAAGATGAAGTTTTATTGGCGCAGGAGAAAAAAGCACTCGAAAGGCGGGAATATTGGGATTATTTAAATAAAATCTCGGAAGACAATTCCTTATCTGTCCAAACAGGGCCGATCAAAGTTTCGGATAAAGGGAACACAACCAGCGAATTAAGCTTTTTGGACCTGAAAAATAAGGCCATAACTCCTGAAGAAGATATAAATTTATTAAAGCAGGCCTTATCATCGCTGCGAAACCAGGTCAACGGCCTTCAGAAGAATATCGATGATAAAGACAAGAAGGTTACGCAACTTTCCAGCCAGATAGTCAATTTTGCCGTTAAATTGGACGAAAAAGAAGGGTTGCTCACAAGCAAAGCCGGCGACTTAGCCATGATCAACAAGGATTTTCAGGAACTTCAAGCCCGCTTTGAGGCCGGACAAAAGGCTATACAGGAAAAAGACACAGAGATCGAAGCCCTGAAAAAATCCCTGGAAGAGAATGAAGCAAAAGAAGCTCCTGTAGCTCAAGCCGCATTAGCAGAAGCTCAATTTGAACAAGACAAGAAAATCGTGGAGCTAAACGGAGTTCTCGAAAGTTACCGGGCAAAACTCGGAAAGGCCGATACCGCGATCAAAGAAAGAGAATCTAAGATCTCCAGCCTTTCAAATAACTTAGCCGAATTACAAAAGAAATTCGAACAGAATCGGCATTCGGTGATAATTACCGACCGAACAGTGTCTAAAAAAGACAAAGAAATAACTGCTTTAAAAAGTGCCATAGACCGGATGCGCAATGACTCGACCAGCAAAAATGAAAAATTACAGAATATAATCAAAGAGAAATACGCTAAGATTGAAGAACTTGCCGGGGTTTTAGATATTTATAAAAACAAGCTTTTAGACGCCAACTCCATTATTAAAGAAAAAGCCCTTAACATTCAGTCACTCGAACAGCAATTAACCCTTGTACAGGCAAAATTATCCGAAAAAGACGAGGTCATTAAAAAAACCAACGCCAACTTGCATTCCCTGGAAACCCAGCTGCAGGAAGTGCAAGACCGCCTTTTGGAAATCAAAGATTCCGGCACCCAAACCCAAAGCCGCAATCCCTGGATAGAGGACGAGATCGCCTCGCTCAAAGAGAAGATCGGAAACTTAAACGAGCTTATAAAACAGGAACTGCGGGAGTTTGAGAAGATCAACGGAAATCTTCCCCAACAAGAGATTGAAAATCTAGACAATCTTCTTGAA
Source organism: Candidatus Omnitrophota bacterium (assembly GCA_015232535.1). Lineage (GTDB taxonomy): Bacteria > Omnitrophota > Gorgyraeia > Zapsychrales > Zapsychraceae > JADFZM01. The sequence continues at coordinate 3,875 of JADFZM010000006.1, forward strand.
TAATAATTACCCCGTGGCATAATATGCCTCAATGAAGAAATTGCATTATCTACTTTCCTTATTTCTTTTCTTTTTACTGACGATTAACGTCCAAAGTGCCGACATTACCGATTCGGTAATAAAAGTTTTTGCCACAAAAAACCCCATGGATTACCTCAAGCCATGGCAATCAAAAGGCATCGGACAGGCTGGCGGTTCAGGATGTATTATCGAAGGCAATAAGATAATGACTAACGCCCATGTGGTTCAGGATAGCACCTTTGTCCAAGTCAAAAAGAATGCCGACCCAAAGAAGTATACCGCCAAAATCGAATCAATATGCTACGATTGCGATTTAGCCATATTAAGTGTAGAGGATAAATCGTTTTTCGAGAATGCAAAGCCGCTTGATTTCGGCCAACTCCCAAACCTTCAGGATACGGTAACAGTTTTAGGTTATCCGACAGGAGGGGATGAGCTTTCAATAACCAAAGGCGTCGTATCACGCATCGAAATAATCAACTATGCCCAAAGCAATCGTAAACTCCTCGGGGTTCAGATCGATGCGCCGATAAATCCCGGGAACAGCGGAGGTCCGGTAACCTCCGAGGACAAAGTGGTCGGAATAGCAATGCAGAATTTGACCGGAAGCCAGAACATAGGCTATATAATACCTGTCCCGGTAATAGAACATTTCCTCTCGGACATCAAAGACGGCACATATGACGGGTTCCCGCTTTTAGGCATTGAGTTTCAGGAAAGCGAGAACAAAACAGCTAAAGAGTATTACAAGATAAACGAAAAACAAGGCGGCGTTATCATAACCAAGGTACTGCCTTTTTCCCCCTCTGAGGGTTTATTAAAAGAGGGGGACATACTGCTTGAAATAGACGGGACACCCATCGCCGAAGACGGGACTTTTGTTTTACGCAGTAATGAACGGCTACTTTTGACCCACCTTATAAACAAAAAACAACAAGGGGAGAACATAAAACTTAAGATCATCCGAAACGGAGAAACGGTAGAACTCTCCGCCGAAGGGAAAAACTTCTCCCCCTTGGTCCCGTACCCTAACTATTCGCCTAAGCCGTCCTATTATATTTTCGGAGGATTAGTCTTCAGCGTGCTCACAACAGACCTGATCGAAGCCTACGGCAGTAAGTGGTGGGAACAGGCCCCTTTGGATTTCCTTTCTTTTCTTATAGGAAAAGACCGGCTTAACAAGGAGAACAAAAAAGAACTGGTTGTTCTCTTAAGCGTCCTTCCCGACGATATAAACGCCGGGTATCACGGCCAGAATAATGACATTATAAGCAGGATAAACGGCCAAAGTTTTTCCTCCTTTGAAGAGTTCGTAAAATTAGTGGATGAGGGCAAGAAAAATTCGGCTTATACGATATTCGATACCGAGAACTCATACAAAATAATCCTTTCTAATAAAGATATCGATTTAATAACACAGGAAATTACAAAAAGAAATAATATACCGAGCCAATACTCCGATGACGTTAAAACCTGGATCAGCGAAAACACCTCCGCAAAAACAGAATAAATTGCAGAAAAAAGAAGCCGGCCCCGGCTTGGCTTTGTTCGTTAAAGGATTATTTATCGGGCTGGGCAACCTAACCAGCGGCATTCCTTTAGCCACCATAATATTTTCTTTATCTTTCTACGAAGATTTTATCACCTTTCTTAAGAAAACCTCCTCTTTTAGCAATATTACTTTGCTTCTTAACAAAGACAAAGAAAAAGCAAACAAAGCAAATAAACCGAAGCTATTCTTTTCCTTTACCGCCGGACTACTCATCGGGGCCTTAGCTTTGCCTAAACTTTTTGGGGCACTAATGCTGAGTAAGCCAGTATATTTTAACGCACTGTATTTCGGGTTTGTTTCCGCCTCGCTTATCATGATATCACGTAACATCAAGCCCTGGACCAAAAGCAACCTTCTCATCCTTATATCAACATCAGCCGTAACTTTTCTTTTATTCAGGATAGAGCCTTTTACAATTCCGAACCATATTCCTTTACTTGTTATCATGGGTCTCGCCGCATCCTTATCGGCCTTGCTTCCCGGATTATCGGGCACGTTCATCCTTGCTTTCCTGGGACAATATTATTATTTAATGGATATTTTTCATAACAGAAGCATTGCTTTAATAGCGCTCTTTATCGCCGGAATACTCCTAGGGATTTACAGCTTCTCCCGATTGATATCAGCTTTTGTGTCTAAGCGCCCCGTAAAATCCCGGATAATTTTTATGGGCATGGTAATCGGCTCAATTTACAAGATCTGGCCATGGCATTATCCTACAAACGCTGTTATCCTTGAGGGGGGAAGGCCAATCCCTCTTCAGGTAAGATGTTTTATCCCGACAAACTATCAAGCCGATACGATAATTACCGCTGCTCTTCTTGTTTTCGGCTTTATATCCGCAATACTCTTTCATCTATATCTAAGCAATGCTCGGCCCGGCCATGAAGAAAATTGAAGTAAATGCCAAGGCGGTTATATTCGACATGGATGGGGTGATCACCAATACCATGCCGGAACATTATCTCGCCTGGAAGAAAGTCTTCTACCGCCGCGGAATAAAGATCAGTAAATTTGATGTATATTGCAGGGAAGGACAAAGAGGGATAACTGGGGTGAGGGAAATATTTTCCAAATACAGCAAAAACCCGGTTAGCGACAGTGTCCTTCGCGCTATACTTAAAGAAAAAGAAGAGACCTTTAAAAAAATATTGAAGAGGCGCTTTGTGAGAGGTTCTTGCGATTTTCTTAAGTATTTATGTAGGTCGGGTTTTAAATTAGCGCTGGTTACAGGAACATCCCGACATGAAGTGCATAAAATACTGCCTAAATCAATTTATGACCTGTTTTCCGTTATCATAACCGGCAGTGACGTACGCTTCGGCAAACCCCATCCCGAACCGTTTAGAAAAGCGCTGACAAAATTAGCTGTTGATAAGAATGAGGCGATTGTCATCGAAAATGCCCCATACGGCATAGAATCCGCGCAAAGAGCCGGACTGTTCTGCATAGCCATTGAAACGTCTTTACCCAAATCATTCCTTAAAAAAGCTGACTTAATATTCCCTTCGATATCCGTCTTGAGAAATCGCCTGTCCCTAAAAATCCCGCAGACCCCTAATCAAGCAGTAAATCACCACAAACCCTAAATCCCTAAAGGCAATGAAGCACTATTCGGCTTTTTGCCCAAAGCACACCAAATATCCACACCAAAATTATTTTTTCGCTGTCTGAGTTGTATTTGTTTTGGAATATGCTATCCTTTAGCCGTTGAATGCAAGGCTGACGAAAAGTAAAGCCTCATGAAAATTGGTGGAGCCCAAAGATAATGGGTCATTAAGAATAGTATCCGTTAACCAAATCAAAAATAAATAAAGTTATAACCTTTCCATTATTAATAAATGATTTATTTGTTTCAATATATTTGATAGCAAAATCTTTTAAAACAGGAGGAAGTTATCATGACATGTAGAATCAAAAAGTTTTCAGGTTGCTTAATAGTAATATGCTTTTGTATTGTATTTCTTACGATATCCGGTGCAAGAGCCGGTGTGGTTACCCCAACAAATCTTTCACAAGATCCGTCTGTAGAAAGCGCCTACTCTTCATCAACGGAAGAGCTAGTGGTTTGGCTGTCCGGGTGGCCTTCCGGTATTGTTTTATACGATTTAGTCACCGGCACTAAAACAACTATATCGGATGATGGGACTTGGCATGATTTCGCGGTTGTTTCCGGAAAATTAGTTGTATTCACTAAACAACAGTATTATGGCTCAGGAAATTATGCTATATTTGGTTGCGTATATGACAGGGAGACTGGTCAATGCCCTGTTAATAGATTAACAAGCTATGCGCATCAAAGTAAGTATTGGTCTCCCGATCTCTCCGGCAATAAAATTGTCTGGCATGACCATATCTCTAGCAGGAACATGTATGGAGAATATGTCAACGGCTCGCTAACTAATGTTAGAATTCTCACAGAAAACGTGGGGTGGTTTACAGATCCTAAAATCGAAGGAAACTTGGTGGTTTGGAATGAAGATTTAACAAACCCCTATACACGATTCAATATTTACGCCTTAGATATCAACGATCCTCTCTTAAGAAGAATTCCGATTGATAATACCTCGGGACGACGCAACGAAAATGCAAATATTTCTGGTAACGAAATTATATGGATAAGCAGGGATGCTATATCCCTTGAGGACTCGAAAATTGAGAGGTGTTTATATAATGTCAAAACAGAGTCATGTGATATCCGGGAAACTGTCACTGATCCTAACATAGGAAACGGTTATACTTGGTGGTATCCGGAAGTATCGGGCAAATATATGACTTATGTCAGCCATAATAATGAGGGAGTATATGATACTTATCTAATGAATTTATATTCCAAAAAGCCGATATTGCTTTCTACTGATGATGGAATAAGTCAATTTCAGCCCAAGGTTTGGCAAAGAGCCTATTCATATATGGATTGCCTCACCGCACCCAGTGATTGTAATCCGGCCGAGATATTTTATAATAAATATGTCGTAGAGGGCACCGAGCATTATGGCAAAACGACCACCGGAACCTGCCATGATCCTATAAAAATAGATACAACCAAGGAGTTTTCTGAAGGAGATCAATCTTTGACTATTATCTCTACGGGGGCACCGGCTAATCGACCGGCTTGGGTTTTAGTGGGTAAGCAAAATCTTTCCGGAAAAGAAGAGGACGGTTATACTTCTTATGTCGATATGATAGCTACACATCTTCCTATTCAAACAACTAGCGATTTGACAGGAAAGATTGAAGTAACGATAGATAATCCGGCAGGCAAGGCTATTCAGATCGTAGTAGACTTACCTGAGGGATGTGGTAACTCTACTCACAGTGCAAGCCAGGGACTTAAGGTAAAAAGCTTATTGAATAAGAAACTTAATTAACTTTTTGTCTTCAGAAAGCGTAGGGAGGAGTCTTTATGAAGCCCTGTCAATTAACTATATAACAGAGATTTTAGTCTATGGTTATAAAGATGGGGTGGGAGGCCATGGTGCATTATTAATTGCGCATACAGTTGAGGTGGAAAAAAATATTTGCTGCCTCTTATGCCATCTTAGCACGATAAGTTTTTTGACCTTTGAAATTTTAAGGCCGGGTGAAATATCCCGGCCTTTTTATATCAGGTTGTGGCGGCAGTTAGATCAGATAACTAAGCAAAATTAGCTTAATGCCAGGGGAAGGAGCTAACTTCAATTTTACTCCAACCCTCCCGCATATCCACACCCAAATTCTCTCTAGCTTTTAAAATGTTATTATGATATATTTACTGATATTTTGTAACTAACCCCATTTATATGAATATACTCCTTACCAATGACGATGGAATACTCGCCCCGGGAATAAATGCCCTGTACGAAGAACTAATCAAGGTCGGCAAAGTCACAGTCGTAGCCCCTGACTCGGAAAGAAGCTCGGTTGGTCACGGCATCACATTATCACATCCTCTCTGGCACAAAAGAATCGAGAAAAACGGGAGATTCTTTGGCACGGGGGTAAGCGGAACTCCGGCAGATTGCGTTAAATTTGCGACAGCTGTTTTGCTCAAGGAAAGACCGGACATTGTTGTCTCGGGTATCAACTTAGGGCCAAACGACGGTTGCAGTGTTTTTTATTCCGGAACGGTAGCCGCAGCTAGAGAAGCGGCACTCATTGGAATACCCTCTTTTGCCGTTTCTTTATCTACATTCATCAATCCGTATTTTAAATTTGCCGCACAGTTCAGCGCTAAGCTGGCAAGAAATATTTCGCGCTATAAAATACCCCAGGGGACTTTCTTAAACGTTAACGTGCCAAATCTCAAAAAAGAAGGAATAAAGGGGGTAAAGGTTACCTCCCAATGCACTATTCCCATTCATGGTACGTTCCAAGAAAGGACTTCCCCTGATCTAAGGCAATATTACTGGATGTCGGCTAAAGCCCCGGTAAACAAAAAGGACCTTTCCGTTGACACATACGCCCTTGCAAATGATTATATCACCATAACCCCGGTAAAAAACGATTCGACCGATTACGATTTCTTAAAAATATTAAGGATATAAAACAGATTAATTATGTCAAACGTCGATCATATACTTAACTCTAAAATCCTGATCCTCGACGATGACAAGGGCAGCGTCAAGCTCCTTAGCGGGATACTAAAAAAAGCCGGCTTTAAAAATATCACCCCTTTGACCGACTCAGGAAAGGTAATCGATGAATACACCCGCCTAAGGCCTGACCTTTTAATCCTTGATTTGAATATGCCGGGCCTAAACGGTTTTGACGTAATGGAAAGGTTAAAGAAAATAGAAGGGAACGGCTATCTTCCGATAGTAATCCTTTCCAGCGAAGATAATAAAAATACCCAAATAAAAGCATTAGACCAAGGGGCAAGGGACTTCATTAATAAGCCTTATGACCGGGTAGAGGTCATAGTGAGGATAAAAAACCTCATCGAGGTCAGGCTGCTTAACAATCAGATACGCGACCAGAATAGGATCCTGGAAGATAAAGTTCGAATCAGGACAAAAGAACTTTATGAGACACAGCTAGACGTAATACAAAGGCTATCCCGCGCGGTTGAATGGAGGGATTCGGATACAGGCCTGCATACAACAAGGATGAGCCATTATTCTCACTGCCTGGCAAAAGATTCCAAGCTTAGCCATGAAGAGCGAGATTTGATCCTTATCGCCAGCCCATTGCACGACATAGGGAAGATAGGCATCCCTGACAACATACTGCGCAAACCCGGAAAACTTGATAAAGACGAATGGGAAATCATGAAGGCTCATACCACGATCGGCGGAGAATTGCTGTCCGGAGGAGATTCTAAGTTCCTTATGATGAGCAAAGAGATCGCGCTTTCCCACCATGAAAGATGGGACGGCACCGGTTATCCAAAAGGTTTAAAGGGTGAAAATATACCTCTGACAGGCAGGATTTGCGGGATATGCGATGTTTTTGACGCCTTGACCAGTAAAAGACCTTATAAAGAGGCTTGGCCTGTTGATAAAGCAATAGAAGAGATACAAAGAAGCACCGGTACCCAATTCGACCCGGATTTGACAAGCTCTTTTATAAGGATCCTGCCGGAAATAATCTCATTACGCAATATCTATACTGACATAAACAGGCCGCATACTTAAGAGAAAATGATTGCGAAACTACGCTCAACACTGTATTATTTTTCTGGAAAGCTATTAATACTAATATTTGTACAGTCTGAAAAGGACAAAAATCAACGATGAAACCATTAAAATTTATTAATTTAGTGTTTATCCTAGCCCTTATTCCGTTATTCGCTTTTATCGCAATCCCTTCTCATTCACAGGAAAGCTCTCAAAGCCAGATAACCAGTGAGAACATCCAAGACCTTCTTAAAGAAGCCGAGAAGGTAAAAGAGGAGTTTGGCCATATTTCTACCGAAAAAGACTCACTCGAGAAGCAGTTAATCATCTTAGAAAACAAGGTTAATAACCTTAGCCTTGACTTAGAAAAGAATAACGATAATATCGAGGACCTATCTCTCCAGAAGAATTTACTTATAAAACAGATAGCTGACCTTAGACAGGATAAAGTCGCCTTACTGGATGAGATCTCGAAACTTAAGTTGTCGATCGAAGCGAGCCAAAGTTCCGTCGAAAAAAGCATTAACGATCGCTTAGGGGAGTACCGGCAAAAAATTGCCGAGCTGGAGCCCAAACTTAAGGAGATCAGCTTGATAGCCGCCAAACACTTAGAATCGATAAATACACTCGAGAAAGAAAAGACCCGGATTTCTTTAAGTTATTCCCAGCTCGAGAACGATAACAAAGTGTTGAAATCGACCATTGAAGAACTGCGAAAACAGGTTTCTCCTGCCGAAGATGCCTTGGTCAAAAGGGTTGAATCAGCCAAAGAACCGTTAAAAAAAGAACTCTTGGTCATGCAAGGCAATCTTGATAAATTACAGAACGATATTAAATTAAGAGACGGGCAGATATCGTCTCTAAATACCGAGCTTTCAAAAGCAAAGGATGAAAACATCTCTCTAAAAAACGACAAAGAGAACGTAAAAATAGAATTGTCCCTTTACAAAGACAAGCTTAAATATACCGAGGAGGCTGTTGCCGACAAAATAGATACGACCAGACAAGCCCTCGATTTGGTAATTAAAAAATTAAACAAAGAACTTTCCTACGAAAAATCATCCACCCAGTCAAAGCTTAAGGATTTGACAAGCAAGCTACAATCGCAAATGGCCTTATCTGAAAAACAGGTCACCGAACTTAAAGTTAACCGTGACGAGCTTACCTCTCAACTGGAAATTTTAAAGTTTGAAAAAACCGAGCTGCAAAGCAAAATAGATACCCTGAAATCAAGCCTTCAATCCAAGGAAAAAGAACTCTCCGAGACTGCTGTTGAGCTTAAAAAATCCGAAGCTTCGACTGCAGAAAAAGTAACCGAGGCTAAGAAAACATTGGAAGAGAAAATCCACCTACAAGAAAAATATTTTTCGGAAGAAAACAGCGCTTTAAAATCCGAACTTTCACGGAAAGAAAACGCCCTAAATACTGAGATTTCGCGCCTCAATGAAGAGGTAAAGAAACTAGAAGCTACTCTGGCAAAAGCCAAAGAGGAGGCCAACCTCAAGCTGTCCCTCAAGCAAAAAGAACTAGATGAACAACTCTCCCTAAGCGATGATAAGGCATCCAAGCTAATCGAGGAAAGAAACACTATCGAAAAACAATTAAACGAAAAAGTATCATCACTTTCTTCCGAAACTGGCAAATTATCTGCCGAGGGTAAAACGCTTAATTTGAAAAACGAAGGCTTGATCAAAGAGATATCTTCTCTGAAATATGAATTAGCGCAGGAAAAAGAACAAAAAGTTAATTCAGACGCAGTTTTATCGAAAATTAAAAGTGATAATGAGTTTTTAACATCGCAACTAACTGCGGTCAAGATTGAAAAGGACAAAGCATTAGCCGCATCCGCACAGCTCCAATCCGCTCTGACAAAGTCTGAGAATTCAATCGATCAAAAAATCGCCGATGCCCAAAAACCTCTGGAAGCGGAGATTGCTGAATTGAAATCGCAATTAATAGCGAGCCAACAGGACAAAGAAGAAGAAATCTCTCGAATAAAGAAAACAAATGAAGAGGAAAAAGCTAAATTAGCCGCTCCTTACGAAACAAAATTAAAGGAGATCTCAGACAAACTTAAAGAAGCCTTTTCCTCCTTAGAAAACAAAGAAACCGATCTGGCTTCTCTAAGAAGCATGAATTCGCAGCTCCAAAGCTCCTTGCGCACCTTAAGGGAAGAAAATTCTGCCCTTTCGCAAAAAAACACAGACTTAGCGTCGGAATTGAACGCGCTTAAACTTTCGCTTCCGGAGAAGATCAAAGGCATTGAAACCCCTCTTTTGGAAAAGGTCAAGAATATATCCGATGAATATGAGAAATTTAAACAATCTTCGCAAATGCAATCTAACGCAAACGAATCGGCTTTTAAGCAAAGGCTAACCGCCCTTGAGACGGAAGTTTCCGCAAAAGACCTTTCGCTTAAATCCTATTCGGAGCAGATCAATAAACAAATATTCGATATCCGCAAATCGGATGAGCAAATAGCTGTTTTAAATGATACAGTTAAGGGCTTAACAGATAAGCTATCAACCGAGCAGAAATACTCGGCCAATATCAAAGATTCCATCCCTCTTGAAATCGCAACGGCCTCTAAGCCGCTTCAGGAAAGAATTGATGAGCTAAACAAACAGATTCTCAATCAAAAAGCCGATTACGACGAGCTGCAGGCCACTGTCCGCTGGCTTACCAAAAAAAGAGACGAAACAAACCAAATCCTGAGTACGCGCGACCAGGAAAAAGACAAACAAAATGCCGAGTCAGACCTAAAAATAAAGGAACTCTCAGAGGAGATCAATAGATCCTTAGCCACCATCACAGAATGGGAGAAAAAATACAAAGCTCTGGAGACTACTCTCTCGGATGAAAAAGAAAAAGCCAAGAAACCACTTATTGAATCAAGCGCTAAAATAGAAAGTGAACTTTCTAAAACCAAAGAAGACCTGGCAAAAAAGATAAAAGAAGCATCGGAATTGTCCAAAAAGGCTCTTGATCTGAATTTTGAAAATTCGAGATTGAAGAAAGAGCTCGAGGATAGGTCAAAGTCAATATCCGATATTCAGGAGCAATTCGGGGAATCTAACAGAAGCTTGGCTATAGCCAACAATAAAAGTACCGACCTTTTTAACAAATATTCCTTCTCGCAAGACTCTCTTTTAAAGCTTAAGGAAGAGTCTGCGAAGAAAATCGAGGAACTTAAGCTAAGCCTTGAGACCAACAATAAATTCCTGGAGAAGAAACTTCTTGATGCCGAGAATGCTTTATCCTCCAAAAGTAAAGAGCTAAAATCGGCTTTGGAAGAAAAAGAAAAGCTTAAAGCGGAAAACAAGGCCTTGTCCGGCAAAAGTTCGAGAAGCGTTAAAAAGGAAGGCATAAAAAATTCGCTTGAGCAAGAAATATCAAGACTTCTTAAGGAAATCGAGGAACTAAAGAATAAACTCGGCCAGAAAGACAATGATTTCTCCGCCCTTCAAAAGGAAAAATCTTCCCTGGAGGGAAATATCAAATTATTGTCCGAAGAGCTGAATAGCCTTAAAAATCCCTCAACAGGAAAATAGTCCTGCTTCTCCGGTAAAAGGGATGCAAGTTGGGGCGTTAGTTTGGATATGGGGAAAGACAACTACCCGAATATAATATTGAAAACGCCAGTCTTTCATAATATAATATTTTTTCATATTAATTAACTAAAACCTCACGCGGAGGATCTAATGGATACAAAAGCCAAGATAATAATCGAAGGCAAGACATACGAATACCCGATAGTCACCGGAACTGAAGGGGAGAAAGCAATCGACATCTCTGCCCTAAGAAAAGATTCCGGGTACATCACCCTCGATGTCGGATACGCCAATACCGGCTCCTGTACAAGCAATATAACTTTCCTAGACGGCGAAAAAGGCATCTTACGCTACCGCGGTATCCCGATTGAAGACCTCTCCGATACGGCTAGTTTCGTTGAAATATGCTTTCTTTTGATATACGGTCATTTGCCTACAAAAATCGAGCTAGAGAAATACTCTGAAGCCTTTACCAAGCAGTCAATGATACACGAAGGTATGAAGAGCTTCTTCGACGGATATCCTTTGACCGGACATCCGATGGGAATACTCTCTGCCATGATCGGCTCTATGGCCGGATATTACCCGGAGTTAATAAAGCCTAATCCCTCCAAAGAGGAAATCGACCTGATTTCGGTTGAGCTTTTATCCAAAGTAAGGACTATCGCCGCGTTTGCTTATAAAAAATCAATCGGCGAGCCTTATGTTTACCCTCGGCATGATTTAAAGTATGTACCTAACTTCCTGAACATGATGTTTAATTCGCCGACTAAACCGTATGAAATAAAACCTGTAATCGTTAATGCCTTAAGGACTTTTCTTGTCCTGCATGCCGATCATGAACAAAACTGCAGCACCTCGACAGTAAGGCTGGTCGGAAGCGGATTAGCAAACCTTTTTGCCTCAGTTTCCGCCGGTGTCAATGCTTTATGGGGCTCGTTGCACGGAGGGGCCAATCAGGCCGTCATTGAAATGCTACAGAAAATACAAACCGAAGGCGGAGATATCAAAAAATACGTCGACATGGCAAAAGACAAAAACTCGAAATTCCGCCTGATGGGTTTCGGGCATCGGGTATATAAAAATTACGATCCCCGGGCTAAAATTCTTAAGTCGCGGGCGGACGATCTATTCCGAGAACTCAACATATCTGATCCGCTTCTTGATTTAGCTAAAAAACTTGAAGATATAGCCCTAAAAGATAGCTATTTTATCGAAAGGAAACTTTACCCCAATGTCGATTTCTACAGCGGTATAATTTTAAGGACTATCGGGATTCCTTTGAATATGTTCCCTGTCATGTTCGCTATAGGCCGTATGCCGGGATGGATCGCTCACTGGAAAGAGATGCTAGAGGGCGCCGAGGTAAAGATCGGCCGGCCGCGGCAGATTTACACCGGGAACAACGTTCGTAAATTTATCCCGATAGAACAACGCTAAAAAATAAAGAAAGGCTTTAAACGTGATAAGCTTCTTAAAGAACCCCGACCTCAAACATGATGCAGTCGTCTTTTTAGTAAACGAAGAACAGCTAAAAGGAAAGAATAAAATATCGCCTGTCTTAAGCAGCCTCGAGGAGAAGAAATTATTTACCGGGGAAAACGGACAAATTTTTCCTTATCTCGAGGGCAAAAGAATACTTCTTTTCGTCGGCTTAGGGAAAGGAAAAGACTCCGGCCTTACTTCCCTAAGGATAAACTTGCGCCAGGCCTTATTATCGTCATACCTGAAAAACTGCGGGACAATAGACATATTTTGCCCTTCGCAAGAAGAAAATGAAGTTAAAGCGATAATCGAAGGGATTATAATCGGCACCTATCAATGGGATAAATACCTTACCAAAAAGAAGCCGGACATCAGTAAAAAGTATTTTATCGTATCTCCGGAGAAAAAAGCTTACGGTGATACGATAACAATCTGCGATAACACAAACCTTGCCCGCGACCTAATCAACGACAACGCCGATTGCATACATTCAGTTATGTTAGAAAAAAAGATCAGAGAGATAGTAAAGAATAACAAAAATGTCTCTTTGGAGATCCTCGGGGAAAAAGAGCTTAAAGCAAAAGGCCTTAATTTGCTTCTGGGCGTTAACCATGGAAGCGCCAAAGAGCCAAAACTGATCATCGCAAAATATAACGCTTCAAAAGACAAAGCGGCGGAAATAGCGATAATCGGCAAAGGCATCACCTTTGACACGGGAGGACTGAACCTTAAGCCCACCGGCCATATCGAAACCATGCGCCAAGACATGGGCGGGGCGGCAGTTGTTATCTCCTTGCTTAAGAATGCAATTGACCTCGGGATAAAGAAAAATATTGTTTTTGCCTGTGCGATTGCTGAGAACGCTATCGGCCCGAAAGCTTATAAACCCGGAGACGTAATCCGCTCTTATTGCGGAAAGACGGTCGAAATAGCCAATACCGATGCCGAAGGAAGGCTGGTTTTAGCCGACGCTATATCTTATGTAGTCAAGAATTATAAGCCAAAAAGAATAATCGATATCGCCACCTTGACCGGAGCATGCGCGATCGCTTTAGGCCCGGATTATACGGGCTTAGTCACGACCAGCGATGAGCTCGCAAAAAACTTGATCAATGCCTCAAAAGAAACCGATGACCGAGCCTGGCGGCTTCCCAGCTACCCCGAGCTCAAAGATTCGGTGAAATCAAAGATAGCCGATATAAAAAATGTCAGTAACTTTAAAGGCGCAGGGGGAACAATTACCGGCGCGGAATTCTTAAGGCAATTCACCGAAGATACCGAATGGGCACATTTTGACATCGCCAATACCGCCTGGGTGGACAATCAATCCCGAATGTATTTCGGGTACGGCGCGACAGGCTCCGGAATAAGGCTTTTAACCTATTATCTCATGAATAATTAAGATGGAATTCCGAACTGAAAAAGACTCCCTTGGGGAAGTTAAGGTGCCAAAGGACAAATATTACGGCGCGCAAACCGTCCGCTCGCTCAATAATTTCAAGATCGGAACTGAGAAATTCCCTCCCGAATTTATCTCGGCTCTCGGAATCGTAAAAAAAGCCTGCGCTTTGGCCAATTCGGATTTAAAGCTTTTCCCGCATCAGAAAGCCGAGTTGATCGCCGAAGTCTGCGATGAAATAATCTCCGGGAAATTAAGCGATAATTTCCCTTTGTCTATCTGGCAGACCGGCAGCGGCACACAAACCAACATGAATATCAATGAGGTGATCTCCAACCGTGCCATACAAATTGCCGGCGGAGAAATCGGGAGCAAAGACCCCATTCACCCTAATGATGACGTCAATAAGTCCCAATCATCGAACGATGTCATCCCAACAGCCATGCATATTGCGGTCGCTAAGAAACTCAATCATGAATTAATTCCTGCCCTGAAAGAATTAAGGGACTCTCTAGGTAAAAAAGAAAAGGAATTCAAGGACATAATCAAAATCGGCCGTACACATTTGATGGACGCAACGCCGCTAACGCTCGGCGATGAATTTTCCGCTTATCGTAAGCAGCTTGATAATAGCTTAACCCGCATTAACAAAGGACTTCCCGGGATCTACGAGCTCGCCATAGGCGCTACGGCAGTAGGCACAGGAATAAATTCCCATCCGGATTTTGCCCAAAAGGCCGCTAAAAAAATATCGGAGTTGACCGGTCTGCCTTTTATTTCATCCGAGAACAAATTCGAAAGTTTATCCGCCCATGATTCAATAGTCGAATTAAGCGGCATTCTAAAAACAATAGCTGTGTCACTATCAAAAATAGCCAATGATATCCGCTTTTTATCTTCCGGCCCGCGCTCGGGAATAGGGGAATTGATTTTGCCGGCAAATGAGCCAGGCAGTTCGATAATGCCGGGAAAAATAAACCCGACTCAATGCGAAGCCTTGTTAATGGTCTGCTGTCAGGTATTAGGAAACGACGTTTCCATAAATATCGCCGGGAGTAACGGTAATTTTCAGCTGAACAATTATAAGCCGGTTTTGATCCACAACATCATTCAGTCGATCAATCTTCTTTCCGATAGTTGCCACAGCTTCAGCCAAAAGTGTATAAACGGCATAAAACCGAACCTATCAAGGATTAAAGAAAACCTGGAAAAATCGCTAATGTTAGTAACAGCCCTTAACCCTCGTATCGGTTATGATAAATCAGCCGTCGCGGCTAAGAAGGCCTACGATGACAACATTACCTTGAAAGAAGCCGTATTATCGCTAGGATTTCTGACCGAAGCTGAGTATAATGATATAGTTAAACCTATCAATATGATAAGGCCGTAAAATGACCGTCGCAAAATTTTCCGAACGCCGCAGTTTTATCCGGGCCAAAAGAGTTTTAAGTATCGAATACAGGCTTGTTAAGCGCGGGTCAAAAAAAATGAACGAAAAATGGCATTTGTCTATCACTCAGGATATGAGCTTAGGCGGAATCGCCTTCTTTACTTCGGAAAAATATAAGAAAAATGATGTCCTGGAGGTTAATGTTGTCATGTCCGGGATCTTAGATGTTTTTAAAGGATTCGGGAAAGTCGTTCGCGCAGAAGAGAAGGATCCGGACAAAGCTTACCTTATAGCTCTTCAATTTATCCCCCAAACACCCAAAAAGCGCCCTGCCAAGACTTACAAATAAGAAAAAAGGGGAAACCCTATGTCAACATCATCGGAAATACAACATGATGGTACCATAGTTGAATTAAAAAGAGATTCTATCATGGTAAAGATCGAACGCTCGTCGGCCTGCGCCAGCTGCCATTCCCAAAAATCTTGCTCCCTCTCCGAAATGGAGGAAAAAATAATAGAGATCAGCCAAAACCCTAAACCTTTTAACAAAGGGGAAAAAGTTTTAGTTATTTTACCGCAAAAAACCGGATTTCTTGCCGTTTTTATCGCTTATATAGTGCCCTTGATCATTTTTATCGCGTCATTAGCCATAATCTCCTTATTCACAAAAATAGAGATTATTGTAGGATTGAGTGCCATTTCAGCTATAATAATTTATTATTTCGCATTATCTTGTTTCAAACATAAATTCGGAAATAAATTCCGAATAGATATAAGGAAGCTTTAGTGAATACTATATTTACCACAATCATCGCTTTAAGTGCTATCGGGGTCATTTCTGCCGTGCTTTTGTACATTATCGCCCAGAAATTCCGCATTGTGGAAGACCCACGCATTGACGAGATAGAAAATGTCCTCCCTAAAGCTAATTGCGGAGGATGCGGTTATCCTGGCTGCCGAAACTTTGCCGAAGCCTGCATTAAATCTGATAATTTTGAAATAATGTTCTGCCCGGTCGGAGGGACATCATGCATGTCCCAGGTAGCTAAAATATTGGGGAAGGAATCAGCGATAAAAGAACCGATGGTCGCGGTTATCCGTTGTAACGGTTCCCGGCAAAACCGGGCGCAAAAGAATATTTATGACAGCGCGGAAACCTGCCGACTGGTGCACAATTTATTCCGCGGAGAATCAGGGTGCCAATACGGTTGTTTACGCTTAGGGGATTGCGTTCAATCCTGCAAATTCAACGCGATGTACATGGATAAGGAAACGGGCTTGCCGGTTGTCATAGAGGATAGGTGCGTCTATTGCGGGGCTTGCGTAAAATCCTGCCCGAGGAAAATAATCGAACTGCGCAAAAAAGGCCCAAGAGGGATGCGAGTATTTGTCAGCTGTATAAATAAAGAAAAAGGCTCGGTAGCTAGGCTCAATTGTACCGCGGCCTGCATAGCCTGCGGACAGTGTTTCAAGATTTGCCCTCATAATGCTATAACTATCGAAAATAATCTGGCTTATATTAGTTTTGAGAAATGTAAATTATGCCGAAAATGCTTCAGCGTTTGCCCGACGAAAGCAATACAGGAAGTGCATTTCCCGGCCAAAGCGCAAAAAGAGCCGCTGTCAGAAATTAAAAGCTCATAGGATATTCTGATGAATACACTGTCAACAACTACTAAAACAAAGACTTTCCCCAAAGGCGGGGTCCATCCGAAAGAATTTAAATTCTCGGCAAAAAACTCAATTGAAAGCATTCCTCTGCCGAAAAACGTTTTTGTCCCTTTGACCCAGCATTTAGGCGCCAGGGCAAAACCGGTAGTGAACCCCGGTGACAAAGTAAAGGTGGGCCAGCTGATCGCCGAAGCGGACGGATTTGTGTCGGCCAACATTCATTCCCCCGTTTCGGGAACAGTGAAGAACATCGATGAGGTTATCGACCAGACCGGATACAAACAAAGGGCAGTGATCATCGAAACCGAAGGGGACGAATGGCTAGCGGATATCGAACTTTCAAAGAATATTAAAAGAGACTGCAATCTCTCTACACAGGAGATCAGCGATAAAATATTTAAAGCCGGTATTGTTGGCTTAGGCGGCGCGACCTTCCCCACCCATGTTAAATTGAAAATACCGCCCGGCAAAAAGCTCGAACACCTGATAATTAACGGAGTAGAATGCGAGCCTTTTCTGACCTCTGACCACCGCCTGATGCTTGAAAAAGGGGAAGAAATAATCATCGGCATTAAAATCCTGATGAAAGTTTTGAATACGGATAAAGCCATAATCGGCATAGAGGTCAATAAGCCCGACGCGATCAATAACTTATCCGATATAGCATCAAAATATCCGGGAATTGAGATCCATCCGCTTAAGGTCCATTATCCGCAAGGAGGGGAAAGGCAGCTCGTTAGGGCTATAACAGGCAAAGAAGTTCCGCCTCCGCCTTCGGGACTACCGATTGACGTCGGATGCATTATAATAAATGTCGGCACAGCTTTTGCCGTTTATGAAGCGGTGCAGAAAAACAAGCCGCTAGTCGAAAGAGTTGTCACCGTAACGGGAAAATCGCTAAAAAAGCCGTCTAACTTTCTCGTTCGGTTAGGCACGACTATTTCGCATATTATAAGTGTTTGCGGCGGCCTGCCTTCGGATACAGGCAAAATAATCAGCGGCGGTCCGATGATGGGCAAGGCCTTGGCTTCTTTGGATATACCGGTAACTAAAGGCACATCAGGAATCGTTATAATCCCGGAGAACGAGGCAAAGCGCGAAGAAGTTTCTAACTGCATACGTTGCGGCAGATGTGTGGAATATTGCCCGCTGGGATTAGAGCCGTATCTTTACATGACGCTTGTTGAGAGAAACATGATCGACAAAGCCGAGGAAGTAAAGATCCATTATTGTTGCGAATGCGGTTGCTGCAGTTATACCTGCCCGGCAAACCGCCCTTTAACCGATTATATCCGGCTTGGCAAAAACATAGTTTTATATAATATCAAGAAAAGGCAAACCAAAAAAGATGGATAAAAATAATCTTTTAAAAGTTTCCTTCGCTCCGCACGCCCACGGGGGACAATCTGTTTCGCAAATAATGCTTTATGTCATCGTTGCCCTTTTGCCGGCGATGCTAGTCGGCATATGGGTTTTCGGCCCAAAAGCTCTCGAAATAACCTTGACTGCAGTTATATCCTGCGTCTTATTTGAATACTTTACCCAAAAATTTATCCTTAAAGTCAAACCTACCATAAATGACTTCTCGGCGGCAGTAACAGGAGTTCTTCTGGCCTTTAACCTTCCGAGCAATATCCCGTTGTGGATGGTCGTAATCGGCTCGTTTGCGGCTATAGTTATCGCCAAAATGACATACGGAGGAATAGGGAATAACCCCTTTAACCCGGCTTTGGTCGGACGGGTATTTCTTTTGGTGTCCTTTCCCGTTGCGATGACTTCTTGGCCGAAACCTTTTGCTTATACGGTTGGGGGAGTCGATGTAATCACCGCGGCAACTCCTTTATCAATCCTTAAAGAAGGAGTAAAGAATACCGAAGCCTTAACTACAATCATGGCTAAAATGCCTTCTTATCTTGACCTTTTTATCGGGATAAGGGGAGGCTGTATCGGAGAAATTTCCGTCCTGGCCCTAATCCTGGGCGGGATTTACCTCCTTTATAAGAAAATCATTTCCTGGCATATACCGGTTTCCATGATATTTGGAATTTTAATTTTTAGCGGTATCCTCTGGCTAACAGATCCGAGCAAATACGCCGATCCCTTTTTCCATATTATGACCGGAGGAGTTTTCCTGGGAGCTATTTTCATGGCAACCGATATGGTCACCTCTCCTATAACTCCGAAAGGAAAACTTATTTTCGGCTCTTTAATCGGCATTCTAGTGATTTTAATCCGGGTTTTCGGGGCTTATCCCGAGGGTGTGTCATTTGCCATATTAATAATGAACGCCTTTGTTCCTTTGATCGACCGTTATACGCGTCCCAAAAGGTTCGGTGAATAAAAATGGCTAAAACTCAATCAACCCTTAAAAATATGTTGCTTTGCTTGTTTATCGTCAGCTTTGTTTCCGCCGGATCTTTAGGTTACGTTTATGAAAAAACCAAAGAACCCATCGCCAAAGCGGCTTTATCAAAGAAGACTTCTGCCCTAAAAAATGTCTTGCCGCAATTTGACAATGACCCCTTAAACGAAAAATACAGCGCAAATACTCCCGATGGCGAAATAACCTTTTATCCTGCCAAGAAAGATGGAAGGCTGGTCGGGACAGCGATAGAGACTTTCACCAATAAAGGCTATAGCGGAAACATCCGCCTAATAGTCGGCCTGCTTCCTGACGGTAGAATAAACAATATTGAGGTCGTGGAACACAAAGAAACTCCCGGCTTAGGAGATAAAATAGAGCCGGCTAAGTCTAAATTCAGCGATCAATTTAATGGCAAGGATTTGTCTTCCTTGGTATTAAAAGTCAAGAAAGACGGAGGGGACGTCGATGCGATAACCGCGGCAACGATCAGCTCGCGAGCCTTTTGCGACGCCATACAAAGGGCTTTTGACGCATATAAAGAAAAAAGAGGGAATAACTGATGAATAAATTCTTTGACAACCTTACCAAAGGCATTTTAAAAGAAAATCCGACATTCATCACAATCTTGGGGATGTGCCCCACATTAGGGGTCACGACTTTAGCCGCAAACGGTATCGGAATGGGCTTAGCTACAACTTTTGTCCTGATCATGTCCAATGTCTTTATAGCTATTCTTAAGAATCTGATACCGGATAAGGTGAGGATTCCGGCTTATATCGTTATAATCGCCACTTTCGTTACTATTGTCGATCTTGTGATAGCCGGATATTTCCCCGCGCTTTATGCCCAGCTTGGAATATTTATCCCTTTGATCGTAGTTAACTGCATAATTCTAGGCCGAGCCGAAGCCTATGCCGCTAAAAATAACGTACTTGATTCTCTGATCGACGGTGTAAGCATGGGCGCGGGGCTGACCTTGGCTTTGACCTTAATAGGAGCAATAAGAGAGGTTTTGGGCACAGGAGCTATTTTCGGGCATAAACTGATAGCCAGTGACGCGATTTTGATTTTCGTGCTTCCTCCGGGAGCTTTTATTGTGTTGGCTTATGTTATCGCTTTGGTGAATAAAATTAATAAAGCAATTTACAAAGGGTAAACCATGGAATACGTCTTAATGATAGTTGCCGGGGTTTTCGTAAATAATATAGTCTTGAACCGCTTTTTGGGCATTTGTCCGTTTCTGGGTGTATCTAATAAACTTGAAAATGCGATCGGCATGTCGGCGGCAGTCGTTTTCGTCATGACACTCGCCACGTCAGTCACCTACCTTGTTTACAAATATGTCCTTGAGCCCAACGGCCTAGGGTTTATGCAAACAATTACCTACATACTCGTTATTGCGGCTTTGGTCCAGGTAGTCGAAATTATTTTGAAGAAGACCAGCCCGGCACTTTATCAAGCTTTAGGCGTATATTTACCGCTTATAACAACAAACTGCGCAATTTTGGCCGTCGCTATATTGGTCGTCCAAAAGAATTATAATCTGGTTCAAAGCATAGTTTATGCTATAGCGACTTCCCTGGGGTTTGGATTTGCCTTAATAGTTTTTACCGGTATCCGCGAACAGCTTGATTTATGCAATATACCAAAAGGGATGAAGGGAGTGCCGCTCTCGCTTCTTACCGCTGGGCTGCTTTCTTTAGCCTTTATGGGCTTTGCCGGAATAGTAAAGTAGGAAAAAAATGAAGAAATTAAAAATCTTCTCTATTACATTATTAATTCTGCTTTTATTTCGTTCACAGCCATCCTTCTGCCAGGAAAACCCGGGGAATATTAAGCTATTGCCCCCCGATCTGTCCCGAGGAAAACTTTTAATGCAAGCTTTGAATGACCGAAAGACCGGACGTTCCTTCAGCGAAAAAGAACTTCCACTAAGCGTTATTTCTAATTTGTTTTGGGCGGCCTTTGGTATTAATCGTCCTGATTCAGGGTTACGTACAGCTCCTTCAGCGATGAACCTACAAGAAATAGAAATATTCGCGGCAAAAAAAGACGGTTTGTATATTTATAACGCAAAAAACAATTCCCTTGATCTCATAATCCCGAAAGATATCAGGGAAAAAACAGGGATTCAGGAGTTTGTAAAAGAAGCGCCGCTCAACCTTATCTATGTCGCAGATTTTTCCAAGATGAATTTTGAGCAGAAAGACAAGGAGATTTATGCCGCTACCGATGCCGCGTTCATCAGCCAAAATGTCTACCTTTTCTGCTCTTCCGAGGGGCTGTCCACGGTCGTTCTAGGCTGGGTCGATAAACCTAAACTGGAATCGGCCATGGGCCTTGATAAGAACAAAAAGGTTATATACACACAGCCGGTCGGATATCCAGGGCAATAGTCAATTCCTCCGCATATTTATTGGCATATCCGCCTAAAATCTGATAATATCTAAACAATAATTTATTTTCGCCATGAACAAAATAATCGAGAACTTACAGTTATCGGATGAAACCTTTAGGATGAAGGTGCATGCTCCTTTGATCGCCGAGGAGCGCAAGGCCGGCCAATTTATCATTCTCCAGGTCCATGAAAAAGGGGAAAGGATACCGCTCACTATCGTCGATTCCGATGAGAAGGAAGGCTCGATCACCCTAATATTCCAGGCGATCGGGAAAACAACGCATCTTCTTGCCAATTTAGGAGAGGGTGACTCTATCGCCCATTTGGTCGGGCCATTGGGAAATCCGACGCATATCGAAAATTTCGGAAAAGTTATTTGTGTCGGGGGAGGAATCGGGACCGCACCTTTATATCCAATAGCCAAATCATTAAAGGGCGCCGGGAATAAAATTTACTCAATTATCGGAGCTAGGCGCAAAGGGCTTGTAATACTCGAGAAAGAAATGAAGGAAATATCAGAAGAATTGATAATCACAACCGATGACGGGTCCTGCGGCCTAAAAGGCCTTGTCACCGAACCGCTGAGAGAACTTTCACAAAAAACACCAAAGCCTGATCTGGTTATCGCAATCGGTCCGGCAATCATGATGAAAGCCTGCTGTGAGGTAACAAAAGAATTCAATATCCCGACTTTAGTCTCCCTTAATACCATCATGATCGACGGAACAGGCATGTGCGGAGGATGCCGGGTAAATGTCGGAAGTGAAGTAAAATTTGTCTGCGTGGACGGGCCCGAGTTTGACGGGCACAAGGTCGATTTTGACAACATGATAAAACGCCTCGCCGCATATAAAAAGTTCGAGGATGATGAGCACCACAGGTGCCATATGAAATTGGGAATAAAATAAATGTCTTTTCACCATCCCGAAAGATTGGAAAGCGAAGCAAAAATTCTCCTTAATACACTTTGGGAGAAGAGAAATTCTTTATCTGCTAAAGATCGCCTCGCGATTCCCGTCCAGGAAATGCCCAGCCAAAACCCGGAAGAAAGAATCAGCAATTTTGCCGAAGTAGCTTTAGGCTATAGCGAAACCCAGGCCAAGCTGGAAGCCCTACGATGTTTGCAATGTAAGAATAAACCCTGCGTTATAGGCTGCCCGGTAAAAATAGAGATCCCATCTTTCATTCAGGCAATAATCGACGGTAATCTCCAAAAAGCAGCCGATATCATAAAAGAAAACAGCCTTCTGCCGGCGGTCTGCGGACGGGTTTGCCCACAGGAAGACCAATGCCAAAAACCCTGTACGGCCGCAATAGCGCTTAAAGACCCGAATAAAGCAGTTTCCATAGGCCGCTTAGAGCGTTTTGTAGCCGATTGGGGAATGAAAAACGGCGCAAAAACCCCCTCGGTCAAGAAAGAAACCGGCATAAAGTTCGCAATAATCGGCTCCGGCCCCGGAGGGATTGTCGCTGCAGCAGATTTAAGAAGGGAAGGGCATTCGGTAACCATGTTCGAGGCTTTCCACAAGCCGGGCGGAGTTATGATCTATGGGATCCCGGAATTCCGCCTGCCTAAAGTTATCGTCGAACATGAGATCTCAACTTTAATTAAGATGGGCGTGGAGGTGCGTACCGATTTTGTGGTAGGCCGAACAAGAAAATTATTGGACCTGATAAATAAAGACGGCTACAAGGCGGCCTTTATCGCCACCGGCGCCGGATTGCCAAAATTTATGAATATCGAAGGGGAAAGCCTGGTCGGAGTTTTCTCCTCAAATGAATATTTAACCCGCATCAATTTAATGAAAGCTTATGACAGAGAAGTTTCCGATACTCCGCTTTTTCTCTCAAAAACAATAGCGGTTTTCGGAGGAGGAAATGTCGCTATGGACACGGCCCGAAGCGCCAGGCGCATGGGGTCAACAGTCCATTTATTTTACCGGCGGACCGAGAACGAGATGCCGGCCAGAAAAGAAGAGATTGAGAACGCGAAATATGAGGGGATAATCTTCCACACCCTGCAAAACGCCAAAAGATTCATCGGCGATCAATACGGTAAATTAAAAGCGATCGAATGCCTTAAATATGAACTTGGTAACCCCGATTCAAGCGGCCGGCCGCGTCCGGTTGAGATAAAGGGAAGCGAATTCAGCTTTGATACTGATGCGGCTATCGTCGCTATAGGAAATGAGTGTAATCCGCTTATCAGCAAAACCACTCCCGGGCTTAACGCCAACAAATGGGGTAATATTATAATCGATGATTCGGGCAAAACCTCTCTGGATAAGATTTACGCCGGAGGCGATATTGTTTTAGGGTCCGCGACAGTCATCCTGGCGATGGGGCAAGGCAGGACCGCAGCACAATCGATAAATAATATTTTGTAAATAGATTGCTTCGTCGTCCGCCGTAGGCGTCCTCCTCGCAATGACAATCCCAAGTTGTCTTTGCGAGCCCGCGACCTAGTACTGTCATTGCGAGAAGCGACAGCGACGAAGCATCCCTTCTGAGATTGCTTCACTAAAAGCCAAAAGCGGCGCCCGCAATGACAATCAGAGATATGACAGAAAACACAAACAATCATCTCGCTAATTACTGGCAAAAGATCACAGGCGATAAAATCCAATGCCTTTTATGCCCGCGGCATTGCCGTTTAAATGACGGCCAAAGCGGATTTTGTTCAGTCAGGCAAAACATTAAAGGCAAATTAATACTCACAACTTACGGCCTTTGCAGTGGACTCGCAATTGACCCGATCGAAAAAAAACCGCTTTATCATTTTTTTCCGGGAGGTAATGTTTTATCTTTCGGCACCGCCGGATGTAATTTAGATTGCTCTTTCTGCCAAAATTGGCATTTAAGCCGAGCTGATGCAAAATCCTATCCAGGGCAAAAAGCTTCGCCATCATTCATCGCCCAAACTGCTTTAAAAGAAAAATGTATCGGAGTTGCCTTCACCTACAATGAACCGTCCATTTTCGCCGAATATGCGATCGATACAGCCCAAGAATGTCATAAGGCTGGATTACAAACCGTCGCCGTCACTTCCGGATATATAGAGGGAGCGGCCCGCGAAGATTTCTACAAGGTAATGGACGCGGCTAACGTAGATTTAAAATCCTTTAACAATGATTTCTACAGAGAATTTTGCCATGGTGACTTAAAAACAGTACTTGATACTTTGTTACACATAAAAGAAAAGACAAAAACATGGCTTGAAATAACGACACTTTTGATCCCCTATCTAAACGATAGCCCGAAAGAAATCAACGAACTCTGCGCTTGGGTAAAAAAATACTTAGGTAATTGTGTCCCGATACATTTTAGCGCTTTTCATCCCGATTATAAAATGACGGGGATCAATGCAACGGGTAAAGAAATAATTAATCAGGCAAGAGAGATCGCTCATTCAAAAGGGTTGAAATACGTTTATACGGGTAATATCCACGATCCTTCCGGATCGACGACATTTTGTCCGAACTGCGGCGAAACCCTGATCAAAAGGGCCTTTTTCTCCGTAACCGCAAATAACCTAGCAGATGGCAACAAATGCCCTAAATGCTTTAATTCCGGGGACGCGTACCTAATTATTGACAAAACTAAAAAAAGATAGTAAAAGAAGAATAAAAAACTTAGAAGATTTAATAAATATCCCCCACGAAAACAAATTCAAAATTCAAGGGGGATTTTTTATGGCCAGATTGGCACGAATAGTAGCCGCCGGATATCCGCATCATGTTATACAGAGGGGAAATCGCCGCCAAAATGTTTTCTTAAGCGAAAGGGACAAACAGTTTTACCTAGATACGTTAAAAACTCAGGCAAAAATAAACGGGCTCGTTATTTGGGCTTACTGCCTAATGGAAAATCATGTTCATTTAGTTGTGGTTCCGCGGGATGAGAATAGCCTTTCCAAAACTATGGGCGAAACACATAAACGCTATACGCGGATGATAAATTTCCGGGAAAAGTGGCGGGGCTATTTGTGGGAAGGCAGATTTAAAAGTTTTGTCATGGATGATCATTATTTACGCACGGTGGTAAGGTATGTTGAAAACAATCCCGTACGGGCCGGAATGGTTGAGAAAGCACAAGATTATCCTTGGTCAAGCGCCAAAGCCCATGCTATGAATAAAACAGATGATATTATTGAAAGGTGTTTCCTTTCGGATGAAATAATTGATTGGGGAAAATATTTAGCAAAAGATTATATAGACGAGGTCAAAATTATCAGGCAAAATATTAATGTCGGCCGTCCGCTGGGAGGTCAAAGCTTTATCGATAAGATTGGGATAATATTAAAGCGAGAAGTTGCTAAGCGCAAACCCGGTCCGAAAGGAAAAGATGGCAATTATGTATCGGATGAGAATTTTATTGAGGATCGGGTGAATTAGGTACGCGTCCCCGGAATTATTAGGTACGCGTCCCCGGAATTATTATGCTAAATTTACTCTCCTGGAATGTTAACGGTATACGCGCCGTCGAGAAGAAAGGCTTTCTCGAATGGCTTGAAAAGACAGCTCCCGACATCCTCTGCCTTCAGGAAACAAAGGCCGAGCCCGGACAATTATCCCAAAACCTCCTTGCGCCCAAAGGCTATAAAACATTCTGGTCTTCCGCCGAGAAGAAAGGTTATAGCGGAGTCGGGGTATTCACTAAAAAAGAACCGCTTAAAGTCGAAGTTGGCCTCGGCATTAAAGAATTCGACAGCGAAGGCCGCACGCTTATACTTGATTACGATAAATTCATCCTTTTAAACGTATATTTTCCAAACGGCGGGGCCGGTAACAAAAGAGTGCCGTTTAAAATGAAATTCTATGAGGCCTTCCTCAAGAAAATCAACTCGCTTAAAGCGAAGGGGAAGAGAATTATCATCTGCGGCGATGTTAATACCGCCCACGAAGAGATCGATCTCGCCCGCCCTAAAGAGAACGTAAAAAATACGGGATTTCTGCCGGAAGAAAGGGCTTGGGTCAGCAAACTCATACAAGGCGGATATGTTGACACCTTCCGCCATCTTAACAAAGAAAAAGGCCATTACACCTGGTGGGACTACAAAACCGGGGCGAGGGCGCGGGATATCGGCTGGAGGATAGATTACTTCTTTATATCCGAAAATTTACTTTCCTTCTTAAGAAATGCCGATATAATTAAAGAAGTTATGGGCTCGGACCATTGCCCAATTTCACTAAATATCGATATAAAACTTTAAATTATGTCTCCCGGAAAAATAATCGACCATAAGCAACTGGCGGATGTCTTACTCCAAGCCGCTAAAATCACCCTCGAAGAAAAATATAATGCCAGGTTCTCCCAGGATCCGATTGTGGCGGAAAGGGAGATCATCGAGTACGGCAGCCGCATTCGCACCTTAGGGCTGGATAAATTTAACGACCCCTGCTATGTTTCATCAATCAACCTTTTCAGCAGCCAAGAAAACCTTAAACAGCAAAAAACGTCAGGAGCGATAATCATTTATATTGAGGAGGTTATCGGCCAGGACTTTTTGAAAGCCATAAACAAAAAAGCCGACGATGATGATGAGGAATTGGTAATGAAGAATTGCGGGGAAATCCTAAAAGAAATCGCGGCAAAATTCATTAACAGCGCCCAGAATTTCGGCTATAGCAACATGGTCTCCTCGGAAACGATAAACGAGAAAAACGACATCTCCGGCGGGGTCGACTTTGAATACAACGAGACAAAGCTTCAGGAGATAAGTTTTTTCATAAAGAAAGTCAAGGCGGTTGTGATATCAATAACATTAGCTCCCGCACCTTAACCCAAAAAGATCGAAAATGTCAGTTTTTTACGACCCAAAAATCAGAAAGCCTAAACCATGGATAATGGTAGTTATTGTCCTTATCCCCGTAATCATAACCTTCCTCATGTACAGCGGAGCAAAAACCCTGGCCGAGAAAAAGAAACAAGATAGGGAAAGAAACGCTACACCCGATATATTCCAGAAGTAAATAGAGATATCCGCGCCCTTTCGGACATATAACAATCTTGACAATAAACCACTAAAGCCGAACCGTATAGATGTTTCGCCCCAAAGGGGGTCAACATGACGCGACCTTGGAAACGTATCCATCCACACGCATTATGGAATGGTCTTTTGCGCAAAAAGAATTACACCTTCATTCTAAGAACAGGGATGTCTTTAACAAGTTCTATTAGCGTATTATAAGGGAATTTACCATCTCGGCGATAGCCAAAGCGGAGGTCAAGCCGGGAGATTCTATCCCGAGAAGATTGATAAAATTTGGAAGGCCTTTATCCGTTTCGTTTCGGATAATAAAATCCTTAACATCCTCTCCCGGCGCCTGGGTCTTGGGGCGGATGCCGGCGGTATCAGGATACAGGTCTTCGATATTTAAGCCGCTTAAATAACGGCTGACAGACCTGAAGAAATCAGCTTTACTCGCTTCATTAACGTCATAATCGATCTTTTCCACATATTTAGCGTCGGGGCCGAGACGCAGGCCGCCGGCCAAATCGGGCGTTACATGAATCCCTAAATCTGTTTTGGTCGGAGGGGGATAAATAAGCCCGGCCACCTTAAATCTGTTGGGGTTGCTCAGGCGGAAATACTGCCCCTTGTTGTAATAAAGCTTATAAGAATCCTTGATTATATCTATTCCGGCAAAAGCCGCTATCTTATCCGCATCAAGCCCGGCGCAATTAATAACGATATCGGTCTCAAAACTAAAAGTTTCGCCTGTCGGTTCCTTTACAGTCAGGTTATAAAATCCTTTTTTCCTTTCGATATCGACAACCTCAACCCCGTAGGCAAATTCCGCGCCCTTAGCAATAGAAAGATCGGCGAAACGTTTCATAAGAGAATGAGTGTCGAGGATACCGGTTTCCGGAGAATACAAAGCTGCTTTCGAAGTGACGCTCGGCTCAAGTTTTACGATTTCCGGCTTATCGATCAAGCGGATATTTGTGACGCCGCAAGCTTTGGCATTATTGTAAATATCCTCAATATGCGATATTTCCTCTTTTTCGCTTCCAACAATGATCTTGCCGAGCTTTTTATGGCCGATATTGTTTTTGGCGCAAAATTCATACAAAAGCGCTTTCCCCCGGATACACAGATCCGCCTTGAGGCTTCCGGGAGGATAATATAAACCGGCATGAATTACCTCGGAGTTGCGCGAGCTTGTTTCCTGACCGAAAGATTTATGCCGCTCAACGACCAAAATATCGTTATTTTCCTGAGAAAGGGCATAACTTATGGCAAGCCCGACGACACCGGCACCGATTATTGTAATATTTACTTTTTCCATTTTAGCGATTATTTTAGTTTCGGAGGGAATGAAGCCGATATCTTAAGAAGGAGCTATTTTCCCCAAATATCCTTTTTAATCTCTATTCTCTGTAAATACGATAAAAGCCAAGCCGAGAAAAGCATTATAAAAGTAACCTGCAAAACCGGCAACAATTCAATAAAATTTAAATTAGAGGGCGAAAGCATTAGCGAAACCAAATAAAGCCCGGTGAAAGGAGAGAAGGCCGAGAAATAATTCACATTGAAATTATAATAAAAAAAGTCCTTTAGCGTAAAGCCGATAAAAGGGACCACTGCCCAGAATATTATCAATATCGACAGGAAAATTATCGTTTTCTTGTAATACTGGCTGAAATTAAACCACTCCAGGAAGAAGGCGAAAAAGGCAGGATAAGATACAATTATAAAGGAGCAAACAATATATTCTTTTAAGCTCAACTTAAATAAAATAGCGTAAAAAGCAAAAAGCATTACAGCGATCACGCCAAACATTAAAACCCAATAAGCGTTAGTCGAGTTATCATCCGACCAGCTCGTCTTTTTTATCCCGGATCTCTTCGCTTTCCTTAATCCCTTGAGGAATAAAAGCTTAGAGGGAGTGATAATATAGGCGCCGAAAACACCCAAGATTCCCACTAGATAAGGGTAAATATTAAATTCATAGGCACGGCTCAAGCCCATAAGCGTAGAAGAAAAGGAACTGCCCGAATACAAAAACAGGACAAAAAGCACGGTACAAACAGCCTGGCTCTTAGTTATCGCCGGGCGCTCGGGGCTCAAGATCCTGCGTCCGACCGCTGAGGCAAAAAGGGCCAATAAAGGGACCTGGACGATTATTTGCAATATAAGCGAATTTACCTTAAACCCGAAGATCATATAGGATAGGTCGGAATATTCTGAACCGGCATTATAATTCCTCGGGCCGAACAAGAAAGACTCATTTCCGGTAAGCGCTTTTTGTAATTGATCGTAGCCCGGCAGCCAAGTTAGATGATATATGAACGAAATATGGGAAACAGCCATCAAAGCGGAAAAAAGATACATTATACCGAAAAGCTGAGCGGCCCCGACGTTACGATTTTTCGAGTTCCCGAACATGCCGACAAAAACAGCGAAAGAATGGAAAAAAAGCGCGCAGATGATCAAAGAAATTTCAAAATTTAGGATCGGTAAGATAGGTACCCCTTTGATCAATGCCAAAATAACAATGATCAAGAAATTAACAAAAAACAGGAACCATTCCATGCAAACCGAGCCGAGAAGCAAACCCAAAACCTGGCGGTTTATCTTTGTCGGGGAAGCGCGATGGAAATCCAGAGTCCCGCCGGTTTTCTCCGATTCGGCGGCCTTGTAAGCCGAGAAAACAGCAAAAAGAAGAATAATAAGCTGTTGCAAAATACATAAGCCAAGCACCGAAGAAACCGCCGGGTCATGAGCTGTTGAAAGAGTCCGACCCCCGCCCCTTGGGCAAACCCCTCCGGGAGAAGCAGGCGCTAAATAGCTATAAGTTATTATAAGCACGACTACCAAAGAGAAAATAAGCAGATAAGAAGCAATATTTTGCATACGCATCCGCTCGCGCCAGTTCCGTAAAAAAAGAGAGTTGTTGGCCAGGTCATATATTTTCATGATATATCGTGCGCCCCCACTTTGAAAAATATATCCTCGACACTGTCTTCTTTGATGAAAAATTCTGCAACCGGGATATTCTGTTTAACCAGCTGCGCCAAAATCCATGAGGCATCATTACTGTCGGAATGGAACCTCGCCTGTAGCTCGGAATGACTGAGCTTATTCAGATCGCTTAAAAGTTCCGAGCTTTTAAGGAAGCCGTAGATGCGGTTAATATTGTCTTCGCTTGGCTCATTAAGCTTTATTGTCAACAAACCCTTTGATTTTAAACGGTTCCTTATTTCGGATATGCTCCCCGATATCACCATGCGCCCTTTTTCCATAATGCCGATCGCATTACAGAATTCACTAAGCTCCGTCAGGATATGGCTCGAGATCAAAACCGCTTTGCCGGTAGCGGCGACTTCTTTTAGGACATCCCGCATGTCCTTCCGCGCAACCGGATCCAAGCCGCTCGAGGGCTCATCCAAAAGAAGTATGCCCGGCTCAGGCAAAAGCGTTTTAGCCAAAACAAGCCTTTGTTTCATCCCGCGTGACAACTCCTTTACGAAAGTATTATATTTTTCCGTTAGCTTTACTTTATCCGCCCAGTATTTTATAAGGCCCGGCCTTTCGCGGCTATCTATCAAATAACCGGCGGCAAAAACATCAAGGTATTCCCAAACTTTTAGGTTATCGTAAACAGGGGAGAAATCCGGCATGAAGCCGATATGCCGCAAAGCCTTTTGAGGGGAAAGCTCCATATCAATTCCGTTTATGAATATTTCACCGTATGTGGGCTCGATGATCCCGGCTAAGGCCTTGATGGTCGAGGTCTTGCCCGCGCCGTTCGGCCCAACGAGGCCGTAGATCTGGCCTTCTTTAACCTCAAAGCTGAGGTCATTTACGGCATTAACTTCCTCATAATCAACTCTTAACGATTTTACAGAAATCATCCTTTATTCCTTTTGGCAATTATATTCGATTATATTACTTTAAACACCGCAAGGGAAAAGCTATTTTACTTTTTTCATTTTAACAGCCCAAACCCTTGCGTTTAGAAACATGTTGACTGGCCTGATTTATTATGTTAGTTTGCGAATAGAAAATGATTATGAATATGTGGCATTGTTAGAAGGGGGAACTGCCACAATAAAAAATTAAAACCTTCGCTGATAAGCGGGGGTTTTTTGCTAGTATGTCCGCCAAAAATATTAACGTAGTAGAAATAATCGGCTACCATGCAGGTAAAAAGATTCGGCTTCCTTACTTTTTATCGCGTATTCCTGCCGGCTTTCCTTCACCGGCCGATGACTTCCTCGAGAAAAAGCTCGACTTAAACGAATTTCTAATAAAACATCCTTCGGCTACTTTTTTCGTGAGAGTAAAAGGAGATTCCATGGTTAACGCCGGGATAAATTCCGGAGACATACTTATCGTCGACCGTTCGCTCGAGCCTAAGGATAATAAAATAGTCGTTGCAGTTCTAAACGGTGAATTCACTGTCAAAAGAATAAAAAAGAAGAGGGATAAGCTTTACCTTGTACCGGAAAACCCGGATTTTACTCCCCTTGAAGTCACAGAAAGCATGGGTTTTGAAATATGGGGAGTTGTTACCAACGTTATAAGGTCATTCTAATAGAAAAAATGAAAACACTTTTTGCCCTAGTCGACTGTAATAACTTTTACGTTTCCTGTGAAAGGGTTTTCAATCCGTCTTTGAACAATCAGCCGGTTGTAGTCTTATCAAATAACGACGGCTGCGCCGTTTCCCGTTCGAATGAAGCCAAGGCCCTAGGCATCCGGATGGGAGAACCGATATTCAAATGCCGCGAATTGGTTAATAAGCACTCAATAAAAGTCCTTTCCTCCAATTATGTCCTTTACGGCGACATCTCCCAAAGGGTTATGAACACTCTTTCGCGGTTTACGCCGAAGCTGGAAATATATTCGATAGATGAGGCTTTCTTATCGCTGGACGGATTCGCCCATTATAACCTTTTGGAATACGCGAAAGAGATAAACAGAACCGTCCGGCGTGACACCGGGATCCCCGTTTCGGTAGGAATCGCCGCGACAAAAACACTGGCCAAAGTCGCTAACCGCATCGCTAAAAAGAACCCCGCAACCAACGGAGTATTTTGCTTGACGGACGAAAAATTCATCGATCCGCTCCTCGAGAACACTGGCGTCGGAGATATCTGGGGCATCGGCTGCGCGCGGGAGAAACTCTTAAAATCCTACGGGATCAATAATGCCCTTCAGTTAAAAAACGCATCCGAAGATTGGATACAAAAACATCTGACCATAATGGGCCTAAAGACAGTCCGGGAATTGCGCGGGATATCCTGCCTGCCTTTGGAGGAAACATCCCCTCCGAAGAAAGTGATAGCGACAACCCGCTCTTTCGGGCACGAGGTCAGATCTTTCGACGAATTGGCGGAATCTACCGCCGCTTACGCCTCAAATGCCGCGGAAAAATTAAGGGAGCAAAATTCGGTTTGCGGGCATATTCAACTTTTTATCGCGACCAATCCTTTTAAAAACGGCGAACAGTATGCCAACTCCTCTTCAATGCGTATCAACCCTCCCAGCGCCTACACTCCTGATTTTACAAATTGCGCCCGGATGCTACTTAAAAGCATTTATCGCGAAGGATTTTCTTATAAAAGAGCGGGTGTCATTCTCTTTGATATTTCTTCGTCAAAAAACTCCCAAGAATATCTCTTTGAGGAAACTTATCAAAACAGCCCCAAAGAAAAACTAATGAAAACAATCGATAAGATCAACAGCCGGCTAAACTACGGGAAATTGTTTTTCGCCTCCGAAGGACTAGATAAGCCATGGTATATGCGCCAGTCAAACCGGTCAAAAAGGTTTACAACCTCCTGGAATGAGATCTTGGAAATAAAAATATAAGGGTAAAATGTGCGGAAGATTTTCCTTAACTAAGGTCGATGACAAAACGATAGTAAAGCGTTTTAGCTTAAAGGTGCCGCCAAAATTAAAGCCCGGTTATAATTTCGCGCCGAGCATGAATATTGCGGCAATCCTTAATGATTCGAAAGAGCAGGTCACCATGGTCAAGTGGGGGCTTATCCCAAGCTGGGGAAAAAACGATAAATTGGGAATTAAACTTTTTAACGCCCGCTCGGAAACCATCGACCAAAAACCGGTTTTCAAATCGAGTTTCCGCTCTAAAAGATGCCTTATCTTGGCTGATTCATTTTACGAGTGGAAGAAAGTTAACGGCAAGAAAATACCTTTTAGAATAATGCTCAAAAACGAAAGCCTGTTCGCTTTCGCCGGAATATGGGACAAGTCCTTTATAAACGGCAAAGAAATACAAAGCTGCGCGATCATCACAACCATACCAAACGCGCTCGTAAAAGATATCCACGACCGTATGCCGGTTATCTTAAAGCCTGAGGAGGAAGGGCCCTGGCTAAAGGAAAAAGACCCCGATAAAGCGCTTGAGATGCTTAAACCTTATGACCCATACCAGCAAAAATGTTATGAAATCGGCACTCTGGTGAATTCTCCCGGCAATGATTTCGAAGAAATAATCAAACCGAAAATATAAATCATTTCATAATCCTATTGCCGCCATCTTTTCATTGCAAGAAATAACCCAAAAGATATAATAATCCATAAAAAAGGAGCTGTCTTTTGATATCCGTCAAGCAAGCTGATTCTATCCTAAATAAGAACTTATCCCGCTTACCCGAGAATGAGATCGGCCTTAATTACGCTTCTGGGAAAGTGTTAAAAGAAGATATTCGTGCCGACCGTGATTTTCCGCCTTTTGACCGTGTAATGATGGACGGGATCGCGATAAAAATGTCCTCCAAAATCAATAAGAATACCGCATTTAAAATCCAAGGAATTCAAGTTCCGGGCAAAAAGCCGCTGAAGTTAAAAAACCTTCGCCTTGGATGCATAGAGGTTTTAACCGGCGCGGTTTTACCCCAAAACTGCAATTGCGTGATTCCTTACGAAGATATCGTCATAAAAAATAAAACTGCGCTCCTCAAAGATAAAATTAAAATAAGAAAATGGCAATTTGTCCATAAAAAAGGCGCTGATGCAAAAAAAGGCATAGTCGTTCTCGAAAAAGGGCAAATATTTAACACCCCGCGAATCGCAATTGCCGCATCCGTAGGAAAAACAAAAGTCAAAGTAACAGTATTGCCTAAAATTGCCGTGATCAGTACCGGAGATGAATTAGTCCCGGCTCACAGGAAACCCGATCAATTTCAGATAAGACAGTCGAATATACACGCGATACAGGCGGCCATTACTGATATCAACGATTGCGATGAGCGCTTTTCAAATTGTTTTCACCTTAAAGACAAGAAAGAGAAAATTAAATCAACGCTTAATAAATTACTTCAAAAATATGACATTTTAATTGTCACCGGCGGTGTTTCTATGGGAAAGTTCGATTATTTACCGGAAGCGATCAAAGAATCAGGGATAAATATTCTTTTTCATAAAGTTTCGCAAAGGCCGGGTAAACCTTTATTATTCGCCAAAACAAAAGAGGGGAAAGCCATTTTCGGACTTCCCGGAAATCCGGTTTCATCACAAGTCTGCCTTTACCGTTATGTAATACCTTTCATAAAGAGGTCCTTAGGGATTACGCCAAAAATTATTTACGCCAATATTAATTTGGCGAATATACCAAAAAGCAATCTTTGCCTGTTTATTCCGGCTAAGATACTTTCTTCCCCTGAAGGCCTATTGCAAAACAACAATTTGCGTCATCCTGAGCTAAGCGAAGGATCTCTTTGCCAATTGGATTCTTCGTCCTTCGGTCTCAGAATGAAGAAAAAAAAGGCATTTCGCAACATAACTAAGCATAGTTTCGTTGCCCAACCGCTACAATCTAATAATTCCGGGGATATGTTAAGCCTCGCTAAAAGCGACGGTTTTGTTGAAATCCCATCAAATCCCGACAATTCATTCGTAAGGTTTTATTCCTGGGGAAATCCATGAGAAGAGACATCCAAGAAAACATACTCGGCCTGGTTTTAGCCGGAGGAAAATCATCCCGGATGGGAAAAGACAAAGCACTGCTCAAGTATAAAGGGGAGATTCAGCTCAAACGCTCATTCGATCTACTCTCGCGATTTTGCGAGAAAGTTTTTGTTTCAGTTAACCACAGACAAGCGAAACTATCCTTTTACGACAAATTCCCCATTATTCCCGACGCTTATAAAAATATCGGCCCCTTGGGCGGGATTATGTCGGCTTTTAAAGAATATCCTAAAGCAAATTGGCTGATTCTCGCCTGTGATTTACCTTTTGTTAAAGATAAAACAATTAATAATCTGCTCATAAAACGCGATCCTAATAAATCAGCAACGTGCTATAAAAGCGCTTATGATTTATTACCCGAGCCGCTTTGCGCGATTTATGAAAACAATATTCTGGCACACTTAAAATGCTTCCGCAAAAAAGGCATAACTTGCCCGCGTAAAATCTTAATGCAAATGGATGTTAAAATGCTAAAATTGAATAACAAAAAAGAGCTGGATAACATTAACACTTTCGCTGAATACAAAAATGTCATATCAACTCATAAATAATATTCCTGTCTGGGGCGAGCCGATAAAAGAGGCTCTCGACCAGCTTTCTAATTGCGCTAAAAAAGCGGAAAAGTGCGCGCTTATGGCCGATCATCATCAGGGATATTCGGTTCCCATAGGCGGGATCGTTTCCTATCGCGATAAGGTAAGCCCCTCGGCGGTCGGATTCGATATCGCCTGCGGCAACAAAGCGGTCAGGCTGGATATTCCCGCGGAGGAAGCGAAGAAAAATATTAACACGATCATGGATGATATTTCCCTGACCCTATCCTTCGGCGTCGGGCTTAAGAATCAGGAAAGGGTCGATAACGCGCTCTTTGACGACCCCTCCTGGAAAATTAAAGCCGCTAAAGAGCAAAAAAAGCTCGCCCAGGAACAGCTGGGGACCGTCGGTTCGGGGAACCATTATGTCGATATTTTTATTGACGAAGAAAATAACG
>JADFZM010000070.1 GCA_015232535.1 Candidatus Omnitrophota bacterium
GGTTGTTTTGGCCGAGCGGCTCAACGAATGCATAAAAGAGATAGAAGGGAAAAATGTCCCGGTGGGCGTTTTGGACATTACTCTTTACCGCGACGATCTGACCATGGTCTCGAATCAGCCCATTGTACATGAAACAAAAATAGATTTTGAAATAACCGATAAGCGGGTTGTTTTAGTCGACGATGTCCTTTTCACCGGGCGTACTATCCGCGCGGCTTTGGACGCTTTGATCGATTTCGGCCGCCCGGCTTATATTCAGCTGGCGGTTTTGATCGACCGCGGCCATCGCGAGCTTCCTATCCGCGCCGATTACGTCGGGAAAAACATCCCGACAGCCTTAAGCGATAATGTTAAGGTCGTCTTAAAAGAAAATGATAACCAGGAAGACCAGGTCATAATCGAAAAAGGAAAGAAAAAATGAATAAATGGACCAAGCATGATCTGTTAGATTTGGAGGATTTATCTAAAGATGAGCTGGAGCTTATTTTGGAGACGGCCAAGTCATTTCGGGAGGTATCATCGCGCGATGTAAAAAAAGTGCCGGCGCTTCGCGGCAAAACGGTTGTAATGCTTTTCTTCGAGCCCTCGACGCGTACCCGAATATCGTTTGAGCTCGCCGCAAAAAGGCTTTCGGCGGATACTCTTAATATCGCATCCTCCTCAAGCTCTCTTTCTAAAGGCGAAACTATCCTTGATACTGCAAAAAACATCGAAGCGATGAATGTTGACGCGATAATCGTGCGCCACCCGTCTTCGGGCGTGCCGAAGGTCTTAGCCGAGAGCCTTAATCCCAGCATTATAAACGCGGGAGACGGATGCCGGGCGCATCCGACCCAGGGCTTGTTGGATGTTTTTACGATCAAAGATAAAAAGGGGAAAATAGAAGGTCTGAACGTCGGAATCGTCGGAGATATTTTGCATTCGCGCGTTGCTCGCTGCGATATAACCGCACTTAAAAAGTTGGGCGCGAATGTAACTGTTTGCGGGCCGTCAACTTTGATTCCGATCGGGATCGAAAATTTGGGAGTTAAGGTAAGCTATGATGTAGATGAGGTAATCGAGGCAAGTGATTGCCTGATGCTTTTAAGGATACAAAAGGAAAGGCAGGAAGATAAGTTTTTACCGTCAATCCGCGAATATGCTAAGAAATTCGGGATAAATAAAGAAAGATTAAAGCGCGCCAAAAAAGATATGCTTATAATGCATCCGGGGCCGACCAATCGCGGCGTTGAATTGACGGCGGAAGTTGCCGACGGTGATTCTTCGGTTATCCTGGAACAGGTCACAAACGGGATTGCGGTCAGGATGGCGGTTTTGTATTTATTGTTAGGCACAAAAGAGCCGGAACAAAAGAAAAAGAAAGGGTAGGTGAAAAGATGTCTTTATTGCTAAAAAATGCCCTGATAGTCAATGCGGATAAGATGAGTAAAGATTCTCAGGATATTCTTATCGAGAAGGAAAAAATCGCTAAAATCAGCCCGGTGATTAAAGATTTTAACGGGAAGACAATTGATTGTAAGGGCAAGCTGGTTCTTCCCGGATTTATCGATTTGCATGCCCATTTACGGGAACCGGGGCGGGAGGACGAAGAAACTATCGAGACGGGTTCAAGGGCGGCGGTTAAGGGAGGGTTCACTACTATTTGTGCCATGCCCAATACAAATCCGGTTATTGACAATGCGATGATTGTGGAGGCTATCCTAAAAGAAGCAAAGCGGGTCGGGCTCGCTAACATACTGCCGGTTGGAGCAGTCACTAAAGGCCAAAAAGGCGAAGAGCTTGTCGATATGTTTGAGCTAAAAGAAGCCGGGTGTATCGCTCTGTCCGATGACGGATACTCGGTTAATAACGCTCAGCTTCTAAGGTTGGCTTTGGAGTATTCAAAGATGACAAACCAGCTTATAATGGAGCATTGCCAGGACCAGCATTTATTCCGAAAAGGGGCTATGAACGAAGGTTTTGTTTCAACCGTTCTGGGCTTAAAGGGTGATCCTGTGATATCAGAGACGGTGATTGTAGCCCGGGATATTGAAATAGCCAATTATCTGGGAGTGCGGATACATTTTTCCCATATCAGCGCAAAACGCTCAGTTGAATTAATACGTATGGCGAAAAAGCAGGGAATAAAAGTAACCGCTGAAGCAACTCCGCATCATTTTAGTTTGACCGAAGAGGAGATGCGCTACTTTAATACTAATGCCAAGGTCAATCCTTCTTTGCGAAGCAAGGAAGATGTTGAGGCGATAAGAGAAGGGCTTAAAGACGGAACGCTGGATTGCATAGCAACCGACCACGCTCCGCATGCGCAGGAGGAGAAAGAGCAGGATTTGGACCACGCTCCATACGGAATCATCGGCTTAGAGACGGCTTTGGCTTTAGCGGTGACTGAATTGATTGGAAATAAAGTTCTTACGTGGCCGCAGCTGGCAAGAAAAATGTCAAAGGCTCCGTCAGAGATTTTAAATTTAAAGGAAAAGGGTGAAATTAAAGAAGGCCTTGATGCTGATTTGGTAATAATTGATCCCCAAGGTGAATGGGAAGTTAAAGCTGATAATTTTGCGTCAAAATCCCGAAATTCACCCCTAATTGGCCGTCGCTTGAAAGGTGAGGTTAAAAATACAGTCTTTGGGGGTAAGATTGTATTTTAATCAAAAGTAGCCATACAAGATATGGTGTCTTTTCAACAGTTTATGCACAACCTGTGGATAACATGGTTAACGTGGCTAGAGTGGGGCTATAGACATGAGAATGTGGTTAAAGAAGGACATATTACCCATTTTTATAGATTATTATAGCCAGAAGTGACACGGTTTACCCACGAAAATGTCATAGAAAACGTTACCTTATGGGAGAGTCAATGAGAAATCAGAAAATAACAGTATCGGTGATCGGCGGGCACAATGCCGATGATGAAGTGGAACGGTTAGCCCATAATGTCGGAATCATTGTAGCTCAGGTGGGGTGTGTGCTTGTTTGTGGAGGTTTATTTGGAGTGATGGAGGCGGCTTGTAGGGGCGCAAAACAAGCCGGAGGGGTTACTATTGGCATACTCCCGGGGAAGGAAAAAGAGGAGGCAAATAAATACGTGGATATTGCTTTGCCTACTTCTATAGGTTATGCACGGAATGTTATGGTGGCATGTTCAGCGGATATCATTATAGCACTTCCAGGCAGCCATGGAACACGTTGCGAGATTTCTTATGGATTTGTTTATAAGCGGCCTATTATTGATATGGGCAATTGGAATATCGAGGGCATGATAAAAGTAGCTGATTTGAGGGGATTGGAGTTAAAATTAAAAGAGCTAATCAAGGCGATAAGCAAAGAAACCAAACAATCCTAGTTTATTGAGAAGACTGTTGCAACATATTTCTTTTCGTCATTCTGAGTCCGAAGGACCAAGAATCTCTTCGGCCATTAGATCCTTCGCTTCGCTCAGGAAGACGTAATTTGTTGTTATGCAACAAGTCATTGAGGTAAAAAGTAAATAATATGCCTGAACTACCGGAAGTTGAAACGATCACGCAGGACCTCAAGAAAGTTCTGGTTAATAGAACGATCAAGGAAGTCAATGTCTACGACCATAGGGTCCTTTTAAATGAAGCCCCTATAAAATTCATTAAAAAGGTCAAAGGCAAGAAAATCGTTTCTATTAAGCGACGCGGGAAAGCGGTTGTTATTGAATTGTCCCCTAAATTGAATATCGCTATTCAGCTTAAAATGACCGGCCAGCTTATTTACGCAAAAAATGACCTTAAGAAATCCGCTAATTGTAAAGAAACAAAATTAAGCTTCGAGCTTTCCAACGGTTATTTTTTAAACTATAATGACCAAAGGATATTCGGAAAGTTTATCTTAGCGGAAGACCTCGAGCGCGTTCCTTATTTTAAGCGCCTCGGAGTTGAGCCCTTGGGAAACAGTTTTACCTTCTCCCGTCTAGAAGAAGGGATAAGGTCGCGTAAAATACCGGTTAAGAATTTTCTGATGGACCAAAGTTCTATTGCCGGTATAGGCAATATTTATGCTTCGGAAATTCTTTTTTCCTCAAGGATAAACCCGCTTAAGAAAACATCCGAGCTGACAAACGAAGAAATACAAAGGCTTTTTGCCTCGACTGTAGATATTTTAAACGACGCCGTAAAACACCGGGGGACAAGTTTTCGCGATTATCGGGACGGAGCGGGAAATAAGGGAAATTTCTTAAGCCGGCTTAAAGTTTATTCGCGCGAAAAAGAGGATTGCCTTATTTGCCGGGGGAAGATTGCCAGGATCGTGCAGGCGGGGAGAAGCACTTTTTTCTGCAAGGATTGTCAAAGGGGATAGAAATGAAAAACAGGGTTAAGTTGGATGTTACAATTCTGCTCATTGTGGTTTTAGGGGCAAGTTTGATTCTTTGCCTGCAGCCAAAGTTTTTTCCGCAGGGGATATATGAGAAAATGTTCGACTTCTTAGGCATTATTGTTTTAACGCAAGGTGTTTTCTTGCGGATGGCCGCCCGGGGGCATAAAACATCTTTCTCGGCGAGCAGCAACGAGCTTGTAACAAGCGGGCCATATGCTTTTACCCGCAATCCGATGTATTTGGGAAGTTTTCTTATCGGGTGCGGTTATATACTTATCCTTTGGCCGTGGTGGGCGATTTTTATCTTCGCGGCATTTTTTTACTTTCGTTTTAACCGCCAGATGGAAA
The DNA here is from genome assembly GCA_015232535.1 of Candidatus Omnitrophota bacterium. GTDB lineage: Bacteria > Omnitrophota > Gorgyraeia > Zapsychrales > Zapsychraceae > JADFZM01. The sequence goes on from JADFZM010000070.1 coordinate 4,690, forward strand.
GCGAAGAAATATGGCTCAAAGGGAAATTCGCAGGTGTTTATGACGATTACTGCCGGAATGTCCCGAGGATTTTCCCCTCCCCTTTAAAATGGCTGAGGGCTCGCGCCCGCGAGGTGTTCAATATTAAAGAGGCTTTCAGCACCAAAGAAAAAAACGGGCTTTGGGGGTGGCCGCTATTGGCGTTTTGTTTGGATTACATTCAAGAGATATTTATTTACGGAAAAGCCGTTTTCTTGCTCAACTTTGAAATATTTGTCGCCGGAATGCTTTTATTCGCCGTAGTTTTCACGGCGAGGTTTTATTTAAGGTAATATTATGTTGAATTGCTCATATAAAGCGAAAATAATCTCTAATAAAAAGGTATCCCGCAACTTTTTTATCTTAAAGCTGGAATCTCCCTCGGGTTTTAAAAAGCCTGTCCCGGGGCAGTTTATAAATGTCAGGGTGAACGAAGGCACCTTGCCTTTTTTCAGGAGGCCTTTTAGCATTTACCGGGCGGATCCGTTTTTGGAAATATTATATGCTATTGTGGGAAAAGGTACGGAGTTTTTATCCCATAAGAAAAAGGGCGAGATTCTGAGTATTTTGGGTCCATTGGGTAAAGGCTTTTCTCTTCCCGCAAAAGGCATTAGGCAGATTGTTTTTATCGCCGGAGGAGTCGGATTAGGGCCTTTTCTTATTTACGCCGATAAACTGAAGGAAATCAAGGCGAATAAAGTATTGCTTTACGGTGCAAGGGCCGGGGATTTAATCCCGCCTTTGGAGGATTTTAGAAAGAACGGCTTTAAGGTATGTTTATCTACCGAGGACGGCAGTAAAGGCAAAAAAGGAAGAGTAAACGTGCTGTTCGATAATATAGATAAGGAAGAAAAGCAATCAGCCCTTTATACTTGCGGGCCGAAGCCGATGATGAAAGCCGTTAAGGATTTTGCGGTTCACTATGATCTTCCGGCGCAAGGCTCTTTTGAGGAAATAATGGCCTGCGGCATCGGTACTTGCCTGGGATGCGCGGTGCAAACTGTTGCCGGTTACCAGACGGTTTGCGAAGACGGGCCGGTATTCAACCTCAGTGATATTGTGTTTTGAAAGGCCAAAATGCAAACTTTCTTTCTTATCTTCTTAGGGTTGATAACCGGTATTTTGGGAGGGATGTTCGGGATAGGCGGAGGCTCCATAATGATCCCCGCTTTGGTCATATTTCTTGGAATGACACAGCATCAGGCGCAGGGGACATCGCTGGCGGTTATGCTTCTTCCTGTCTTTGTTTTATCGGTCCTTCGCTATCATCAGGCGGGAAATGTTAATTTTAAAGTTGCTTTTTTGATCGCTATCGGTTTTGCCGTCGGAGCTTTGTTGGGCGCGAATGCAATCCAGGGGATTTCGGACGCCAATATGAAAAAGATGTTCGGAATATTTTTGATGATCATGGGGATAAAAGTCGCTTTCTTCTAAATATGAATTTACAGGTAAAAATTAAAGACGCAATATTTGATAACCCGGTTTGTGTTGCCTCGGGTACTTGGTCTTACGAGGAGAAATACTCGGATGCAAAGAAGATAAGAAAGCTCGGGGCTATCATCCCCAAAACATTCACTTTAAACAGGCAACAGGGGAATCCTCCGCCTCGTGTTGCCGAGACAGCCTCGGGGATGATCAATTCTATCGGCATAGAAAACGAAGGAGCGGATTATTTTATTTCCGATAAACTGCCGCAATTAAAGAAGCTTAGAGTGCCGATAATCTTAAGCATTTCGGGAAAAACCACGGATGAGTTTATCCTCTTGGCGGAGAAATTAAACTCGGACGGTGAGATAAAGGGGATTGAGATCAATCTCTCTTGCCCGAACTTGGGGCACAAGGTATTAGTCGCGCAAGATGCGAGATTGACAGAAGAAACAGTTACGGCGGTAAGGAAAGTAAGCCGGCATATTTTGATCGCGAAGCTATCGCCGAACGTTACGGACATTACCGAAATCGCAAAATCCGCTGAAACAGCCGGGGCGGATGCGGTAAGTTTGGTTAACACCTTTAACGCGCTTGCTATTGATATAAAGACCAGGAAATCCAAGATCGGCAATATTACCGGAGGATTAAGCGGGCCGGCGATAAAACCGGCCGCTCTTTACATGGTCTATAAAACAAGGCAAGCGATACGGCTTCCTATAATTGCCATGGGCGGGATAGCGGACTCCGCCGATGCTTTGGAGTTTATTATCGCCGGGGCAAACATGGTCGCGGTTGGAACTGCAAGCTTCTTAAATCCCGAGGCGCCTTTAGAAGTCCTATCGGGAATCGAGAAATATATGAAAGAGAACAAGATAAACAATATCAGCGCCCTGACGGGAAGTTTAAAAACACAGTGATGAATATAAAGAAACCAAAATTGATCGTAGCTTTAGATGTGAGTACGGAACAAGAAGCTAGAAAGATAATAAATAGGCTTAAAGATGCTGTTGATATCTTTAAAATCGGCAGCCAGCTTTTTACCGCCGCTGGGCCGGAAATTGTGCGCTATGTTTTAGGCAAAGGAAAAGATGTTTTCCTCGATTTGAAATTCCACGATATCCCCAACACTGTCGCCGAAGCGGTCAGGTCTGTCGTGCGGTTAAATGCTTTTAAAAAGCAAGCCTCCTCGGGTAAAGTTATTTTTTGCACTCTTCATATCTCGGGCGGGGAGGAAATGCTTAAGCAAGCCGTCGATGCGGCGCAAAAAGAAAGCCTGGCTTCGGGAGTATACCGTCCCCGGCTTTTGGGGATAACGGTATTAACCAGCGATAAAGGAGACAGTAATACGAAAAGCAATGTTTTAAGCCGGGCGCTGGTTGCGAAAAGTTGCGGCCTTGACGGCGTTGTTTCTTCCGTCGAGGAAGCAGCTTTATTAAGAAAGAGGACGGGAAGGGCTTTTATTATCGTCACGCCGGGAATAAGGCCCTCCGGCGAGGATGCGCAGGACCAGAAACGGGTGGCTACGCCAAAGGCGGCGGTAAGATCAGGCAGCAACTTTTTAGTGGTAGGAAGGCCGATAGTAAAAGCACCGGACCCTTTTCAGGCGGCTTTGCTCATCACAAAAGAAATCGATAATCCATAAAAAATAATTAAGCCAGGGAGCAAGAGATGACCCAACAGATACAGGAACTGATCGATAAAATAAAACAAGACGGCATTCAGGAGGCCGATAAGAAAGCAAAAGAGATCGAAATTAAGGCGCAGGAGAATGCCAGAAAAATAATCGAAGAGGCGCAGAAAAACGCCAAGCAGATAATCGCCGAGGCGAAAAAAGAAGCGGAGCAGAAACTAAAGACCACCCAAGCCTCTTTGGCCCAAGGTTCGAGGGATATGCTTTTATCCTTACGCAAAGAGATCGAAATGCTTTTAGCAAAGCTGATGCAAAAACAAGTCGCGGCGGCTCTCTCCTCCGAGGACTTAGCGAGGATATTATCACAGGTTATCCAGGGATGTTTAGGCGATGTAAAAGGGAGCCGGGAGGCAAGCGTCTTTTTATCTGCCCATGATTTGGAGGCGGTAAAATCGAGCGTCTTAGGCCGCTTGCCGGAGGAGTTCAAAAAGGGAGTTGTTTTCGCTTCTTCCGACGATATTGCCCGTGGATTTGTAATCAGCTTTGATGCCGGTAAATCGCAATTTGACTTTACCGACAAAAGCCTGGCGGAATATATTTCCGGCTTTGTAAATGAGGAAGTCGCTAAAATTATCAAAGGATAATCCGAGGCAGGATTTAAAAGCATGGGAAATTCTTATTATTATTTTATTTCGTCTTTGCCTTTAGTATCGCTTGAAGGGAAGCTGCCTTTATCGACTGAAGAGTTTTTGTCTTATGCCGGGGAGCATCTAACAAATCGAGAACTTGGCATGTTAAGAAGCGTTTTGTCCGGTGAGAATATGCCGTCGATCGAGAGCAATGATTTTATCCATAAATGGAATGTATTTAACCACGACCTGAGTAATGAAAAAGCTCGCTTTAGAGCCCAGCTTAACGGCAAAGATCCGCTAAATAGCCTTATTCACCCGGTGAAAGAGAATTATAATTTAGCCGCGGTCATTAACCAAGCGCAGGAAGCGGCCAATCCTTTTCTTGCCGAAAAAACCATTGATAGCGCCAGATGGTCGCATCTCGAGGAGCTGACCTTCGGCCATTATTTCGATTTTGAGTATATAGTTTCATACGCTATCAAACTTCAGATAGCCGAGAGGTACAGCCGGTACTCTTTGGATGATCATAAATCGATATACCGAGGGTACGAAGAAAAGGCAAAAGAAGAAAAGCTCTACGAGATTTTTGGATAAACTGATAATTAAAATTTTAGCTTCTTTGAAAATTTGAGTGGGTAGATGCAAGTATTCCCTCCCACGCAAGGTGTGGGGAGGAACGCAATCCTTTAAAACTGCTTTTACCCATTCAAAATTTCAAAGAAACGAACTGTATAGAAAATACCGGATTATTTTTTAGTTAATTCGCCCCGCCTTTGGCGGGGCTCATTAAGGAGCCTAAAGGTGAAAGAACAGATCAGAATAGGAGAGGTTGCCGGCGTAAACGGCAACATGGTAGTTGTCCGCTTTAAAGAAAGGGTCATGCAAAATGAAGTGGCTTATGTGATATCCGGAAAAGAGAAATTAAAAGCGGAAGTTATACGGGTAAGAGGGAATGAAGCCGATCTACAGGTTTTTGAAGACACAACCGGGATATTGGTAGGAAACAGCGTTGAATTCACCGGATCGCTTTTGAGCGTAGAGCTGGGCCCGGGATTGCTCGGCCAGATATTCGACGGCCTGCAAAACCCTTTACCGCGTTTGGCGGAAAAACACGGATTTTTCCTTAAGCGCGGCGAATATATGGACTCTTTGGATTACTCGCGCGAATGGGATTTCACTCCGTGTGTCAAGCCGGGGGATATTATTCGGGCGGGCGATAAGCTAGGAGAGGTTG
>JADFZM010000071.1 GCA_015232535.1 Candidatus Omnitrophota bacterium
TTGTAAGGTTAACAAAAAACAGAACCGCCATCAGATAAAACGTAACCTTTACCCCGTAATTTTCGCGGATCAAATCGGCAAGGCCTTTGCCAGTCGCAACTGCCATGCGGGCGCACATCTCCTGAACAACGATTAAAGCGACCGTTATCGGAATTATCGCCCATATCAGCGAATACCCGAAATGCGCGCCGGCCAAAGAATATGTGGCGATCCCTCCGGCATCATTATCGACATTGGCGGTGATGACCCCCGGCCCCATAACGGCAAAAAACAGGATCAAAGCCTGAATAAAACGCGCGCTCTTGATTTTATTGATTATTTTCGCGATCATTTTAACTAACCTTTTAGATCTGGTCCTTATATTTCTTCCAGGCGATCGATATCATCTCTTCCAAAACATCGTCGTTAGTGATTACTCCCTGCAAAATGCCTTTATCGTCCAAGACCGGGATAGACACAAACTTGTATTTTTCGATCAAAAGGGCAACCTCCTCGATTGTGTCGTCGGTACGGACAAAAACATTCTTCTCCAAGCAGGTATTTATCAGCAACTCATCGGGCCCCGCGTTCACGAACCTGTTTAAGCTCGTCATCCCGGAAAGCTGATAGTTCTCGTCTACTAAATATATCGAATTGATATTCCCGGTGAATTTCCGCACATCAGCGTTCTCTTTTATTTTCTCCCAAGCATGTTTAACGAGGGCGTCTTTGGGCAAAGAAAGATATTCGGTCGTCATCAGCCCTCCGGCGGTATCCTGGCTGAAGCCCAAAAGCTTGTAAAGTTTGCGCGAATTATTGGTGTGCATAAAACGCATCAAATTGTCTACCTTATCCTTCGATAGGTCATGCAAAAGATCGGCCGCTTCATCGGCAGGGATATTCTCAAGCAAACTGCCGGCTTCCTTCTCATCGAGCCTGTCGATCAAATCTTCTTTTTCCTGCAATGTCATATCCGCGAACACAACTCTTTGCATATCTACGGTAAAGGTCTTGAACAAAGACAGCTTTTCTAAAATATCCAGATCCTCCATTATATCGGCCAGCTCCGCAACGGGGATACGCGATAATTTCTTTCTGGCGATATCAGTCTGCAGCAAATTGCGCTTAAGGCCGATGTGGACAGGATGGGCGTTTTTCCAGGATATCAACTTTTCTTCCTTCAAATAGTTCGTATCGGGCATAATTGTTTTTACCGCCCAATTAAAGAAAGCAGACCATCCTAACCGGCGGATAAGGCCCTTGGTGCCCACATCAACATGCGCCAAATATAAAACATTGTCTACCTGAAGCAGGTGCACGTCATTAACCCGCACAACCTTATGACCGTCGGTATCAACTACCTGCTGGTCAAGAATATCGCGCCTTAGGGAAAATTCGAGGCGGGGCGGCTCTTTCTCAAAAACAATTTCATCCAGTTTAACCTTCAGCCTCACCTCTTTGTCATAGGAATTAACCGCTTCGACAGGAACAACGGCAAAAACCCCGGAAAGAAAACCTCGGGAAACTATTATCTGTATCGACCGCGGGAATATCTCTTCGGTGACAGCCATCGCGATATCGTAGACACGCCCGATGATCCGATCCCGGGAATCATAAACCTTGTAATCCAGTATTTCGGAGAAATAAGAGAAGAATTTCATCTTTCAATCGCTTTACCTGGCATTATTTACGCCGATTCTGGAGCAAAACCTTGAAACCGGACATTTCGAGCAAAAAGGCGAAACCGGCCGGCAAACATTCTGCCCCCACACCACTAATAAAGAATTATATTCAATCCAGTACCGCTTAGGTAAAGATTTTCTTAACATTAATTCCGTCTCATTAGGGTTCCTAGAAACAACATACCCTAAGCGGTTCGATATACGGTGAACATGCGTATCAACACAGACCCCTAATTTACCGAAACCTTCGGTCAGGACCAAATTAGCGGTTTTGCGGCCTATGCCTTTCATGGTTAGAAGCTCATCAATGTTTTCCGGTACTTTACCCCCGAACTTTTCCAAAATGTCCTTGCAGATCCCTAAGATGTTTTTAGCCTTGACCCGGTAGAACCCGACGGGATATATCGCCTGCTCGATTTTCTTAGCATCAAGCGAAAACATTTTACTGGGTGATTTCGCCAGTTTGAATAACCTCTCTGCGGCGGGAATGGTTGTTTCATCTTTAGTGCGCAAACTTAGGATGCAGGATATTAAAACTAAAAATGGGTCGCGGTATTTCTTTCCCACCATAGTGACCGAAGGGTCTTTAAAATCTTTTACCGCTTGTTTAAGTATTTTCACAACACCTGAAATCTTTTTATCGTTGACATTCATTTCTTGTTCAGCCACCTCGGGATTCCTATGTCGGCAACGATAACTTCTCCGGCACAAGCCGGCCCGCTATTTTTATAAAACCCCGCTTTAGCGAAGGCAAAGGTAACTGTCTTCTTTGCCTTAACGGCAACTCCCAATATTTTTCCGGTTGTCCCGTCCAATCCGGATGGGATGTCTAAAGCAATAACTTTCTTTTTTGAAGCATTGATAAGCTCAATAAAGCTTAAATAAGGATCCTCTACCGAACGGGAAAGGCCCGTGCCAAAAAGCGCGTCAACGACAAGCCTTGCTGATTTTATTTTTGTGCGCACAAAATTGTCAATATCTTTTACAGTATAAATCTTAGGAGTTAATTGCTTCAAGATTTTATAATTCATCGCGGCGCCTCCTCTTAACTTATTTTTTTTGCCGACAATAAATATATTAGTCTTTACTCCTTTGTTTATTAGGTGCCGAGCCAAGACAAAACCGTCTCCGCCGTTATTCCCTGTACCGCAAAAAACGCAAACACTTCCCTTTTTAAAACTTCTCAATTCCCTAAGTGCTTCTTCCGCGGCTACCCTGCCGGCGTTCTCCATCAAAATTATTGAAGGGATCCCGATTTCTTCGATTGCTTTTCTTTCAATAGCCCGTATTTTGTTTACAGATAAGGCAGGTGTCTTCATGATAATCCGCCGGATAAATACGTTAAAAAATGACCTCGATTTTCCCCGCATTTCCCCTAGGTGAGCCCGTAACCGCTTTCCTGCAAAAGACTGATATCATCCCGCCATTTGGCATTCACCTTCACATAAAGCTCCAGGAAAACTTTTGTCTCCAAAACTTCCTCGAGATCCTTTCGTGCCGCCGTTCCGACCTGCTTTAGCATGCTTCCGCCTCTGCCGATCACGATCTCTTTTTGATGTTCTCTCTCGACGAAAATAAGGGCTCGGATATGAAGGGTTTTCCCTTTTTTCGGCTGAACCCGCTCAATAACAACGCCCAATGCATGCGGGAGCTCTTCGCGTAATTCAAGAAAAAACTTTTCTCTTATTATATCGGCCATTACCATTTTGCGCGGAACATCGCAAACAATGTCTTCAGGGTATAAAAGCGGCCCGTTAGGCAAATACCCGAATATGATATCGATCAGCTCCTCGATATTGTCTTTTCTCGCGGCGGAAACTACGATCAAAGAAAAGTTTTTCATCTCCGTGACCGGTTTCCCTTTAGCCTTTTCCCAAAAGCTTAAATATTCCGGGATCCTGTCCTGCCCCAAATCAACTTTGTTTAAAGCCAAAATGACCGGGGCTTTTATTCCTTTTACTTTATCCACTATGTTTTTTTCTTCTTCTCCCAGCCGTCGGCTGACATCGACCAGATAAATAATGCAATCCGCTCCCTCAAGAGTGGCCAAGGAAGACTGATTCATGAATTTATCAAGGTTGTCCCTGGAGCTGTGCAGCCCCGGAGTATCGATAAAAACAATCTGCCCTCTTTCGTCGTTATATATGCCCTTGATCTGGTTTCGGGTAGTCTGCGGGACTTTAGAGACTATCGCCACCTTTTCTCCGATTATGCTGTTTAAAAGCGTCGATTTACCGACGTTTGGCCTCCCGACTATTGCCACCACTCCCGAACGTGTTTCGATTTTTGTTTTTTTCGGCATCAAATCCTCTTCTATTTTTTAGGGTCGATAAAATTTATCAATTGCTTTAAACGCCCCTCAACCTGATGCGCTGTCAGGGCGGAGGTATTGGCTAACCCAAATCCTTCGACGTTAAAAGAAGCAATTGTTGTCGCATAAAGGACCGCCTGCCTTAGCGTTTTTTCGTTAACCCGCCCTGCCTTGCTCAAATACCCCATAACCCCTCCGGCAAAAGTATCCCCGGCTCCCGTCGGGTCGACAACATGCTCAACAGGATAAGCCGGAAAAGCGAACTGACAATTGTCCCCGAAAACGATCACTCCATGCTCGCCTTTCTTTAAGATAATGATTTTCGGGCCCAGAGCTTTGAGGACCTTCGCCGCCTTTAAAAGATTGTGCTCGTCGGTCAATAAACGCGCTTCTCCGTCGTTGACAAAATATATATGGGCTTTTCTTATCAGTTTAAGCAATTCGGGACGGTTGTTTGTTATCCAAAGGTTCATGCTGTCCAAACCAATAAGTTTGGGGCTATTCATTTCGTTTAAAAATGCCAGCTGGCTTCCCGGATCAAGGTTGGCCAAGAAAACATGCGCTATATTTTTTTGTTCTTTCGTCAGTTTCGGCTTATATTCGGTGATCACGCCCAGTTCGGTCTTTAATGTTATAGCGGAGTTATAATTTTCTTTCTTGTATTCTCCGTCCCATTCAAAGGTTTTGCCCGGCTTTACGACTATGGCCGTTGTGTCTATTTTCTTTTGGCGGAACAATTGCTTATATTTTTCTGGGAAATCGCTGCCGATGATCCCCGACAGAAAGACTTTCGTGAAAAATCGCGCGCTCATCGAAAAATGCGAGGCTGAGCCGCCCAAAAGCCCCCTTTTTTCCCCGTCTGAGGTTTTAATATTATCAATAGCGACCGTTCCTAAAGCGATCAGGCTCATCTCACTTTCCTTTCTCCTTTTTTATTCGCCGATTATCTTTATTAATGCCCGTTTTTTCCTTCGCCCGTCGAATTCACCGTAAAATATCTGCTCCCACGGCCCGAAGTCAAGCTTACCGGATGTAACGGCGACGACAACTTCGCGGCCCATGATCTGCCTTTTCATGTGCGCATCGGCATTGTCTTCACCGGTATTATGGCGATATTTTGAAACCGGTTCATGCGGAGCTAATTTCTCCAGCCATTCATCATAATCATGGATTAACCCGGCCTCATCATCATTAATATAAACGCTCGCGGTAATATGCATGGCATTGACCAGGCATAACCCTTCTTTGATGCCGCTTTTATCGAGCGCTTTTTGCACAATTTCCGTAATATTGATATAATCCCGTCGGTGCGGTGTCTCAAAGGTTATTTCCTCTCGGTATGATTTCATCTATGTTCCCCTTTTAACCCATCTTCCTGATTTAAAACCAAAGGATTAAAGTCTTTTATCGCCATAATCATATACGCGGTTCCGGCAACGGAACAAGTATTATTTCCGTCGGGCGTGTTCCATCCGTGCCCGGTATCGGAATTCTCGGCTGTCGCGTAAGGGAGGCATCCCTCGCCCCTACCTATGGGAGAAGGGCTCGATATTATCAGTTTATTCAATTCTCCCAGATAAAATTGCGCTTTCTGCGAATAGTATTCGGCATTGATTCCGTTGTTTTCTTCCTTAAAATAACGGCTTAACATGCGATATGAAATTATCATTTGCGAGGTCCATTCGGGAGAAACAACACCCCCCCGAGGGATATTCGCCGCTTTAGAGAAATCAAACCCCTTAACCGCAACCTCCGCCCCGCTCGGCCGTTTGAATTTTACCTCCACCGCGCAGTTCTCCTCGGCAAAAGCCATTATTTTTTCCGGATCCATTTTCATTTCAGAGAGGACAGCCGGCCCTAATGCCGCCAGGGACCAAGCATAAGTGTCGGTTGCTATAGTCGCATCTCCCCTTCCTCTGTTCACGGGAGGTTTTTTATAATCCGCGTCGTGCGGCACCATCGCGAAACTATTCAGCCAGGAACGCGCCTTGTCTTTGGCTATCTTGTATTTTTCCTTTCCTGTGAGGTCATAAAGCATTTTAAAGAAAGCAAAGGCGTCCAAGTTATGTTCGGTAGCGAACCAAAAAACCCCAGGCCCTCCTTTTAATCCTCCGGCGGGGTCGCCCTCCTGAATAGAGATAAGCCAATCCGCTATCTTTTCCGCTAAAGGAAGATACGCGTCATCCTTTACCTTATGCAGATACTGCAAAGCGGCAATTCCTACCCAAATATTTGGCCCACAATGAACCGTATACTCCGAAACCGTTCCGGAATCGTAAAAATACGCATTATTAAACCCGCCAAAATTATCTTTGTAAACGCGGTTAAAAAAATTGAGAACCTCTCGCGCTGATTTAAAATCATCGTATAAAAGGAAAACGCCGACTGCCAAAGCCTGATCATAAATAAAAGCCCAGTCTTTGATAACCGTATCTTTTCCCTCGAAGCTCAAAACTAACCCTGTGGTCCGGCTTTGATGGCTTTTAAGCCAAACATACATTTTATCAACAACATTTTTTTGCAACCCTTCCTTTTTCCGGGTTAATATATCAAGATAATCGGCTTGCCGGTTAAGCCGCCGGGTCAACTCATCATACTGGTTATCCAAAGCCTTTATGCGGTCTTTGTCTTTTTTGCCCAATGTTCCCCGCTCTTTCGACAAAGACAACTTTTGATTCTTTGTTTCACGATACATGTTGTCCGCTGTTAAAAATTCTTCCTGCAGCCGGACAAGAGCCGCTATCACAGTTCTGTTCTCGCTTCTTAGTTTATTAATATAAAGCCACGACCCCAGCAAAGTTAGGACCAAAATCAATACCATAAAAAAAGCAAAACGTCCTGAATAATAAATCCATTTAGCCCGGCCGATAAGCTTCTTTGCATCGGTATCGGCAATCTCGGTAAAATGCAAACCCAGATAGTATTTACTTCCACCGCCTTCATTCTCTATGTTTTTCCAGACGACTTTGGAACGAGCTTCGATAGGCTTCTGCCTAAGAGGGATATGCATCCTCAATTGGATGGTGCAGAGTTCTTTTTCGATGGCTATCCTTGCGGCTTTATCAACAGAAACCGTCTCCAGGCAAAGGCCGCCGGCGCTTACATTACAAGTATATCCCTGTTGCCACTGTATTTCTTGCTCCGCCCCCAGAGAATCTAGAATCCTAAAATCTACCGGAAAAACACTTAGTAAACGAATGTAGCGTCGTTTATCGCGCGATAAATTCTTTCTTAAGACTATGAGTTCAGGTAACATTTTCTTATAAAGCAAAGATGATAAGTTTAGATTTTTAGGGCAAATTTACGAAAGACAGCCGGCTTCGCATATGCTATTTCTTTGTTTTATCCGCAATGCTGTTTTTCAAGGAGAGGATATATTTGGCAAATTTTTCGCTTTGCCGAAGGTTCTCCAGATCGCGGTCCTGCTCAAGATAATCCAAATCATCATAGCCTAAAGCGATAGCCTGCTTCATGACTAAAAAGGCCTTATTCAGGTCTTTGAGCAAAGAATAACTGCAGGCCAAATTATATAGAATAACGGGGTCTTCCGGGCGGAGGCTAGCCAATTTCTGGTCTATGCGAAGGCCTTTTAGGTACAGGCCTTTTCTGGTATACAAATCACCCAGCGCAGTTAAGGCCTCGACAAAATCCGGGGAATTCTTGACTATATTTTCATAGAACCCTATTTCAAACTCTATATCCTCAATGTTCAAAGCGCGTCCCATATTTATTTCTTCTCCAGATATTTTTTTATCCTCGCTGCAGCCTCTTTGAGATTATCGTAACTAGACGCATAAGCTATGCGGACATACCCGTCATAATCCTTGCCGAAAGCCGTCCCGGGAACAACCGCGACTTTTTGGCTTAAAAGCAAATTCTTGGCAAATTCCCCCGACGATTCCTTTGTCGATTCAATCGACGGGAAGACATAAAAAGCCCCTTCGGGAGTGTGGCAGGGCAAGCCCATTTCATTCAGCGCCCCGACTATATACTCTCTTCTTCGCTTATATTCCCGCTTCATCTCCTGAACGCTTTTAAAACCGTTTTTGAGCGCCTCCGAGGCGGCCATCTGCGCGGTAATCGGGACACAAAGCATGGTATATTGATGTATCTTGGTCATAGCGGAGATGGCTTTTCGCGGGCCGCAGGCATAGCCTACCCTAAAACCGGTCATGGCATAGGCCTTTGAGAATCCGTTTAAATAAATCACATGCTCTTTCATGCCTTTTAAGCGAGGAAAAGCAGTGTGCTCAAAATCATAAGTTAGCTCGTCATAAACTTCATCGGTTATGATTATCATTTCCCTCTTTTTTATTACCTTGGCGATTTCCTCAAGCTCTTTCCTGGAATAGGAAGCGCCCGTCGGATTTGAGGGATAATTCAAAAGCAGTGCCTTTGCCCCTTTTTTGGCCGCATCGTCAATAACCCTAGGATTGAGCTTAAAACCATGCTTTATATCGGTCGCGACCCTAACCGGAATCCCGTAAGCCAGATCCACATCCGCCGCATAAGCTACATAGGACGGATCGGGAATAATAACTTTATCCTTAGGGTTAATAATCGCGCGCATTGCCAAATCCAAGGCCTCGCTAACACCGACGGTTATAAGGATCTCCTCTTCGGGATCGTATTCGATCCCATGACGCTTTTTAAGGAAAACGGATATATGTTTGCGCAGTTCGACCATCCCCTTATTTGAAGTATAAGAAGTATACCCCTGCTCGAGAGAATATATCGCCTTCTCCCTAATATTCCACGGAGTAACGAAATCCGGCTCCCCCACTCCCAGAGATATTACATCCTTCATCCCCAAGACCAGGTCAAAAAAGGCGCGAATCCCGGATGGGGCGAGTTCCTCTACTTTTTTAGACAGCTTAAAATCCATTATCTTAACCTAGTATGATATATTCAATCTTTTGCCCTGCGGGCTCTTTTTGAATATATGTCCGTCCTCTTTGTATTTTTTCAAAAGAAAATGCGTAGCCGTGCTTCTTACGTTTTGCATCGGAGCCAGCTTTGAAGAAATAAAACTCGATACTGTGTGCAGGCTATCGCCCTCGACGACAACCAAAAGGTCGTAAGTGCCCGAGACCAAATAACAGCTGCTCACCTCCGGAAAATTATAAATCCGCTCGGCTATATTCTCAAATCCGACGTCTTTTTGCGGGGTAATGCTTACCTCGATCAATGCCCGCACCCATTCTTTGCTGTCTTTTATCATATCCTGATTTACTATCGCTTTATATTTGACTATTGTCCCGTCTTTTTCGTAAGACTTGATCGCCTTTTTAACATCATTGGCATCTTTCTTAGTAAGGCGAGCAATCTCTTCGGGAGTGATCCTCGCGTCTTTTGACAAAATTTCTAGGATTTCATCCATTTGTATCTCCTGGTATTTTAGTTGAACTTAACCGCTCAATATGCTCGGCAGAGGCTATATTCTATAATATTGTGAATAAAAATGCGAAAAATTCAGGGACACGCGGTGTTCGTGTCCCCATTAAAGAAAAGGGCTTCTTCAACCTTACTTGCCCTCGGAATCAATATTCTTTTGTACTTCATCTATTTGCTGGCGCAAAGCCTGGTTTTCTTTGTCGATAGCAATAACCTCTTCCATATAATACTTAATCAGCTTGTTTCTCTCCAAAGACTC
>JADFZM010000072.1 GCA_015232535.1 Candidatus Omnitrophota bacterium
GCCTTTTTTTAAAGCTTTAAAATCAATTTACACACAATCTAATATACAACCTTAAGGAAAGCAACATTTGAACTATTCCCTTTAGTAAGATATAATGTGTGCCATGCGAAAAAGACTTTTTTTTATAATACTATTTATCCTCATGCTAGGCACGATCGCCTACTTCTATATCAACAATGTCTTTCTCCCGATAAAATTCAAAGGCTTCGTCGAACAGAAGCTGGAAGAAGCATTGGGAAGAAAAGTCAGTATTGCACAGATCGATTTCAGCCTTATCAAAGGCCTGAGCGCCAAAGAAATAAGGATCTATAAGAAAGACAGCGAAAAAGAGCTTCTTCTAGACGTTGAAAAGATAAACTTCAGCCTTATCATCGCCCCGCTTCTCAAGGAAAAGAAAGTTATAATCCCCTATATTACGATATCTTCTCCCGTCATCAATATCGAGCGCCTCGATGATAATACCTTTAGTTTCTTTGACATCCTGGAGAAAAAGAACTCCCCTTTGCCGGACGAGCCAAAAGAGGCAACAAAAAAAAGCAGCCCATTCTCCTTTTTTATCCGCCAGGTAAATATCCGCTTAGGAACGATCAATTTTACCGATTACGCTCAGAAAGAAATTTTTACCGAAACAGTAAAAAACATAAACCTTTCAGTGACTATTTCCCTGGCAAAAAACATATCCTTTGCTTTTTCTACAAACATTCCGCGCACCGAAGGCAGTATCAAGGCTTCCGGACAGCTGGGCCTATCACCCCGAAAAATAGCCGCGCGTCTTGAAGCTTTTAACTTAGAGGCCGGCCGTTACTTTTCTTTGCACAAATTTACCGACGCTTTCGAGTTAAAAAACAGCAATATTGTCAAAGCCGACATCGAAGTCAAATATCAGGACAAACAAGGCTCCGCCAACGGCTCTTTCATCGCCGAGAAGATCGATCTATCGAATAATTCAATCCGCTATCAGGGAGATATCGAGATGCCCTCTTTTATCCTTGATATAAACGATAAAAAATACGAAGGAAAATCTTCCGCCACCCTCAATATAAAAGAGCTCGCGTTCACCGGAAAGAAAATAAGCGGAAAAGTCACATCCTCGGCGAATAGTTTCTTTTATGACGGAGCTAACGCCCAACTATCCTCTGCAATATCATCAGAAAATTTTAAAATCGCTCTAGATGAAGAAAAAGAGATACAAAGCTCCGTTTCGATAGAGAACCTTGTCCTGTCCGGAACAAAGGATAATATGAATTTAACTGCCGCCGTCAAGGCAGACAATTTCGTCTTCTCCCAAAACCCCGGGGTTATGGCAAAAGGGAACATCATCATAAGCAATTTTTCACTCGAGAAAAATAAAACCGACTTATCCCTGCGTGGAAATGTAGAAATAAAAAATTCCCAAAGCACTTTCGCCAAAAACAAATTCTCGGGAGAGGTTAAAGCCCTTAATTCTCTGCTTAGCATCAAAGACAAGAAAATCGACCTTCACTCCGATGTAAGTGTTGCAAATGCCATTTTTGAATCGGCGCAAAACATTTCTCTGCGCGCAGAGATCTCCTTGGATGGCCTGCGCCTAAGAAGCGCTGATAACAGGCTCGAGTTGAGCGCTGCCCCTAAGATCTTTCAATCATCCGTAGGTCTGGGCGAGGGAAGAAATTTAAAAGGCGACATAACTTTTAAAAGTTTTTCTCTTAACTCTTTTGCGAATATTTTAAAGATAAACGCCGAAGCTTTGGTAAAAGACGCGAACCTCACGCTGGACAAAAAAATAACATTCGCCGGTTATCCACATATCGCCTTATCCTGTAGCATTGATAAAAGTGACCCTGCCAAAAACTCCTATAACGGAGCGCTTAACTTAAGCGACGCCTCTGTTAACGGAGTCCCTTACCTGGGCACAGTAAGCGGCATTAAGGGGTCTGTTTCTTTCGACCAAAACGGCGCAGATACAAAAAGCCTTTCCTTTTCCTCCCAGGGGATCACAGTCGAAACTAAAGGCAGCCTGGAAAATTTTCTTAACCCCTTACTTGATCTGACCGCAACTAGCGCGGACATAGATTTAGATAAGGTCAAAAATATTTACCCGGATGTATTTACCAGGTACAACATCGATGTCAGCGGCAATTCCGCGCTAAGGGTCGACTTTAAAGGTGGGATAAAAAACATCAAGGATGCGGATATAAGAGTAACCGCCTCGCTAAAAGACGTCATCTATAATAACCCGGGCCTTAAAAACCCGATCACCGATATATCCGGTGATATCTCTTACGCTTCGAACATCTTGCTATGGAAAAACCTTCAGGGTAATTTTTCCGACAAAACTTTTATATTGAACGGTAAATTAACCAATTTTTCCCGCCCGGTATTGGAAACTACCGTTTCTTCCCGGGAATTCACCGTAAACGCTAAGGCCAATATCCTTAACGGAGTCGTTCAATTCTCCTCTTTAGCGGGAAATTACCTCAATTCCTCTTTCGACTTAAGAGGAGACATCCGCCTTCCTAAAGACATCCCGATTAATTTAGACATGCGCGGGGCCTTGGTCTTGGACTTAAGCGATTTAAGCAATATCTCCCCGCTATTTAATGAAAAATTATCCGGGGTAAATCCAAAAGGCACTTTGAGCCTTACAGAATTGCTCCTGCGGGGAGACCCTAAGGATTGGCGGAATTTACAGCTGACTTTTAAAGGGCAGTCCGACGTAATAAGCCTTTTCGGCCACGATTTAAACAAAGTTTTGATCTCCCTCAAGCAAAGAGATAATTATATCAGCAAGTTAAACATAAGCGCCCTGGTTTACGAAGGAGAAATGACGCTCGAATCTTCCGCCGACCTTTCCCGGAATGATGTGCCATCAAGCATTGTATTTAACCTTCAGGACATGAAACTGGCGAGATTGCGCGATAAAATAAAAGTAAGGAATAAAGATTTCTCCGGTAATTTGTCCTCAACATTCGCGGTAAAAGGCCCTATCATCGACACATACGAATTAACCGGCACGGGGAAAATTACCATTAAAGACGGCCTTCTGGGAGAATTGCTTCCCGGGTACGAGCAAACTTCTTTTAAAGAGGCTTACGCAAATTTTGTTATCGAAAAAGGCAGGGTCATCGCCCAATCCGGGCAACTGTTGAGCGAAAGCGTAGTCCTCAATTTAAGCGGATGGCTAGACTTTAAAAAGAACCTGAATTTCGAGATCGACCCTGATTTGAGCAAATTATCCATAAGCGGGGGTCTTCCCGTCAATCCTGCCACAATATTATCGGAGTTAGTTAGTATAAAAATTTCCGGGACTTTGGACAAGCCAAACTACAGCCTCAAGGCCTCTCCTAAGAAAATCCTGCAAAAAACCGGCGATATCTTAGGGACAACAACCGATGTATTAAAAGACGGTATCGGGACTGTCCTCGATAATATTTTCGGGGAGAAATAAAAAGCATTTATGTAACTGATTCAAAATGCTATTTTTTCGTCATTCTGAGTCCGAAGGACGAAGAATCCCATAAGAGATCCTTCGCTAACGCTCAGGATGACGAAAGGAAAGGCCTCCGGAATGATGTAATTTGTTACTTTGCAAGAGGCCCGTTATCTATTCTTTTTGGAATAAATTTTAAGAACCTTCGTAAGCTTTAAAAGCGCGCGGGCGCGGTGGCTGATCTTGGCTTTGATCTTCGGGTCTAATTCCCCGAATGTTTTTTGATAACGCGGGATATAAAAAAGCGGGTCGTAACCAAACCCGTTTGTACCTTTTTCTTTGAGCGCTATTAAACCGCTGCAACTTCCAGATAAAACATCGACGATTTTCTCTCCGTCAGACAAAGCCATAAAACAGCGGTAACGTGCCTGCCGCTTTTTAAAAGGAGTTCTTTTAAGATCCTTAAGAAGCTTGCTGTTATTTTCTTCGTCGGATGAATTATCGCCGGCAAAACGGGCTGAATAAATGCCGGGCTTGTTCTTTAAGGCTTTCACCTGTAATCCGGAATCCTCTCCGAGGGTAAGCTTTTTCGTATACATAGCGACCGTGACCGCCTTAATGATCGCGTTCTGGGCGAAAGTCTTTCCGCTCTCCTCGATTCTTGGGGCATCGGGGTAATCGCTCAAGGAAGTCACTTTAAAATCAGAGCCACTTAAAAGCTCTTTTATCTCGCGCAATTTTCCTTGATTTTTTGTTGCTACGATCAATTCAGTCATAAAAATCTTATACCTTGCAAACTTTCTTTTTGGATCTCAACGAGCTCTTGTATCCCTTTCTCTGCCAAAACAAGCAGCTCATCAAGGTCCTCTTTCGGGAAAGGCTCGCCTTCGGCCGTTCCCTGCACCTCGACAAACTTGCCTTTCCCCACCATTACCACATTCATGTCCATCTCGGCGTTTGAATCCTCGTCGTAATCCAGGTCGAGTAAAAGTTCGGAATTTCTTATCCCAACACTTACCGCAGCGACATAATCCGATACAGGCAATTCATCCAAAAGCCCTTCTTCTTGCATTTTACTAAGAGCGAGGACAAGGGCGATAAACCCGCCCGTTATTGACGCTGTCCTTGTTCCGCCGTCGGCTTGGATCACGTCGCAATCGACTTTTATCGTCCGCTCGCCGAGAAGCCGTAAATCGACAACCGCCCTTAGCGAACGGCCTATCAGCCTTTGGATCTCCTGCATCCTGCCCGAGGGGTTATTCCGTTTTACCCTTGTTTCGCATGAACGGGGAAGCATACCGTATTCGGCGGTTATCCATCCCGTTGAGCTATTTTTAAGGAAAGGCGGGACTTCATTCTCAACCGTTGCCGTACAAACTACTTTTGTTTCGCCGAATTCTATCAAGCAGGAACCTTCGGCGTATTTTATATAATCCTTGGTAACTTTTACCGTCCTTAAATCGTCGTTTTTGCGCCCCAGTTTTCTTTCCATATTATTTCCCCTTCTTGTACTCGGCAACAACGGTTGTGCTGATTCCGCCTCTTACTGCGACTATACCTTCGACCTTCGCCCATTTTGGCTTACAGGCAGAAACTATATCGTCTAATATCTTATTTACCAGATGCTCATGGAATATCCCGACGTTGCGGTAAGCGAAAAGGTACATCTTAAACGATTTTAACTCCAGGCAAAACTTTCCCGGAATATAGCTTACGTTTATCTTGGCAAAATCAGGCAATCCTGTTTTTGGGCAAATACAGGTGCATTCATCGGTCGTTAAATAAATCGTGTATTCGCGGCCATGATATTGATTAGTCCAAACTTCGATTTGGGGAGTTTTCAAGCTCCGTATATTCTTCTGCAGGTCTTCGTAAGATGATTTCCTATTCGCGATCATTATCTGACCTCCGTCAATTTATGCATTTGGGGGATTATCCTGATATTATTTAAAGATTTCCGGCAAATACCTTCTATTTCGTAACATTTAGCCAGGCTGCCGTAATTCATCTGAGAAAACTCAGGCTGTAAGACAAGCAAGATTTCCTTATCCTCTTCCCGGATAAGCTTTGCGGCGTTTATGGCCTCCTCATCAGATGTTTCATTGGTTATAACCATTTTTACAAAACAATCTTTTGCCTTGGCTATCGAAAGGAACTGTTTATGCTCTTTGAAATAATCTCCCGAGCCCGTCGAGGAATGAAGCTTGATATCCATTGAAACGATATCAACCCAATCGATAACTTTGCTTAATTCCTTATAAAGTACCCCGTTGGTCTCCAGATAAGTGTTAATTTTCTCCTCTTTGAGGGCGGATAAAAGCTGTTTGAGGAAATCCGCCTGGCATAAAGGCTCCCCGCCGGTTACGCTTACCGAATGGCAGCCATAAGATAAAGGGATGACTTCCCTTAAAACCTCATCCAACCTTAAAGCTTTGTATGAGCCTTTTTCCTCATCCCGGGAATAACGGGTGTCGCACCATAGGCAATTTGCGTTGCATCCGAAGAAACGCACAAAGACCTGCTCGGCGCTTACGTATTTTCCCTCACCTTGAAAAGACCTGAATATCTCGGTTATCTTAGCTTTCATTTTCCTATCGCCGGGTCAATGATCCCGGCCTCTTGAAATCCCTTCTCCCGTAAAACACAGCTGTCGCAAACCCCGCATGGCCTTTTTCCTCCCCGGTAACAAGACCAGGTAAGGTGAAGTGGGACTTTTAGTTTTGACGCCATTTCTACAATCTGGCTTTTTGTTTTATTTATTAAGGGTGCGGCAATTTTTATTCTTTTTCCCTCAACACCGGCTTTTGTCCCCGCATCCAATGCCTTCTGAAAGGCGTTCATAAATTCCGGGCGGCAGTCGGGATAACCGGAATAATCTATAGCGTTCGCCCCGATAAAAACCGTATCGGCGTTAAGGACCTCGGCGTAAGAAGCCGCCAGGCTTAAGAAAACAATATTCCTCGACGGAACATATGTAGACGGTATCTTGTTTAAGGGGGATGCTTTTCCCTTCGGGAGAACTAGTCTTTTTTCGAGCAGCGCCGAGCCCTTTTGCGGTAAGCAAATATTCAATACCGAATATCCCGAATGAGAGGCTTCCGCGATTCTTACAGCCTGCGCTATTTCTTTTTTATGCCTTTGGCCGTAATCAAATATCAGGCAAAAAACCTTAAAACCCCTTTTTCGGGCATAGTATAGCGTCGTCGCGGAATCTAATCCGCCGGATAAAAGGACTATCGCCTTACTCATAATATGTTACGCCGGCGGTATCCGACTCAAAAACCTGCACTTCCTTTAACTTCAAGGGAGCGATTATTTTCTTATAATTGTCGTAAACATACTTAGCCAGGTTTTCGGATGTGGGGTTGTGCCGCTTAAAGAATTCCAAGTCATTTAGGCAGACATGGTCGATCCCCTCTAAAATCCCGTGCAGTTTATCTTTTAAAAGTGCAAAATCCGCGACCATCCCGATTTTATCAAGCTTGTTTCCGCTGACCGTCGCTTTTATCTTCCAGATATGCCCGTGCAGATTCTTGCACTTGCCCTCATATTCCCTTAAAAAATGGGCGGTTGAAATATTTTCTATAATAGTCAGTTCAAACATTCTATTTCCTCAGTATTACGTCTTTGATCGAATATCCCAAAAATGTATTTGCGATATCCTTAAAATTCTGCGGTTTATCGCTTACGATAAATCTATGCCTCGGCTTCTCCTCTCTGGTACGAGTGATGTTCTCCTTTTCCAAAATGTTGCGCACCTGTGCGGCTACCGTCTCGGCAGAATCGATAAGCGAAACCTTGCCTCCCATAACTTTCTGTATAACTTCCTTCAATAAAGGATAATGGGTGCATCCTAAAATAAGCGTATCGACATTTTTATTTTTAAGCTCTATTAGATATTCCAGGGCGATATCTTCAGTGACCTTTTTTCTTATCCATCCCTGCTCTACCAGAGGAACGAACATCGGGCAGGCCTTGGAGAAAACTTTGATGTTTTTATCAATTCTACGGATCGTATCGTCATATTTCCCGCTGGCGATAGTGGCTGATGTGGCGATAACGCCGACGCGGCCGTTTTTGGTATTCTCGGCGGCCTTTTGAGACCCGGGGCCGATAACGCCGATTATCGGGATATTGAAAGTGCGCTCCAAGTTCGAGATCGCATAGCTCGACGATGAATTGCAGGCCACAACTATCATTTTAACCCGGTAATCCAAAAGGACCATAGTATTTTCCTGGCTGAAACGGATTATGGTTTCCTTTGACTTGGTCCCGTAGGGCACGCGCGCGGTATCTCCGAAATAGACTATATTCTCACTCGGAAGCTGGTGTATAAGTTCCTTGACCACCGTTAAGCCGCCTAAACCCGAGTCAAAAACACCGATCGCCGAATTCTTCCTATTGATGGACATAATCTATTATCCCCTTAGCTATGCTGTCCGCCAGTTTTTGCCGATAGGATTTATTACCCAGTAAAACAGACTCTTTCTGGTTGGATAAAAAACCGACCTCAACCAAAACAGCCGGGATTAATGTGTTGCGCAGGACAAAATACCTCTCCTCTTTGATCCCCCGGTACCTCGATTTGGCCAAACGCGAAATATTGGATATAATGCTCTTCGCCAGCTTTTGCGATTCGCTTTGCTTATTGGAATAATACATGTCCGAGACGATACTTTCAAGCTCGTTGTTGCCTTGAGCCATATCCAAATTCTTATAAACCAGCGAATGGTTTATTTTTCTTTGCTCCTCGTATTTATCGGCAAGGCCCAATTCCATAAGGGTGTATACTTCAACCCCGTTCGCCTTCCTCGCCAGGCTGGCGTTGGCATGGATACTGATAAAAAGGTCCGCTTCCGTCGAGCTGGCTATCGTGGTACGCTCCTGAAGGGTGATATATTTATCGCTGTCACGGGTCATAGAAACCCTGAATCCCTTTTCCCTAAGGATGCCCTCAAGCCTCTGAGCGATGTCGAGCACGATACCTTTTTCCTGAATGCCGGATCGGCTTATGGCCCCCGGGTCCTTCCCGCCGTGCCCTGCGTCTATTATTATATAGTTAACCTTTTTTACAATAAAATCACCTTTTTGAAACCGACCCCTTTCTTTCTTAACTGCTTCAGGAGGGGCAGGTTCTTCGGTTTTGATAAGAATATCCACAACCTTCGACTTGAAGTCCCCCGGGACATAAACCTTGCTTGACCGGATCTTAATATCCCCGTCCAAAAACTCTCTTTTATCGCCGATTATCACAATATCGCTATCGATTATCATCTTTGCTCCGGAAACAAAACCCTTTAAACTTACGGACTGCGATAATCCGTCCCATTTGCAAACCAGATTATACTTATCACATAGAGGCCTTAATTCCTCTTCCGCAGAGATTTGTTCAACAGGCTTCTCCACTTTAACAGTAGCGCAACCAGTTATTAGAAAAGCAAATAAAACAACCGATAAATTACCGAGCAATTGTAACAATTTTTTGATCATCAAATTTATTTCGCCTCGTTTTCAGTAAGCATCGGGGTTAAAAACAATATAACTTCCGTTTTTTGCAGCATCTGCCCGCTGCTTCGAAAAGCAATGCCCAGAAAAGGCAGGCTGCCCAAGAAAGGCACCTTGTTTATCGTATCCATCATAATGCTTTTAAATAATCCGCCGACAATTACGGTAGACTCCTCGGGGACAAAAATATCGGCCGACTTTCTTTCCCTATCCTTTATCGAAACAGTGTCGCCTTTTACTATGTCCAATCCCGGCTTGAACGTTATAAATAAACCCTTCGCGCTTATCCGGGGTAAAAGCGAGTATTTGATTTCTTTTAACTCTATCTCCTCGTAAGTATCTCCTCTTTTGCCTCCCAATAAAAGCTGGTTTTCGTTAATTGTGATAGTGCTTTCTTTGTTCAACTTAGATTCCCGCAGGCTGTTTTCAATAATCCTTTTTGTGCCAACGGTCTCCAGCGCGTCTAAGAGTATGTTGCAATCCTCCGTGGAAATAGTGCCTAATCCGATCCTGCCGTCTTCCTCTTCGTTCCCGGAGGGACGGGCAAAACCGTTGAAAGGGATGCTCTGGTAATCCGAAACAATCGCATCCCAGTCGATGCCCATCGAGTATTCTTCCTCCAGCATAACCTGTACTATCTTA
>JADFZM010000073.1 GCA_015232535.1 Candidatus Omnitrophota bacterium
ACACTCTACACCGTCTGGAGCCGAAATTAAATCGGCTTTTTCTTGCGAAAGAGCCAGAAGGCAAAAGGAAAGGATTTAAATGGAAAAAAAGATATATTTCCACGATACCGACTGCGGGGGAGTCGTATATTACAGCAATTACCTTAAATACCTTGAGGAGGCAAGAACGGAATTTATCGAGAAAAAAGGCATTAAAGTCCAGGATTTCCTTCATGCGGTAAGAAAATGCAATATAACTTACAAAAGCCCTGCCCGTTACGGAGATGTGTTGAATGTCGAAACAAAGATAAAAGAAATCACCGCGGCTCAGATAATATTCGAGCAGGCCATCTATCACAAGTCCGATAAAAGGCTCATTGTTGAAGCGGAAACATCTTTAGTAAGCCTGAATAAAGATTTTAAGCCTTCTCCTATCCCCGATGAGATAAAAATCAAACTTTAGTAAAAGTTTCTTACTCTCATGATCAAAAAGTGTACGACAAAACATTTTCGCGATATTTACGAGATAATAAACGATGCGGCCTTTGCTTATAAGGGAGTTATCCCAAAGGACAGATGGCATGAGCCTTATATGAGCGAAGCCAAATTAAGGAAAGAGATTGAATCGGGAGTTGTTTTTTACGGGTTTTGGGAAAAATCTGTTCTTTTGGGAATTATGGGGATTCAGGCGCTTAAAGAAGTAACCTTGATCAGGCATGCTTATGTCCGGACTGAGAACCGCCGCCGTGGGATCGGAGGAAGGCTTCTAGGATATTTATGCCGGTTGGCGGATAATCCTGTTTTGATCGGCACATGGAAAGCAGCCGATTGGGCTATTGGATTTTATCAGAAACACGGCTTTGAATTGATCGAACCGGAATCAGCTAAGAATGCCTTGTTAAATAAATACTGGAAAATCCCTCAAAGGCAGGTTATTACCTCGGTTGTGATGCAAAGAAATAAGCGGCAGGCAATATATTCATAGTGAGATATTGACTTTCCGATTTCCTCTTGTTATTTAACTCCCTAAATGTTAATATATGGACTCATAAATAACGGATAAATATTAATACTAGATAAGAATTATGATTTCTGAAAAAGACGTCAAATATGTAGCCTCTCTATCGCGCATTCATTTAAACGAGGAAGAGGCAAAGCCTTTAGCTAAGGATCTTGAGAAGATCCTTAATTATGTTGCCAAGTTGCAGAAGCTGGATGTTAAGCAAATCGCTCCGACCAGCCATGTCCTGCCGTTAAATAATGTTTTCCGCGAAGATATCGTTAGGCCTTCATTAACACAGGAAGAAACGCTGAATATGACCGTCGATAAAATGAACGGCTCATTTAAGGTGCCGAAGGTAATAGAATGAAACTTTTTTCGCTAACCGCTCATGAGATCCTTGATTTACTTAAGGCCAAAAAAGTAAAGGCCGAAGATGTTGTATCTTCGGTTAAAGAACGTATTGATAGCGTTGAAACAAGAGTGCATGCCTATGCCCGGGTTTTTGAAACCCGTGAAATCGCATCCGAAGGCAATGAAAATTTGTTCCCTATACCCATCGCAGTTAAAGATAACATCTGTATCAAAGATAATGAAACAACCTGTGCTTCGAAAATCCTAAAAGGTTTTAAGCCTCCTTATGATGCGACAGTAATTGCGAAATTAAAAGGAGCCGGCGCGGTTTTTACCGGCAACGCCAACATGGATGAATTCGCTTTCGGTTCTTCCTGCGAAACCTCTTGTTTCGGGCCGACGAGGAATCCCTGGGATCTCGAGAGAGTCCCCGGCGGCTCATCGGGCGGTTCGGCGGCAGCGGTAGCGGCGGATGAAACTATCTGGGCTATCGGGTCAGATACTGGCGGCTCAATAAGACAACCGGCGGCGCTTTGCGGGGTTGTAGGCCTTAAGCCGACGTATGGCTTGGTTTCCCGGTATGGGTTAATTGCCTTTGCCTCGAGCTTGGATCAGATCGGCCCTATTACCAAAGATGTCCGGGATAGTGCTTTATTATTGAATATTATCGGCGGTTATGATGAGAATGATTCCACTTCTGTGGATACGCCCGCAAAAGACTACACAAAGTCGCTCATTAGCGATATCAAAGGGATAAAGATCGGCATACCGAAAGAATATTTTATCGAGGGTATAGACCCGGAAGTCGGCCTCTCGGTTAAAGCGGCGATAGAACAATTAAGGTCACTTGGCGCTATAGTAAAAGAAGTTTCCTTGCCGCACACCGAATACGCGGTTGCGACATACTATATCACGGCGACCGCCGAGGCCAGCTCCAACTTGGCGCGTTTCGACGGAGTGCAATACGGCCTGCGCTCTATTCCGAAAGAGCAGAGGAAGAATCCGATAGTCGATATGTACGAAGAAACCCGCAATCAGGGCTTCGGGCTAGAGGCAAAAAGAAGGATAATGCTGGGAACCTACGCTTTGTCGTCGGGGTATTATGACGCTTATTATCTTCGTGCTTTAAAAGTCCGGACGCTTATCAAGCAGGATTTGGATAAAGTATTCGGTGATTTTGACGCTATAGTAACGCCCACCTCGCCTACCACCGCCTTTAAAATCGGTGAGAGGATGGATGACCCGGTTTCCATGTATTTATCGGACATTTATACTATCCCCGCCAATTTAAGCGGGATACCGGCAATTTCGATTCCTTGCGGATTCTCAAAAAATAATTTGCCTATCGGATTGCAGATAATGGCCAAGGCCTTCAATGAAGAGATGATATTTAAAATCGCATACACTTACGAGCAAAATACCGGCTGGCACAAGAAAAGGGCGGGAATTTAATGCCGGATGAAAAAAAACAATTTGAAACGGTGATCGGCCTCGAGGTTCATCTACAGCTTAAGACGAAAAGCAAGATATTTTGCGGCTGCAAAAATACTTTCGGCGGTGAACCCAATACCCAGACCTGCCCCGTTTGCCTGGGGCTTCCGGGGTCTTTGCCTGTTTTGAACAGAAAAGTCCTGGAATACGCGATAAAAACCGGCCTTGCCTTAAATTGCAAAATAAATTCTTTTATCAAGTTCGACCGAAAAAATTATTATTATCCTGATTTGCCCAAGGCGTATCAGATCTCTCAATACGATTCACCGGTTTGCTATGACGGATTCGTTCTTGTGCCTCAAGAAAAAGGGGAAGAGAAGAAGATCCGCCTGACCCGGGCCCATTTGGAGGAAGATGCCGGAAAACTGATGCACGACCATAATGCCAACTGCAGCCTCGTTGATTATAACCGCACCGGAACGCCGCTTCTGGAAATTGTCACCCAGCCCGATATTAGAAGCGCCCAGGAAGCTTATGATTATTTGCAGATTTTGAAGTTAACCTTGCAATACCTTGATGTTTCCGACTGCGATATGGAAAAAGGTAGCTTGCGCTGCGACGCTAATATTTCGCTTCGCGTTATGGGCGAGGAGAAACTCGGAGTAAAGACCGAACTAAAAAATATGAACTCCTTTAAGGCGGTCAAATCCGCGCTTCTTTTCGAGGAAAGGCGGCAGGAGGGGATCTTACAATCAGGAGGCAAGATCACCCAGGAAACCAGGCTTTGGGACGAAAACAAGCAAATGACTTTCACTATGCGCTCAAAAGAGGAAGCCCATGATTACCGCTATTTCCCGGACCCGGACCTTGTCCCTTTTGTCATTGAGGAGAAGGCTATCAAAGGAATTGCCGAAAATCTTCCGGAGTTGCCTTTTGATAAATGCAACCGGATAAAAAAAGAATATGATTTGTCGGATTATGATGCTTGGGTTTTGGTTGGTTCCCTTGAGACAGCCGACTTTTTCGAGGCATGCGCGAAGCTTCACCGAAATTATAAAAGTGTCTGCAATTGGATATCAGGGCCTTTGCTGCAGGAGGCGAATGCCCGGAAAACAGGGATAAGCGGCCTTAAGATAGAGCCCAAGCGTTTTGTTGAGATAGTTAAAAAATCGGAAGACGGCTCTTTGAGCAATTTAGGGGCGAAAGATGTCTTGAAGCAAGCTTTGTGCTCGGATAAATCAATTGAGCAAATTATTTCCGAAAAAGGCTTGGCACAGGTTTCGGATGATGCTACATTAGAAAAAATCGCGGATGAAGTTATAAAGGCTAATCTATCCGTGGTCGAGCAGATAAAATCCGGCGATGAGAAGCCGCTCGGTTTCCTCGTCGGACAAGCAATGAAGAAAACGCAGGGTAAGGCCAACCCCAAGAAAATCGGGGAAATCATAAAAAGGAGGCTTTAAATGATTAAGAAATTCATTGTCGTTATTATCACCTTTGCGGCTTTTTTCTCGCTGACAACCTTAGCCATCTCCCAGATCGATAAAAAAGCCAAAGACGACCTCTATTCCCAAATAGAGCTTTACAGTTATACCTTAACGACCATTCAGGCCGATTATGTCGATGATATCCCTCCTAAAGACCTGATATACGGTTCGCTTAAGGGGATGCTGGCTTCTTTGGACCCGCATAGCCAGTTCCTTGAGCCGGACGAATACAAAGAGCTTAAGACCGACACTCAGGGAAAATTCGGCGGGCTGGGGATAGAGATATCGATAAAAGACGACCTCTTGACCGTCGTTACTCCCATAGAAGATACCCCCGCCTGGAAGGCAGGGATAAAGTCGGGCGATAGGATTGTCAAGATAGAGAACGAACTGACGAAAAACATCACGCTTAACGATGCCGTGAAGAAATTGCGCGGCAAACCTGGGACAAAGGTGAATATAACCGTTTTGCGCGAGGATGAATTTAAAATCCTGGATTTTACTATCGAGCGCGAAATCATCACCATAAAAGACGTCAAAAATACCCAGCTCATAAAGGATAAAATCGGATATATCCGCCTTAGCGAATTCCGGGAGGATTCCGCCAAGGCCTTTAGGGAAGCGTTGGATTCTTTGAAGCAAAAAGGGGCCGATGGCCTTATCCTGGATTTAAGGAATAATCCCGGTGGGCTTTTGAACGTGGCGATACAAATAACCGAGGAGTTCCTTCCCCAAGGAGAACTTATAGTTTCGACAAAAGGTCGCCGGGCCTCTCAGAACACCGAAACACTCTCGACCAATACCAGCCATATCGTCGATTGGCCGATGGTTATTCTGATAAACGAAGGAAGCGCCTCCGGAAGCGAGATCTTAGCCGGGGCCTTAAAGGACCATAAGCGCGCTGTAATTTTAGGCACGCAGTCTTTCGGCAAAGGTTCCGTCCAGTCGGTGATCCCATTACCAGACGGATCCGGGTTAAGGCTGACTACAAGCAAATATTTTACCCCATCCGGAGAATCTATCCACGGCAAAGGAATAACCCCGGATGTGGTGGTAAAGTTTCAGCGTCCCAGCAAGGAGCCGGAGGATGAACAGGCCAAGAAGATAGAAGAGATATTTTATAACGTCGAACAGAAAACTCCGGCGGAGAAAGAAGAGGAAAAGGCCGAATCTCCCCAGCCTCCGGAAAAAAAGGCGGATAAAAAAGAAGCCGAAGTGACCGAATTATTGCTAAAGGATAATCAGGTCCAAAGCGCGATAAGTGTTTTAGAAGGGATAAAAGTTTACAAGGGAAGATTTGATAAAGCCCCGGTAGAAATTAAGGCTGAGGCCGCTAAATAATCTTGGCTTCTTTACGCCGCGGACTTTTTTGATTAGATAAAGCGAGAAGTATTAAGCATGAATATCTTAGGGATAGAAACTTCCTGTGATGAAACAGGAGCGGCGGTAGTGAAAGACGGGTTGAAGATACTTTCTAACACGGTTGTTTCCAGCTTGAGGGAGCACAGCAAATACGGCGGGGTCATCCCGGAAATAGCTTCCCGAAGGCAGATGGAATGTATAAACGCTTGTTTAGAAAGGTCATTGCAAGACTCGGGATTGAGATTAAAAGATATCGATGTTTTTTCTGTCACTTCTTCTCCGGGCTTGATCGGGTCTCTTTTAGTCGGCATATCCTTTTCCAAGGCCCTGGCTTTCGCCCTAAATAAGCCATTGATCGATGTCGACCACATTAAGGCTCATCTCTACGCGCCTTTTTTAAGTTCGCAGCCTCGTCCCAAGCTTCCGGCTATAGGGCTGGTTGTCTCCGGAGGACATACCTCGCTTTATAGGATAGGGAAATTTACGGACTTTAAGAAATTAGGCAGCACCCTCGATGACGCCGCCGGAGAGGCTTTTGATAAAGTAGCGAAAATATTAGGCCTGGGATACCCGGGCGGCCCGCTTATCGAAAAGGCGGCTAAGGGTGCGGCAAGCGAAAACCTTTCTTTTAAAGGGGCTCAATTACCGGGGAAGTTCGATTTCAGTTTCAGCGGTATCAAAACCGCGGTTTTATACTATTGTCAAAAAGCCGAGAAAAACGGAAACCTAAACAAAGCGGCGGTAGCGAAGGCTTTTCAGGAAAGCGTTGTGTCGTCTTTGGTCGAGAAGTCCGTTGCGGCCTGCCTTCAATATAAGATCGGCGAGCTTGTTATAGGAGGAGGGGTTGCGGCAAATTCTTTTTTAAGAAAAAGGTTGTGCGAGGAGGCGGACAAATATAGAATTAAAGTGTATTTCCCTCCGATTGCGTTGTGCACTGACAATGCCGCGATGATCGCCGGGCTGGCTTATCATCTTTTTAAGAGGTAACTAAAAAATTTTATGGTAATTTTTGAAGTCATTTTTAAGATTGCCTTATCGATAACGCTCTGCAGCCTTATCGGGATAGAAAGAGGCCTCCGTCATAAAGGGGCTGGCTTGCGCACTCATTTGCTTGTCGGTGTGGGATCCACTTTGATCGTTATTAATTCATTGCATCTTTATAACGCTTTTAGGGGCGACATTGTTATCGATCCGACGAGAATGATCGCCGGGTTGATCACCGGAATAGGTTTTCTTTGCGGCGGGACAATAATCAGAGGAGGCGATCAGATTACGGGCTTAACAACCGCCGCCAGCTTGTGGATAGTTTCCTGCATCGGGATTGCCGTAGGTTCGGGTGATTATGCGGCGGCTGTTATTGTGACTTTTGTCGTACTTATTATACTCACCCAGGCCCGGGGTATCGAAAAAATCGTAGAGCAAAAAATAAGGGAAATGTCAAAAGGAGAAGAAGATGATGGCATTAAGGGGTAGAAGGCCCAACGAGGCCGAACAATCCGACGATAAAACGATCGAGATCAATGCTCAAATGCAGGGGTCTTTATCTTTTAAGGACCCGGTCAATCTAAAGATCAACGGCGATTTTTCCGGAAATTTAGAGACCAAAGGCACCTTGACGGTGGGTAATAAAGCTAAGGTTGAAGCCAATATCGAGGGCGATAATGTTATAATCGCCGGTTTGGTAAAAGGCGATATAACCGCCCATAAGATGCTTGTTTTAATGCCGACGGCATCTTTGCGGGGCAATATCTCAACGCCGAAGCTTAACATCGTTGAGGGTGCTATCTTCCAGGGGAATTGCCAGATGAGCGAGCCTCTTTTGAGCGTCGATGAAGTGGCCAAGTATTTGGAGATAGATATACATGAGGTTGAAAATATGGCTAATTCCGGTAAGATCCCGGCAACAAGAAACGGCAATTCATGGCGTTTCGAAAGATCGCAAATAGATAACTGGGCTTCATCATTGAGGGTTTCATAAATATTTTATGTCTAACACCGGCCAATATATATCGGTAAGAGAAACTGCCCAGATACTGGGCGTGTCCGAGCAGAAGGTTATGGATTTGATAACCGAAAGAAAGCTTCAGGCATATAAGATCGCCGACAAATTCTTAAGGCTGAATAAAAACGAAGTTTTAAGTTTGCGCAATACCGGCGGAGTTGAAAATACAAACATTCATTATGAATATACCGCCGCAGAGAGGATCAAGGATTTCTTTTATTTCAACGATTTTTATCTATTTGCCGCGGCAGTGATTTTTCTTCTTCTTTATATAATATTTTATTACTAACTTAATTCCTGATACTAAAAAGCTATTATTTCCAAATCAAGAGGTTTTCTTGTCCCTAATAATCCGCATTAATTTGGTATCCAAATCAAAGAATCTAACTCCAGATAACAATAAGTTAAGCCGAAATCTGCTATACAAATAGATAAGTTTTTTTATAATTCCTTGTTTCATGTTACGATGCAAGCTACCTCGGCATATTGTTTGTACCTCATTTATATAATTTTTGAAGTCTTTTGTTAGAAATGGAAGTTTTGAGGTGTCCTCCCAGTCGTAGTCTATCCAATTTTCTAATTTTTTCGGAGGGACAAAACCCATCTGGCATGATTTATCGAAAAGAGGCGTGCCTGGGTAGGGTACGTACATAGCTGGCCCCCAGACGTTAACATGATCGTCTTGTGTTAGCAATTTAGACAATTTGACTGTTTGGATTATATCTTTTTTGGTTTCCTCGGGGAAGCCGATCATAAAATGATAATTTAATGCGAACCCGAATTTCAAGGCTCGCTTATGAGCTTTTACTACATCAGAAACGGTGATGTCCTTGTTTATTAGGCGTAATACCCTATCGGACCCGCTCTCTACCCCGAATGTTATTGCCTGACAGCCGCTTTTTTTTATCAATAATATCAAATCATCTTCGTAATGTAAGAAAGTGTCTACACGCATATCAGCATGCCAAGGGAGGTTGAATGCTTTATCGGCTAAAGCCTGGCACAATTGTCGGACCCTGTTTTTATCTACGAAGAGATTATCGGAAATAAAATTAATTGCCGATGGTTTGTGTTTGGGAATCAATTCTTCTAGTTGTGAAATTATACGAGAAGAGGACATCGCCCGCCATTTCCTGTCATTAAAGCGTATATTGTAACAGAAAGCGCAACGGTAAGGGCAGCCTCGGTCAACGTTCAAATGTAGAACAGTCCCTTCGGGGAAACCCAATTCTGATTTTTTGTAGAAGCCAAGGTTTGCCAGGCCGAACTCCGGTACGGGTAATTGATTGAGGTCTATAAATTCTTTTTCCGGCTTGGTGAATTTTATTTGTCCGGATTCTTTAAAAGCTATGCCGTTTATGTTTTCCAATGTCTGATTATTCTTTATCTGTTCGATAACCCGAAGGAACTTATAATCTCCTTCTCCGATAACGACTATATCAATATATATGTTAGCTAAGGTTTCCGCGGGGAGGAAGCTGGGATGTATTCCTCCCCAGATTACCGGGGTATTATGAATTTTCTTGACTGCTTCTGAGAATTCCAGGGCAAATTTTATTGCCACCCCGGTCATTACGCTAACCCCGACACAGATTGTTGAGGAAGACAAATGTTGTTCAAGTTCTGCCTTCCAGTCGGGAGACGCTTCTTGGTCAATGATTTTAACTGTAATCCCTTTCTGAATTATCGGCGTGGCAATGTATATTAGGCCTACAGGATACCTGCCGCTTAACTTATTTGCTGCTTTAGGCCTGAATAGTATTACGTCTGACATTTTGAATTTGTTTTTATTAGGATTATCAATGAATAACATTACAAGGGTACTTGTGTAAAAAATAATTATAACAAACGTAACTGCCGCGGGCAAGCTAAACAAGTTTTACCTTAGTAGATTGTAATAATAAGTGCGACAAAGTCAAGCTCTCAATTCCGGTTAAATT
>JADFZM010000074.1 GCA_015232535.1 Candidatus Omnitrophota bacterium
AAAAAGAAATAATTCTTTCAACATCCTCTTTAATAACCTCGTCCTTCAGGTATCCGGAACGGAATATACCTTTAGGCCGGGTCTTTATGACCTTTGATATCTTCGAGTCTTTGAAAGTATTGTTCCCGAGAATATTGACCTTGGCTATCCTTACTTTATTACCCTCCCGGATTACAAAATGCAATGTCGCTTTGTTCGTCACTTCATCAACGAAAGTCTCTATTTCGACCTGTACGTCTGTCAATCCCTTTTTAGCGTAAAGCTCTTTAATCGTACCAATATCGTCTTTTAAATCCTTGCGGTCTAAGAACATCCCGGATTTTGTCTTGATCTTGGACTTGATCGAGTTAACGGTGAGGTTTTTTATTTTTGAGAAAGTTACTTCTTCGACAATCGGTTTTTCTTCCAAAATTATTATAACCTTAACGCCTCCTTCATGGTCCTGCCGGTCAATCTTAACATCAGAGAAGTAACCGGTGTTGTATAGCCTTTTTATGTCATCGCTTATTACCGTATCCAAGTAATCTTGCCCCACCCTAGTTTTTATCCTCGTTAAAATAGTGGTCAGGCTGATTGTCTTATTTCCCTGAATATCAATGGCTTTAACGGTTTTTGCCTCTGCTACAGAAAACTGTTCCGCAGGCTCTTCCGTAAACTCTTGGGCGTCCTCAGAAAACTCCAGCGCCTCCTCCGAGATACCCTCGGAATTAAGAGGATACTCATCGCTTAACCCCTGAGCGAAAGATAAAGAAGTTAAAGCAACAATTATCGGTAAAATAAAAATTATTTGTATTTTTTTCATGGCTCGGTCTTTTTTTTGATTGATTTGAACTGATTATAAAGTCAATAATAATCAATGTCAATCAACATATGCCATATTTTCGAAGCGCATATACTCTTTAATGAAAGCGAGTTTTAATTCTCCGACGGGCCCGTTACGCTGTTTTGCGATGTGCACGCTCGCGACCCCTTTATTCTCTTCCGTTGGATTATGCAATTCCTCGCGCATAAGAAGTATAACCACATCCGCGTCTTGCTCAATAGCTCCCGACTCCCTTAAATCGGAGAGCTGGGGTTTATGGTCCTGGCGCGATTCGACCGCCCGCGACAACTGGCTGATCGCCAGAACCGGAACGCTTAATTCGCGGGCCAAAGCCTTCAAAGAGCGCGAGATCTCGGAAATTTCCTGCTGGCGGTTCTCGGTTGAAACGTGCCCGCGCATAAGCTGAAGGTAATCGAGAATGATCAAATTTATGTCCTGATTAGCTTTAAGCCTCCTGGCTTTAGCCCTCAACTCAAGGGCAGTTATGGCCGGCGTATCATCGACGAATATCTTAGCTTCGGATAGTTTGCCGGCAGCAGCGGTCAATTTCGGCCAATCCGACGGAGATAAATATCCGTTTCTGACCTTGTGCGCATCCACCTTTGCCTGGGAGCAAAGCATACGCTGTACAAGTTGTTCTTTAGACATCTCCAGGCTGAATATCCCAACGCTAACCCCGAAATCTATCGCTGCCCGCTCGGCGATAGATATAGCTAAGGCGGTTTTCCCTACAGAAGGACGGGCGGCAATTATTATTAGATCCGAATTCTGCAACCCCGAAGTCAATCGGTCCAGCTCTGTATATCCGGTAGATATACCGGTTATGTGTTGTTTTTTCTGGTATAACTTATCCAGGGTCTCTATCGACTCTTTAACCAGCTCCTTAATCGGAACTGCCCTTTGTTTCTGCCTTAAATCGGCAACCTCGAAAATAAGGCGCTCCGCATCGTCGACAACCTCTTCAACCGAATTGCCGGAGGCGTAACACTGGGAAATGATTGAAGTTGCATTCCTGATTAACGACCTAAGAATGCCTTTTTCCTTAACGATGTGGGCATAATGCTCGACGTTAGCGGAGGTCGGGACAAAATCGATTATCGATGAGAGATAATGAACGCCGCCGATTTGTTCCAAGAGATTTTCACTTTTGAGCTTATCGGAAAGTGTTATGAGATCGACATTCTTACGCTCGTTGTAAAGCTCGAGCATAGCCTTAAAAATCTTGCGGTGGGAGTCATTGTAGAACCATGTTTCATTAACGACTTCTAAAGCATGGCCTATGGCATCATCATCAATAAGCATGGCGCCCAAAACCGATTTTTCGGCCTCGAGATTCTGCGGTGGGAGCCTTATTTCTTCGTGACCCATACTCTTACTTTTGCGGTGACCTCGTTATGGAGCTTAACTCCAATTTCAAATATACCCAATTCTTGGATCGGGTTTTCGATTACTATGTCTTTGCGGTCAATCTTATATCCTTCTACCTCAAGAGCCTTGACGATCTCGCCGTCGGTTATAGAACCGTAGAGCTTATCCAGGTCGTTCACTTCAGCCGCAACAGTACAGGAAACTTTGCCCAGTTTATCCGCCAGGTCCAAGGCTTCTTTCTTCTCCTTGTCATAAACTGCCTGCTTGCGTTTTTTGTCCTTCTCGATCTTTTTTAAATTATCAGGCGTAGCCAAACAAGCCAACTTTTGAGGTAACAAGAAATTCCTTGCATAGCCTTCTTTGACCTTGATCACATCCCCCACCTTACCTAGATCAGGGACGTTCTGTGATAAAATTACTTCCATTTTCCGTTTCTCCTTCAATAAGCCCCGCCTTAGCGGGGTGAATTTATCCCAAAGAGCCTTTAAGAGATTTGGGATTTTTTCTTTTTATTTACCTTAAGTCAGCACGGCCGCTGGTCAAAAGGCCCAAATACCTGGCCATTTTGATCGCCGAGGATAATTTGCGCTGGTCTTTTGCCGATACCGAAGAGATCCTCCGAGGAACAATCTTGCCTCGGTCAGAAATGAATTTCTGCAAAAGGCTGACATTCTTGTAATCAATATCCATCTTCTCCGGCACCTGAAAACGCGGAGACATTCTCGGGCGGAACCTTCTTTTGTTGTCTTTCTTGTCTCCCCTGCCCCTGGTTGTACTCCTTCTATTCTGTTGATACAATTTAACCCTCCTTAAATGAGCAGATTGTTTATGGAGCGAAGCGCTCATAAACAATAGTCCGTTTTTGGACGCCTGCGAATTTATCCCCGTTGACGGGGATTTTTAATTGTTATTTTAATGAGCCCCTTTATATCGGAGCGGATTTATTTCTTTTGTTTCAATACCTTATTTATTCGTCCCAAGCGATATCTTCCGGTTTTATAGTATCGGCGATCGTCGCCGCTTCTAAGCCTTCGGCCTTTTCTTTTTCTTTGTCCTTATACGGGCTCAGAAACTGCACCCGCTCGGCCCTGACATCCAAAGCGCTTCTTTTCTGCTTATCGCTTGTTTCCCAAAACCTAGACTGCAAAACACCCTCGACAAAAACAGATTTGCCTTTTTGCAAGTACTGGCAGCAGGCCTCGGCTTGCTTGTCCCAAACGGTAACAGTCAAAAAACAAACCTCTTCTTTAAGTTCCCCGGTACTGTCTTTGAATCTCCTGTTTACAGCCAAACCTAAATTAGCAACAGCCGTTCCTCCGGGAGTGTAACGAAGCTCCGGGTCGCGGGTCAAGTTGCCGATTAAGAAAACTTTGTTCAAATTCGCCATTTATTCCTCCTTACCCTCAATCGCCTGATACTATTTTTCTAAATTAATAACGATAAACCTCAGAACTTTTTCGTTCAACTTTAACAATTGTTTTATCTCCGTTATCGCCGAGCTTTTGGATGTGAAGTTGACCAAATAATACGTTATTTCATTGCATTTCTTTATGCGGAACGACATTTTATGCTTGTCTAACCAAACCTGGCTGTTGGTTATACTACCCTCGGCTTTCGTAACGATCTCGGTGATCTGTTTAAAAACAACATCTTTTTCCTCTTGAGTCATCTTGGCGTTAACCATGACCATTAACTCGTACTTCCTTGTTATTTCACTTTTTACCATTTTCTTTCCTTCTGTTATATTTTTCCATTGCTTGGTTTGTTTCTCCCTTTAGCCAAAGCCCGCAACATTGAGCGGCTTCCTGGATAATCTCTTCCAATTGCTCTGTTTCTTCTTTGGCAAATTCACTTAAGACATATTCGGCCAAATCATAGCCCGGTTTCGGCGCTCCGATACCAATCCTTAGCCTGGGAAAATTATGGCTGGATAAATTATAAATAACCGATGCTAGACCGTTATGCCCCCCATCGCTGCCTTTATTCCTAAGCCTGATCTGCCCGAGATCAAGGCTTGAATCATCGCAAACGATCAATATATCTTTCAAGCTCAAACCGTATTTCTCGGATGCTGCTTTAACCGCCACTCCCGAATTATTCATAAAGGTCAGCGGAAAAAGAAAAAAAGCGTTCATTTTATCGTTTGTTACTTCAGCAACCATCGCTTTTGTAAAAGAGCAAGGCTTGACTTTCAATTTCAGCTTATCGCTAAGGTATTGAAGGGCCAAAAACCCGAGATTATGGCGGGTGTACCGGTAATCCTTCCCCGGGTTCCCCAGCCCGACGATAAGTTTTCTCTCGAGGATTGAGCTCATAAAAGATTACTTCTAGCCGGGAGCAGCTTTTTCCTTGCCCTTCGGTTCTTCGGCGGCACCCTCTTCATCTTTAGCTTTCTTTTCCTTCTTAATGATTTCCGGTTCAATCGAAGGAGCAACGCCTTCGGCTGCTGTCGGAGCGGCAACTTCTTCTTTCATCGGAGGAACGACCGTCATGACTATCGCTTCCATATCGTGCTTTGTCTTGACCCCTTCGGGGAAAACTATATGCTTAACGTATACGGAATCTCCGATTTTTAGCTCGCCCACCTCAACTGTTAATTTTTCGGGAATTTTAGTCGGCAAACAGCGCACGTCTAAATCCCAAAGGATATGCTCCAAAGACCCCCCGTCCTGCCTCACGCCGATGGGTACGCCTTTAGCCTCAACCCTGACTTTAACCTCGATTTCTTCGGTCAAAGATATCCGCTGAAAATCAATATGCAGCAAACGGTCGGAAACCGGGTCATGCTGTTCTTCTTTGATTATCGCCGAATAATCACGCAGTTTCTTTTCGCCTTCCATTACATTCAGGTGAAAGATAACGTTTCTGCCTTTTTGGGTGCGCATTATCTTCTCAAAGTTCCGGCGGTCGACTTGAATAATAGTCGTCTTGTCTTCCTTTTTCCCTCCGTAAACAACAGCCGGCACTTTATTGGCCCCCCTGATTTTCCTGATTTTACTGCTTCCGACTTCGCTTCTTAATTGAACATCTAGCTTTAGTTCTTCCATTTCTTCTTAACACCTCTTTTTTAAAGGATTTAACTGGCCGCTCGTTTTTGCCTTAATTAGACGGCCATTTAATTTGTTACATCAAATAAACAACTGATTGATTCTTCGTCGTGTATCCTTTGGATTGCCTCGGCGAGCAAAGCTGCCGCCGAAACTACCTTTACTTTTGATATTTGTTTCTGTTTTGATAACGGAATCGAATTGCTTATCACCAACTCCTTCAAAGACCGGCAATCTTTCAACCGGTCTATCGCGCTTCCGGATAATATCCCGTGGGTTACGGCGGCGTAGATTTCCTTTACTCCTTTTTTCTCCAGGGCTTCGATGGCCTCAATCATCGAACCGCCGGTGGCGATTATATCGTCCACCAAAACCGCGGTCTTGCCCTTTACCGTCCCTAAGATATGCATGACTTCCGTTTTCTCCGGGCTTTCCCTTCTTTTATCGACGATAGCTAATCCGGCCCTTAGTCTCTTGGCGTAGGCTCGGGCCATTTTGATACCGCCGACATCCGGTGAAACAACTACCAAATTCTTCAGATTCTTCTTATCAAAATATTCGCACATTACGTTTATGGCGTAAAGATGGTCGACCAAAATATCGAAAAACCCCTGTATCTGTGTCGCGTGCAAATCCATTGTCAAAACTCTATGCGCACCGGCCGCGACAATTAAATTAGCAATCAATTTCGCGGTAATAGGAACACGCGGCCGGTCTTTCCTGTCCTGACGGCCGTATCCGTAGTAAGGGATAACCGCCGTTATCCTCTTCGCGGAAGCCCGGCGGGCCGCGTCGATCATGATCAAGAGTTCCATCAGATTCTCATTCGCCGGAGGACAGGTCGGCTGTACGATGAAAATATCCCTTCCCCGTACGCTTTCTTTTATCTGGACTCTTATCTCGCCCTCGCTGAAACGCGAAACCAAAACGTCAGACAAAGGTACGTTCAGATGCGCGCAAATCTCTTTGGCTAATTCCGGATTGGCATTGCCAGTTATTATTTTCATAAAAATTGTCTCCCGATATCTTTTAACCCTTTGAGATTTTACTCGATAACGCGATTTATTCAAGCATTTTTAACGATGATCTTGGCCGGAACTCCGTATGCGACTCTCCCGTCGGGAATATTTTTCCCTCTGGGGACTACGCTTCCGGCTCCGACAACCGCCTTCTTGCCGATTTTTACCGGAGCGATTAATACCGTATCCGACCCGATAAAAGCCCCGCTACCAATGTGTGTAATATTTTTGTTCACGCCGTCAAAATTGGCGGTTATCGTGCCCGCTCCTATATTTACATTATCTCCGACTAAAGCGTCGCCTAGGAAACTAAAATGCTTCATCAGGGTTTTTCGTCCGACCTTGCTTCTAGATACTTCGGTAAAATTTCCTATTTCAACCCCGTCTTTTATCTTTGTACCCGCACGTAACCGGGCGAATGGGCCGATTACACAATTTTTTCCCACGCTCACATCGCCCTCGATAAAGGTAAAAGGTCGTATTATAGTGTCCTGGCCGATTTTGACCGATCTTTCGATATAAGTTGTCGAGGGGTCGGCTATTGTCACCCCCTGCGACATAAAATACTTTAAATTCCTCTTCCTAATGACCCCTTCCGCAAAAGCAAGATCCTCTCTGGTATTAATTCCCAATCCTTCTTCGCATTCTTTCGTTTCAATCGTCTGCACCTTTTTACCTTGCTGAGATAAATATTCAATAAGATCGGTTAAATAAAATTCTTTTTTCTTTTTGTTCAATTTGACCTGTTTTAAACCCTGCTCCAACTCAAAGGCATCGATACAATAAAGGCCGACATTGATCTCCGCAATTTCCTTCTGAAGCCCGGTTGCGTCTTTATCCTCCCGGATAGCGACTGCCATTCCTTTATCGTCACGTATGATGCGTCCGTAACCATAAGGATCGGGGACAACCGAGGTTAAAAAAGTACAGGCAGCTTTTGT
The DNA here is from genome assembly GCA_015232535.1 of Candidatus Omnitrophota bacterium. Classification (GTDB taxonomy): domain Bacteria; phylum Omnitrophota; class Gorgyraeia; order Zapsychrales; family Zapsychraceae; genus JADFZM01. The sequence goes on from JADFZM010000074.1 coordinate 7,199, forward strand.
TTTCCGGTGCCTTGCTATCAATGCCCTCAGGACTGTCTTATCCAGAAGAGGAGTGTCCCCGCTCAATATCAAAATATCGCCGCGAAAACCGCCCAGCCCGGGCAAAGCGCTTCTGACAGCGTCTGCGGTGCCAAGGAGTTTTTTCTGAATCACGGTCAAACAACCCTTAGGCAATTGGGCTTTGACTTCTTCGCTTTTATAGCCTAAAACAGCTATCGTTTTCAATGAACCAGCCGCCTCTGCAATATCCAGCACATAATGGATAATCGGCCGCCCGCAAACCTTGTGCAAAACCTTCGGGCGCTCGGATTTCATCCTCGTTCCTTTTCCCGCCGCCAGAATTATTGTCACAATCGGTTTCAAGGATTAATCCTTACTTATTTTTATTCTCTTCCTACGCCCTCAGACACAAGCTAGACCTAAGGCCGAGTCAAAGTGCTGCCCAGCCAGGGTTCTCCCGTTCATAATCATTTTAACGGGACTCCCTGTGGTCGGAACCCATGCTCCGCATAGGTTCCCTTCGAACAACAGATTTATTTTTGCCCCATTTAACGGGGCAAAAATAAATCCACTGCCCAGCCAGGGTTCGAACCTGGAAAGCGAGATCCAAATTCTCGAGTGTTACCAATTACACTACCGGGCAATATTTATCCATCAATTTGCATTACAACTAAAATCGCGATAATTTGGCGCGCATATAAATACGCAAAATTTACAATAGCCGCTTTTCGGGGTAACTGATTTTCCCTCGAATAAAACATTCATAAGAAATCAGTGTATGCTGATTAATCTAAATGCTTTTAACGGGAATCGGCTAACCTAGCCGAGTGCCGACTTCTTCGGAACACCGACGCCCTCTGGGCCGATTTTGCGCAGCCCCGCAGATGACGTTCAAACGCAAAATCCTGACTTATTATAATTACCGAAGGAGTACAATATTGCGGGTTGACTGCTTAAGCTTATCTATAAATTTTAAAAGCAGTATCCGGGCAATATCCTTCCGATTTTTGTTCCCTGAACATAGCAGAGCCGCTCTCATTCGTCGATAAAGTCTTCGCCTTCAAACGAACCGCCCAAATGAGCCCCGGAGGTGCTTTGAGTCTTGTAGGCTTCGATAATTTTATTCTGCAGATACTCGCGAAACTGTTGCGTTATTGGATGGGCAATGTCCCTGTGCTCCAATTTAGCGTCGGTCTTCTCCTTTGGCTGCTCCAAAGGAGAGGCGCAATTATTGCAATATCTGCTGCCTACCTCATTTTTAGAATTACATCTCGGGCAAGCCTTCTTCATTTTTCTCGAAGGCATTGCTATAAAAAGAGCATTTGCGCCTTGTATAACCTTAATGTTCCTTACGACAAAAGAATTGTCGAAAGTAACTGTCGTATAGGCCTTTAATTTCTTGTCAACACCTTCTTTGGGGAACACACGAATCTCTGTAATCTCCATAAAATGGCTCCTTCTTCAGCTTGTCTTAACGACAAACACCTGGGAATAAACTTTATCTAATCTATCTTTGATCGATTCTGCATGGCGTTCATTATCGGTAATACCAAAAACGGCCGGGCCGCTTCCTGATATCATAACTCCTTTAATTCCAAGCAGCTTCAATCTTTGTTTTAATCCCTGTAAAGCCGGATTGAGACCAATTATCGTCTGTTCCAAATCGTTTCTTATATATTTATCTATATCTTGCCCACAACTATGCTTCAAATATTGGATTAGAATAGTAGCATTATGAGACCTTTTTGTCAACCCCAAATTGATAGCCCCGTAAATATCTTTTGAATATACTTTGATCCTTGGGACCACCAGAATATGGCTTAATTTTGACTTAATCTTAAGGGGGGTTATTTTATCACCCCGTTCCGTGCCTAGCGCCCATGAGGTATCATGCAAAAAGAAAGCCACATCGCTTCCCAGGACTTTTGCGTATTTTACCAATTCTTCCCTGCTTAAACCAAGCTTCCAAAGTTTATTTATGCCTAAAAGAGTGGTTGCCGCGTTACTTGACCCCCCGGCTAATCCTGCCGCAACCGGTATCTGTTTCTTGACCGTGACCTCTACTCCCTGGGATATGCAAAAATCGCGCCTTATAAGCGTAACTGCTTTATAAATAAGGTTTTTCGGCCCGGTCGGAACATCCCGATGGTTGCATATAATCCTTATTTTGTCTTCGTTTATTTCCCTGAAAGCGATCTCATCGAATAAACTGATCCTTTCAAAAACAGTCTCGATATTATGGTAATTATCAGGCCTCTTATTGATTATTTTAAGGAATAGATTTAATTTGGCGGGCGAATGCAAAACTATGCTTTTCATAGAAAGGCACGGAACGGGGTGATAAAA